>NZ_JAAALL010000004.1 GCF_009906315.1 Kineococcus vitellinus | reverse complement strand
GCCCCGGCCTGACCGGCCAGCCCGCCCGCCGGAAGACCCCGGTCGTCCCGCGCCGCGAACCGACGCCCGCGCTCGCGGACGTCACCCTCGACGTGGCCGCCGGCTCCACCGTCGCGGTCGTCGGCAGCACCGGCGCGGGCAAGTCGACGCTGGCGGGGATGCTCGTGCGCCTGGTGGACCCGACGAGCGGGGAGGTCCTCCTCGACGGGGTGGACGTGCGCGAGCTCGCGGAGGGGCAGGTCGCCGCGGCGGCCGCGCTGGTGCCGCAGTCGACGTTCGTCTTCGACGACACGATCCGCGGCAACATCGCCCTGGGCCTGGACAACGAGAGCGTGCCGGCGGGGCGCCGGGTCGGTGACGACGACGTGTGGGCCGCGCTGCGGCTGGCTCGCGCGGAGAACTTCGTGAAGGCGCTGCCCGGCGGTCTCGACGAGCTCGTCGGCGAGCGCGGCTCCACCCTCTCCGGCGGGCAGCGCCAGCGCCTCGCGCTGGCCCGGGCGCTGGTGCGCAAGCCCCGGCTGCTCGTCCTCGACGACGCCACGAGCGCGCTGGACCCGGCCGTGGAGCGCGCGGTGCTCGACGGCCTCGCCGACTCCGGCGCCGGTACGACCGTCGTGGTGGTGGCCTACCGGCCGGCGACGATCGCGCTGGCCGACGAGGTGGTGCACCTGGACAAGGGGCGGGTGGTGGACCGCGGCCCGGCCGAGGAGGTCGCCGCCCGCGACGCGGGTTACCGCGAGCTGGTGACGGCGTACGCGCGCGCGGCGCAGGACCGCGCCGACGAGGCAGCGGTCAAGGCCGCGAACGACAAGGCGGGCATGGCGTGAGCACGACCACCACGAACCCGGGCGCGAAGCCCGGCACTGCCCCCACGGGCCCCGGCACCCCGGGCGCCCTGACCCAGCGGGGGGTGCTGGCCCAAGCCCGCGAGCTGACCCCGCAGTTCGCCGAGGGCCTCGGCGTCACCCTGGCCATCGCGGCGGCCACGACGATCGGCAAGCTCGTCGTCCCCGTCGCCGTGCAGCAGACCATCGACACCGGCGTCCTCGGCCCCGACGGCCCCAACCCGGGCCGGGTCGCGCTGCTCTGCTCCATCGCCGCCGTCGTCGTCGCGATCACCACGGTGACGGCGTGGGTGGTGAACTCGCGGCTGTTCCGCTCCACCGAGGCGGGCCTGGCAGCGCTGCGGGTGCGGGCCTTCCGCCACGTGCACGACCTCGCGGTGCTCACCCAGTCCGGCGAGCGCCGCGGTTCCCTCGTCAGCCGCGTCACCAGCGACGTGGACACCATCTCCACGTTCCTGCAGACCGGCATGCTCGTGCTCGTCCTGTCCCTCGGACAGGTGGTGCTGGCGACGGCGGTGATGTTCGTCTACTCCTGGCAGCTCGCGCTCGTGGTGATCGGCTGCTTCGTGCCGCTCGTCATCATCCGCAACAAGTTGCAGCGCCCGGTGGCCGCGGCCTACCGGCAGGTGCGGGTGCGGATGGGCGAGCTGCTCGGCGCGGTCTCCGAGACCGTCGTCGGCGCCGACGTCATCCGCGCCCACGACGCCGCCTCCCGCTCCTGGCGCACCGTGGACGCCGCCGTGGAGGCGCACCGCAAGCAGGCCGTGAAGGCCCAGGTCGCCACGGCCACGACGTTCTCCACCGGCGTCGTCGTCTCCGGCCTCGTCGTCGCCCTCGTCGTCGTGGTCGGCACCCTGCTCGGCGTCGACGGCGACATCACCCTCGGCCGGCTGCTGGCCTTCCTCTTCCTCGCCCAGCTGTGGGTGGGCCCGGTGCAGGCGACCACCGAGGTCCTCAACGAGCTGCAGAACGCCCTCGCCGGCTGGCGCCGCGTCGTCGACCTCATCGACACCCCCGTCACCGTCCCCGAACCCCCCGCCGACCGCGTCCGCGAGCTGCCCGCCGGCCCGGTCGACGTGCGCGTCGAGGACGTCGCCTACACCTACCCCGGCACCGACAAGACCGTCCTGACCGGCGTCACCCTGCACCTGCCCGCCGGCTCCCGCACCGCCGTCGTCGGCGAGACCGGCTCCGGCAAGACCACCCTCGCCCGCCTCGTGACGAGGCTCGTCGACCCCGCCGCCGGCCGGGTGCTCCTCAACGGGATCGACGCCCGCGACCTGCCCAGCCGTGAACTGCACCGCCGCGTCGTCGCCGTCCCCCAGGAGGGCTTCCTCTTCGACGCCACCGTCGGCGACAACGTCCGCCGCGGCAAGCCCGGCGCCACCGACGTCGACGTCCGCGCCGCCTTCGCCGACCTCGGCCTCACCGCCTGGCTCGACGGCCTGCCCGACGGCCTCGACACCCCCGTCGGCCAGCGCGGCGAGCGCCTCTCCGCCGGCGAACGCCAGCTCGTCGCCCTGGCGAGGGCGCACCTCGCCGACCCCGACCTGCTCGTCCTCGACGAGGCGACCTCCTCCGTCGACCCCGCCACCGAGGTGCGGCTGCAGCGGGCCCTCGAAGGGGTGCTCAGCGGCCGGACCTCCGTGGCCATCGCGCACCGCCTGTCGACGGCGGAGGCCGCCGACGTCGTCGTGGTCGTGGACTCCGGGCGGGTCGTCGAGGTAGGGCCGGCCGTGGAGCTGGCACACGCCGGTGGGCCCTACTCGCGGTTGCATGCGGCGTGGACGGCGCAGCACTCCTGACCGTCCTCCGCCTCCCAGCGGCGCAGGGACAGCGCCATCGGTGCCGGTGCGGTAGTCAGTGCCCGTGATCAGCATAAGGTTCGTGGTCGACGTCACGACCGGGCTCCTGACCGGCTGGGTCGGCGTGCAGGCCAGAGCGAAGGCGGAGTTCACCCTCCAGCAGTAGGGCGAGAAGGCGTTGCCGCTCGTCCTGGCTAGAAGGGGCTTCTCGGCGCCGACCTGGCCGGGTACGGCGACCGGATGCTCCCCCTCGGTCATCTACCGGCGCCTGGTTGACCTACGCAGCGGCGATGGCGACACCCTGAAGGGCGACGAGCTCGAGGCCGGAGCCGTGTGGTTCCACCGCGCCATCACCTACGGGTAACCCCGTGGCGTACTCGCTGCTGTCCCGGCGGGTGCCGCCTCTGCGCACGGACTCGGGCGCCCTCGGAGGGGCCGCGCTGTTCGGCGCCTTCCACGGCACGCTCCTGCCCGCGCTGGGCATACAGGCCCCGGTGGGCGAGCTGCCCCGGGCGTGGTGGGTGTGGGAAGGCGGGTCGCACGTGGTCTTCGGCGTCGCCGTTGACCTCGTGGTCGGTGGTGTCCGGCGCGTCACCGGCTAAGCGGCTGTCCCCTAGGCCATGTCTGGTGGATCACGCGCTGATGCGGTTCACTGGCTGACATGGCCAGGACCGAGGTGCTCACCGACGCCACCTGGACGCGCATCGAGCCGCTGCTGCCCTCGACGAAGCCGCAGCGCGGTGGACGCTGGCGAGATCACCGACAGGTGATCGAGGCCATCGCCTGGAAGTACCGCACCGGCTCGCCGTGGCGGGAGCTGCCGGCGGAGTACGGGCCCTGGCAGACGGCCTATGACCGCTTCGCGCGCTGGGCGGCGGATGGGACCTGGCAGCGGCTGCTGGAGGCGGTGCAGGCCGAAGCCGACGCCTCCGGGAAGCTGGACTGGCTGGTCGCAGTGGACTCCACGATGGTGCGGGTGCACCAGCACGGCGCCAACACCAGCCGGAGCACACCCCCGGGGGGCTCGGATGGTGCGGACGAGGCTCGACAGAACCGGCGGACCACGCGATCGGCCGCTCCCGCGGCGGGCTGACCACCAAGACACACCTGGCCGTCGACGGGCTGGGCAGGCCGCTGGCGATCGTGCTGACGGCTGGAAACGTCAACGCTCCCCCGCAAGCGGGAGGTACCCCCACCACCGTGCTCGCGACCGTGCTGGGCGAAATCCGCATCGCCCGCCGCGGTCGGGGTCGACCACGCACCCGACCGCAACACGTCGTGGCGGACAAGGGCTACCGCTCCCGCGCCAACCGCCGCCTGCTCGCCGCCCGCGGCATCGCAGCCACGATCCCCGAACGCGCCGACCAGCTCGCCAACCGCCGCGCCCGCGGCAGCGCCGGCGGGCGCCCATACCGCTTCGAGGCGCGCACCTACCGCCAGCGCAACGTCGTCGAGCGGGCCTTCAACCGCCTCAAGCAGTGGCGCGGGCTCGCCACCCGCTACGACAAGCACGCCCACCACTACCGTGCCGGGCTGTTGCTGGCCTCGCTGCTGCTCTGGCTCAAGTGAAGATCCGTCAGACGTGACCTAGGTGCAGGTCGGCGCGGACCTCGTAGCGGATGCGCAGCCGCTTGAACTGGTGCAGCCTCCCCCGCGAGCGGGTGGTACCCCCAACGAACATGAGCTCGACAACCCAACAGGTGCGCCCGAGGCCGGAGCCGTGGGCGACGCCGCGCCGGGCGATGCGCGGAAGAATGCCGCGCTGACGCAGCGCGCGGCGGTAGACGCCGTAGTCGTAGCCGCGGTCAGCGTAGGGGTAGTCCGGGTACAGGCGGGGCCGGCCGCGGAGGCCGCGCACGATCGGGAAAGCGTCGACCAGCGGCAGCAGTTGGGTCACGTCGTGGCGGTTGCCACCGGTTAGCATCACGACCGCCGGAACGCCGCCGGCATCGGTCAAGAGGTGATGCTTGGAGCCACTGCGGGAGCAGTCTACCGGTGAAGGGCCGCTGTGCCCCCCGCTTTTCAGCGCCCGCACGTGCGAGCCGTCCACCACCGCCGTCTCCAGCTGCAGCTTCCCGGCTGCGCGCAGCTCATCGAGCAGCACCTGGTGCAGCTGCGGCCACACCCCGGCTTCGGTCCAGTCGCGCAACCGGCGCCAGCAGGTGATGCCCGAGCAGCCGAACTGCTCGGCCGGCACCTACGCCCACGTGCAGCCGGTGATCAGGACCTGCACGGTGCCGGCCAATGCGGCGCGGTGCGCGCTGCGGCAGCAAGGGCTGTACCCGCTGCCACAGCGCATTGGGCACCAAGTCCTGCAGCAACTCAGGTACCGCGTCCTCGGCCATGCCTCAAGGCTGCGACGACGTCAACAGGCTCGCAAGTTAGAAGCCGTTGCAGAAGTCTTGCGGAGGCTCTGGCGTGTCGCGCTGAGCCAGGCGCAGCCTGGGCGACATGGCCATCGACGCCAGCACCCGACCGCGTCAGCTGATCGGCGATGAGCTGTGGGAGCTGCTTGAGCCACTGATCCCGCCACCGCCACCGGCGCCTCGTGGGCGCACCGGGCGACCACGCCACGATGACCGGGCAGTCCTCGAAGGCATTGTCTTCGTGCTGAGCACCGGCATCGGCTGGGCCAAGTCCCCCGCACGCGGGAGGTACCCCCACCCCGCCGAGCTGGGCTACGGCTCGGGCTGGACCTGCTGGCGGCGGCTGCGCCAGTGGCAGCAGGCCGGCGTTTGGGACGAGCTGCACGGCGCCGTGTTGGACCGCCTCGGTCAGCAAGGACTGCTGGACTGGTCTCGGGCTTGCATCGACTCCGTCAGCGTCCGAGCGAAAAGGGGGGCGCGCTGACAGGACCGAACCCCACGGACAGAGGCAAGCTGGGCACCAAGTACCACCTGCTGGTCACCGCCGATGGGCTGCCACTCAACGTGGTCCTGTCCGGCGCCAACCGTCACGACTCGATGCTGCTGGCGCCGCTGCTCGATACGCAGCGAGCCGTCAAGGGCGTCGGCCGCGGCAGGCCCCGGCGCCGCCCAGCCAAGCTGCACGCAGACAAGGGCTACGACAACCGCCGGTGCCGCACCTACCTGCGCCGGCGCGGTATCACCGCGCGCATCGCCCGCATAGGCATCGAGTCCAGCCAGCGCCTGGGCCGGTACCGCTGGGTGGTCGAGCGCACCATCGGCTGGCTGCTCAGCTACAAACGCCTGGCGCTGCGCTACGACAGCAGCGGACGCACCATCACCGCTCTCGCCCGCCTCGCCGTCACGCTCATCTGCGCCCGGCGACTACCCACAACGAACTAATGCAACGGCTTCTTATAGTGAAGGGAGCTGTTAGTCGACTGGCTTGTCAAACCCTCCGCCTCTGAGGACGCGGTCGATGGCAGACGGTATCCCCACTCGGTGGAAAAGGCGCTTCGGATGCTCAGGTGGGTACCTTACGAGCGATGCCCGGCAGGATCGGGCTCGGCTGCCGCGTCAGGAGCACCAACTCGTCTCGAGCACGCGTCGCCGCCACGTAGAGCAGCGACCTCTCCCGCAACAACGCGTCCTCACAGTCGGCGTCCGGCAGCCCTTGCACGGCGTACTCCGCGGGAACCGACCCCTCGTCCACACCGAAGATCAGGACCCGTGAGAACTCCATCCCCTTCGCCCGGTGCATCGTCATGACGAGGGGTTGGGCGCTGCTCGACACACCCCCCTCGACGATCCGCACCGGGACGCCCCGCTCGTCGAGGCCGATGGACAGCCTGCGAGCGGTCTGCTGGTCTCGCACCAGGAGTCCGATGGTCTCCTGCGCCTCAGTCTCATCGCTCCACCGCCGCACGACGTCAGCCGCCTGGTCGAACTCCTCGCTCAGGCTGTCCACGTGAATGACTCGAGGCCGAGGGCCGGTCCGCGCCGATCGGTATCCACGCGCGTCCTCGCCCGCGTCCTCGAGGTCGTGGAACTCTCCGCCTTCCAGTACAGCGACGGCGTACCCGAGGTTCTGTGCGGTGGTTCGGTAGTTGAGGGTCAGCCTCTGCGAACGCCCGACGATCTTGATGTTGTAACGGCCGAGGACGACACGCTGTCCGTAGATGCGCTGGTGGGAGTCCTCCGCGATGAACAGGTCGTCCGACCCTTCACCCGCCGACGCCCGCAGGAACTGCCAATGACTCGGGGTGAGGTCCTGGCCCTCGTCCACGAGCACGTGGTCGAACAGCGGGCCGGTGGCTTCCAGCGACGCGGCGGCGATCGACGCCGCCTCGGCGAAGTCGACGCTGCCCTCGATGCTCGCTTGAGCACGGTAGGACGCGACGATGCTCCAGACACTGGCGCGCTTCTTGCGGTCGAGGGAGACACCTCGCCCCGGCCGGCGGACAGTCAAGTACTCGTCGCGGGACGTCGCCCGTGCAGGCAGGACCACCATCGCGTACTCCGACGCCAGGAAGGTCCTCGACAGCAGTTCCGGGGGTAGCTCGACGCCCTGTGCGGCGTCGCTCCACGCCGACTCCTTCGTCCGTCCTGACGTCTGTGGCGATCGAGCGCCGAGAACGGCTTCGATCGCATCCGCTCGATTCTTCGCGGCCTTCAACACGGAGCTGACGGCGGCGTCGACGCCGGAGATGTAGACACCCGACTCGCCGGGCCCTGCGGCGATCTTCAGGGTGGGATCGAGTCGCCGGAGATCGGCACGTAGAGCCTCCGCCAGGGTTCGCGTGTAGGTGGTGAGGAGGATGCGCGCGTGCGGGTTCTGCCTCGCCAGGTGTCGAGCGCGGTGGAGCAGCACCACCGTCTTCCCGGTGCCTGCACCTCCGGAGAGACGGAACGGTCCGTTGTAGCGCGTCGTCGCGTACTTCCGCTGCTCCGGGTGGAGGAAGATGCGCCATGCGGCGAAGGAGTCCTCGATGGCTCGGCGCAGTTCTGCATCATCCTCGATGAAGGCGAACTGCATCTGCGCGGCGGGATGGCGCAGCGCCGAGATGACCTCCTCGTCGGAGATCGCCGGCGCATCCACCGCTTCGGCCGGCGACTCGGCGAGACCGAGAGATGCCCGGGCTGCTTCCAGCGGCGTTCCGCCCGCAAGATCGATGAGCAGGAGTCCTTGCCACTCCACCGCGGATTCGGCGATGCGGATGATCTCGTCCTCCGTGGTGGCAGCCACCGCCAGGTCTGCGATGTCGGGCGCGATGCCGACCTCGTCGACGAGCACTTCGCGGGTGACGCCCCGAGAAGGCAAAAGCGGTTTCACGACCTCAGCGACCCGGGCAGGAGCGATCACCGCGGCATCGCCGGGCTCGGTCGCCATGATCAATTCGGCGATGCCGTTCACCGGATTGACCGTCAACTGCGCACGCTTGGCGAACTTGATCGCGTCGTCGTGAGGAAAGGTGCCCAGGTAGACGTAGTGGGCTGTCTCGCCCTGACCCTGGAGCTTGACGAGGACTGCCCGCCAGAAGTCGTTGACACGTCCCGTGCGGATCCGGTCGTCGACTGTTCCGTTGATGGGCTCGATGTGGAGACCCGGCGTGGTGTCGTCCCGGTTCAGCTTCTCGAGGAAGGTGAGGACGAGCTTCTTGACGGAAGCGTCCACTTCGCCTCGCTGAGGCGGGCCCCACACGATCTGCGGCACGGTCAGTCCTTCCCCACGGTCAGTGCTTCGCGCACCTTATCGATCACCGGTGACACGACGTGCCAGCCCGCGGTCTCGAGCTCGATGCGGTCGTCGGTGCTGAACGAGACGTCTACGACGACCCTCTGAGCCGGCCACGCCAGTGGGAGGGCGATGCCACCCACCGACTCCAGGCCCTGTTCCGGCAGGCTGATGTCAGCGGCTGCGAGCTCTCTGATCAGCGGCCGCTCGAGCTCGGTGCCGAGCTCGTAGAGTTCCTGCCACTCGGCCGGCATCGAGCCGGTGGCGGGCGTGGGTTCGGACGCAGCGGCGGGCGTTGCACCCAGGTCCACTTCAGTGCGACACGAGATGGTCGTCGGGGCAGTCCGCAGGTTGAGGAGGTTGCTCAGTCGCAACCACTCTCGCCAGGCGTCCCGATGGTCCGGACGTTCCACTGCCGCCTCTCGGTCGTCGAGGACGACCGCGACCTCGGTCGTGGCGGTGGCGGGGTCGACGATGGTCGCGGCGAAGGTCATCGGGCCCCGGCTCCAGGTCCACGTCGGGTTGTCCCCGACCTCGACGGCATCCCCGTCGAGCGTGGTGGCGGCGGCGGCGACCGGTGACCCGGAGATGGGGCTCACGACCGAGTCGCCGATGAGGAACCAGGGCAGCCAGTGGGCGAGTCGCTGCAGTCCCTCCGGGTCCGGTGCCTGGATCCAGGACATGAGGAAGTCGACGGGTCCCCCGGACACGAGGTCGAGAAGGCTCGGCGTGAGTTGCCCTCCAGAGCTCGCCATGAGCTCGTCGCGCTGCGCGGTCGCCCACCAATCGGGCGCTTGGACCTTTCCGTTCTCGGCGTCGTCGAGGTCCTGCCACGACACGCCGAGGACGACACGGTTGCTGAGACGCAGGTTCTCCCGCTTGACCGCGTCGTCGGCGATGCGGTTGGTCTGAGGACTCGCGTGCCACCGCCATCCGTCCGTGAAGACGGCCACCTCCGGGATCCCCGCCTGACTGCAGCGCAGTATGAAGTCGGGCTTGGAGCCGGCCACGATCTGCTGCGGCTCCAGCCTCCACTTCCGGCCACCCCGCATCGTGATGAGGAGTCGGTTCCCGGAGACCGTCGGCTGTTCGTCGACGGTCGCACCGACGGCGGCGAGGCGTTCCAGGAAGATCTTGCGGAACCGCTGCTCCAGAGTGGACTCGGGGTCGACCTGGTCGGGCTCCTCCTCGGTCCACGACCAGGTCGGCTCGTCGGCCGGATCGTGATCGCCACCTGCAGCCAGGATGTCGCGCAGGTGGCGTTCCGCCGAGGCCCGCGCGACCCAGCGCACCTGGTGCGGCGCCGCGAAGGGCAGCAGGCACCGGTGACACGACAACCGATCCTCCTCCCGACACGGGCAGTCGCGGACGGTCTCCCAGGCGTCGCGGAGGAGCCGCCACACGGCTCTGGGATCGGCGAGCTCGGCCAGGTACCCGGTTCCCCCTGGAACGATGTCGTGCAGCAGCAGTGCGGACGCGTTGTCCGTACCGTTGCCGAAGGTCGGGTCGACGGTCTCCACGATCTGCAGGTGATCCGGCGACCCGCCCATGCGTCGTCGCAGGCCGAGGAGCAGTGCCGCTGACAGGCTCGGGACCGCGAAGGCGTCCCCCAAGGTCACGCTCGCGGGCAGGCGCAGGACGAGTCCCTCCGTCCGCAGGGTGCGGGACAGGGCGACTCCTCGAGTGTGTTCGGCGGTGGCGGTGCGGTGGATGCACCACGGTCGGTGCTCGTCCGGGCGGGTCACCCGGGGATCCTTGTCGAGCTGCCCGCAGGCCTCGCAGACGCGGAAGAGGGGGACCGGCAGCTCGGCCCCCGCCAGCGGGCGAGTCATCCCGTGAGCGGCGCTGCGCCCCACGTTGATCCACCGGATGGTCTGGTCTCGCAGGTACTTGGCGCCGAAGGTGTACCCCTCGACGAACCACTGGCGCACGACCTTCGCGGGGTCGACGTCGGCCGCAGTGACGACGCTGAACTGCTCACGCATGCGCTCGTCGCGGTCGTCTCCGATCAGCGCGTCGTCGCGGCGCATGGCGGAGTAGACATGCTCGAGTTCGACCACGTCGAGGCGCTGCTTGGTGTCGGCCACGCCGGTGCTTCCGCACCGTGGGCAGGCGGCCACCGGTGCGGGGTCGGGGCCGGCCGCATAGCCGCACGCGGGGCAGAAGAGCCACTGCCGCACGGATTCACCGTCGTGGCCCAGATCCAGGGCGTCGATCGCGATCCGGTGACCGTTCGCGTAGAAGGTCGCGCCGGGGGCGAAGTCCCGCAACGCCTGGGTGCCCCCTCGTCGGTAGCTGAACGGGTCGTTGCGGAAGTCCCCGGTGTCAGGGTCCGTCCAGCTCAGCGTGACGTCCAACGTGACGCCGTCGTCGAGGAGCGTGTAGTTCGGCAGGAGGCCGTGCTCCTCCAGGACACCGATCCAGTAGCCGGCTCGCAGGTCGGACAGCTGTGCCTGGACGAGGCGGAGCGCCGCTTGGGCCGTGCGGTGCGCTCGCCTGTCGGCGTCCGTCGCCGTCGCCTTGTTGGCGACGGCCTGCTGCAAGGCCGGCAGTGAGAGTTGGATCTCCTTGCGGCGGTGGTTGAGGGTCTCGACGGTGTGGTTCCAACTCTGCGAGGCGGAGACCACCCGACGCGCGAGGCCACTGCTGTCCGGCACTCCCGCCTGCGGAGAAGCCCATTCGAGGAGCGATCGACGGGTGAGGTCCGACAGCGAGGGGAAGCCGGCGAGGAAGGCGTCGACGCACTGCTTCGGGTCGACCTCGACGAGGTTCAGCAGCGCACGGAGGAAGGAGCCCTCGTCGACGGACCCGATCGCACCGGATGCGGACTTGGGGTGCGGTGCGTTGACGTCCCGCGCGAGGTGGTCGGCCAAGTGTGCGATGAACTGACGGCGGAGGATCTCTTCGGCGTCCAGGTAGGTCGCCGGCGGCACCACCGCGCCGTTGATGACCGACAGGGGGTCCCCCAGGCGCGGCAGCTGGTCGCCTCGCCCTGTCACGAAGGCGAGGTTCAACGAGTTCCCGGTCAGGCGGCCCGCACGACCGACGCGCTGCAGGTAGGAAGCGACCGAGCGTGGGAGCGAGGAGAGCATGACGGTGGACAGGTCGCCGATGTCGATGCCCATCTCGAGCGTCGGCGTGGCCACGAGGACGTTGGGGGCCTGCGGATCTTCGCCCGCCCCCTTGAAGGCCTCCTCGTAGCCCAGGCGGACGGCGTCGTCGAGCATGCTGGTGTGCTCGCGCGCCACGACGCGGCGGATGTCCGTGGATTCGTAGAGACGACGGTAGAAGTTGTCATCACCCGCATCTGTCCCGAGAGTCCCCCCACAACGGGCCACGAGGCAGGGAGCTCCGCTCAGTTGCTCGGTGACCATCAGGCTCCCGGGGAAGCTGGAACGGCAGACAGAGCACACCAGACGGTGCAGGCCTCCAGTGAGATCGTCGAGCTCCACGGGTGCGACGAGGATCGACGACGTCTTGAGCTCGTAGACCTGGGCCGCACTCTTGCTCGTGACGACGTCGACGAGACCCAAGTGTGCGAGCCGCTCGAAGAGCATCTTGGCGAAGCGCGCGCCGTCCCCGGGCGCGACTCCGAGATTCCGCCCCGCCCATCGTGCGTACCAACTCTGAGGCGAGGTGACCGGGTCGAGGTCGACGTTCTTGTCGAGCTTCGCGCCGCCGACGCGCGGGAAGGCCGGCGCAGCGCGGCCGGCGGGGAACGCCGGCATGCCGTCCGAGCGAGGACGACCGCCCCAGATCGAGTAGCGGTTCCCGTCGTCCTGCTGGTACTTGACGAACCAGAGGTGGTGGACGGCGCCCCGCTCCCGCATCCGCTCCAGGACGCCGCGCACCCAGGCGATCCGCTGCGCGCGAGCGGGGGCGGAGCCCAGCGTCCCGGTCCCACCGGCTGCATCCAGGACGTCGTCGGCAGCGCGGAGCAGGATCCCCTCGGAGGCGTCGACCTCCGCGGTGACGCTGCCCGTGCGCTCGAGTGTCCGCCCGGTGCGCGACTGCAGACCGAACTCCAAGGACACGTCGAGGAGCAGCCGTCGACGAACTCGCTCACGGACCTTGGGCGGGACACGTCGTAGGGACGCCTCCTCCCAGAAGGGCGTGAACTCCTCCAACCCCGTCAAGGACGGCGGCACGAGACGGTAGCGCCGGTGGCGGTCGTCGCCAGCCCGCCGCAGCATCTCCTCGACCAGCTCGTCGAGGGAGGACGGGGCGTCCCCCACGGCTTCTCGGATCACCGAGCGGAACGTGAGGCTGTGGGAGCGTGCCTCGACGAACCCGGCGCGGTGTGCGGCGTCCTGCACGCTGTCGGTGAAGACGAGCGCCTTCTTCTCCTCAGGGTCCAGCGTGGGGTCGCCGAACAACGTCGAGATGGTGACCGACAGCATCGTCGCGATGGCCGAGCCGAGGAACCGGATGCCGTCCTTCTGCAGGCAGGAGGGACAGGTGTCGTCGAGGGACAGTTCCGCGGCGTCGTCACCGACGTGGGTGAGGACGGGGACGACCGCTCCGGTGCGCAGCTGCTCCTCGGTCACCGAGGGTCGGGCGAGCAGTCGGCGCTCGTCCGTCGACAGCCACAGGAGGCCCACGACGTCGTGGCCGTCCGCGAGTTCCGGCATCTCACCCTCGGCCGGCGCGTGGATGGCTGGACGGAACCTGTCGTTCCGCGCCGTGCGTTGTGCTCGGATCGCCGAGTCGTCGCCGTGCAGGTCGCTGCCGGTCGGCGCCAGCACGAGTCCCCACCCGGATCGACCACAGTGCCTGCAGTACAAAGCTGGGAGGTAGGTCGAGGATCGAGTGTCGGTGACGTCGTCGGATTGGACGGCCATCAGAGGCCCGTCGTCAGCCCAGATGTATTCGGGACGGTCGGAGACCGCGCGGTCGATGCGGGTGAGCTCGCGCACCCACAAGTGCAGGTCAACGGACGGCGCGATCCGGCCGTGGATCGCACGGACGTGACTGAACGCGGCGAGCAGCGCGGTGACGAAGGCTTCCGCGGCATCCTGCTCCTCGGTCGAGGCCGCGGCTCCGTGGTCGCCGAGGAGATCGGTGGCCAGGTCCCGCACGCTGATCGCGTCCACCGCACGGCTCAGCAGCCATCGAGTGACCTGATGCCCCCGCAGCAGGGTCAAGAGCCGATCCTCGGCGCCGATCGTCGGCGCATCCTCTGTGGACGGTCTCCACAGCTGGGAAGCGACCGCCTCGGCGACGGCCGACCCTTCAGGGTTGTCCCCGAGGGCCTCCACAGCACGGTTGACGAGCTGAATGGTCGAGCGGTCGACGTCGACCTCCTCCAACTCCCAACTCTCCACGACGTCAGCGGCGTCACCGATCCACTCGTCGATGCTCACGCGGCTCTCGGTGACGACGGCGTCCGCGCCGAAAGGTTCGCCGAAGACCGTCTCGGCGAACTGGAGCATCCGCGCGGGATCACCGCCGTCCCCGAGCGTCGCAGACGTGGCGACGGGCGTGATCTGGCCCAGCGGCCGGCGACGGTCCTCTCCGGAAACATTGAGGTCTCCTGGCTGCCAGTAGCTCTTGAGCGCGGTCCCCAGACGCCGCAACAGCATGGAGACGTCGGTGCCCTGAGCCCCGTCGTAGGTGTGGAACTCGTCGAGGACGAGGTACTGCAGGCTCATCGCGCTCTTTTGCCACAGCGGAGCATCGTCCGCGCGCAGGAGCAGCTGGTCGAGCATCTTGTAGTTGGTCAGGAGGACGTCGGGTGGATCGCTGCGCATGACCTTGCGGTCGGTGATGAGGCCCTTCGCCGAAACTCTTGTTCGCGGCAGCGGATCGTTCTGCCCCGTGTAGATCGCCGCGGTCACGCCCGAGAGGGTGTCGTCCCCGGTGAGGATTGAAGTGAGGCGCTTGGCCTGATCGTTCGCCAACGCGTTCATCGGGTAGAGGATGATCGCCTTCATCCCGGTCACCCCGGCGCGTTTGGCACGCAGGACGTGGTCGAGGATGGGGAAGAGAAACGACTCCGTCTTGCCAGAGCCCGTACCAGTCGTGACGAGCGTCGGTTGCGGACGGCTTGCTCCCAAGGCGGCGCGGGAGGTCGAAAGACGCTCGAAGGCTGCGGCCTGGTGGCCGTAAGGTGGAAGCCCTCCATACCAGTCGAGTGAGCGCTGCCAACCTGTACTCGCTGGCCGAAAGGGAAGACGAAGGCGAACGAAAGCCCCCTTGAAGAGACCCGACACCGGATCATTGAGAAACTCACTCAAGGAGGTACGCGAAGCCTCATCAACGAGGGCGAATGTGGTAGTCAGGTAGCTGAGCAGCGATCTTTGGATCGCCTCCACCTGAAAAGAAGGAGTTAGCTCGGTCATGTTCACGCTTCCCTAGCTTTTACAAACCGCGCATAAGCCGACGCTAACGCAGCTTCGCGGTTCCACGGCGCTAGCCCCGGGATACTGTCAGCCTCATCGAGGCGCTCGACAGAACTGACGCGATCGTAACCGCGCAGGACCGGGAACTGCGTGCGATAAAGAGACAACAACTCCGAGAGGGAGACCCCGAGAATTAAGGCGACGATTGCGTCCAGTTCAACCTGAAGGCGAAGGCGGTCGCGAGTAGTGCGCGCGGGGGCACTCCGTGACCATTCCGGGGCCAAAGGCTCCTGTGTCACGCCGGCGTCGGACAGGCGTTGTTGAGCTACGCACTCGCGCCAGAGGTCGCTGTATGCCGAAGAGACACAGTTCAAGCGAAGCGTACGACTCACCAACTCGGGCATCAGCGGGTCGACTGCCATAAAAGGCAGCCGATTGATGGTGCGCCCTTCAATCGTCGCTTTTGGAGCCACTCGAACGGAAAAGTCCGCGATCAGACTAGACAGGTACCCAGCAATAGCGACCAGTGTGCTCGCATCGATGTCAGGTCCGCCTGCTGCTGCAACTCCGTGAGTATGCGCTGCACCTGGGGGGATGATGGCAGAAATGAGTGTACGAGCGCCAGTATTCGCAGCCATGTATCGCCAGGCGACACGGTAATAGTCGCGCGCGGGCTTAGGGTTCTCCTCATTACCCCAGTCCGTGTAGTCGCAGTCGTACCTGTAACGGTCACCTACTGGTTTGTAGGCCGTGACGGGGACGGTGTCGGCGGGCAGGGTTTCGAAGTCGGTGGCGGTCCAGTCCAGGTTGTGCTTCATGGTCCGGTTCGGTGTCTTGTACAGAGGAGTCGCCACGTGCAAATGCGGCCCCTGAAGGATGACGTCGTCCCAGCACTCCGGGGCGCCCCATCGACTTTCGAAGTAGCCCTTGACCCGGTCGTTCTTCTCGTGCCAGCCCGAGGAGAACCGCAGGCCCAGCTCTGCAAGCCGTGGCGATCGAGACAGCTTGGACAACACCGCCGCAGTAGATTCATTTACGGCGAACAGCGCTCGTGTTTGGTGGACCGGCACGGTTTCCGACTCGAGCACGGAGTGCCAGGTTTTGAGAACGGACTCATCGACACGAGTGATGCGTTTGGCGTGAGGCCTGCGATCCCATCGCCCTTCGTCGTCTTTGAGGCCAGGCTCAGGGCCAGAGCTATCGTGGTCGAGCGAGCGCTCAACTGTGTCTGGATGATAGAGGGAAGACGCCATAAGAAATTGGACTTGGCGCGGCGAACCGTAAGTGTGTACCCCATAGGACACGAGATGGTGAACTTCGAACAGTTGCAGCTCGTTGATGAATTGCCAATGGCGACGTAGCCGAGAGTAGGCGCCACTCCTCAGGAGGCCCGCTTTCTCGTCGGTGAAGTGCGACTCTGGGTGGACAAGGCTGACCACACCCTGGTCAGACGTCGAACGCCACGTCCGCTCCATGAAGCAGCGGTAGAGATCAGGCTGAAGACCCACGAGATGCGGGTAATGCTGGCCGTCGCTTAGGAACGCTGCGGTTGACGCTGGCTCGGCAGTCCCGTCAATGACGAGCTCTCGCACGTCCTCGAGCTGCAACGTCTCAGCGCGCTTCGCGGCCCGCATCGCCTCGGACGGTTTGAGCGCTAACTGCCACCACGGGTCACCCTCCGCCATGAGCGCGTCCACGTCGGACCGCGGCCGTACCCAGGGCGGGTTCCCCACCTGCAGGTCGAATCCGCCCTTCGCGAAGACCGACGCGAAGTCGAGCTCCCAGTGGAAGAAGCCCTGCTGCGCGGCTACCCGCTCACAGACCTCAAGCCAGGGGTGTTCCTCGAGCACCTCGGTGACGGCGCGCGCCCCTGCGAACTGCCGATCGAGCTCCTCACGTACCCCGAGCTCCTCCCAGCCGTCGCCGGCCAGCGAGGATTCGGCGGTCTGCCGCAGCGCCTTGCGGTTCTTCAGCTCGTGCTGTCCCAACAGGCCCCGTAGGGCATCGATCCACTGCGCGAAGGTCGGCGGGGCGACGTCTGTTTCCGTCAACGGCCAGAACCACAACGCCGTCCACGCGTCCATGATCCGTCGCAGTCGTCGGTACGCCCCGTCGGGATCGGACAGCGCCGCCTCGATATCCGCTCGTTGGACGGCACCGCCGGATTGCTGCTCCTCCGTGCCCCAGAGCGGGATGGCGCGGCGGATCTCGGACTCCGCGATCTGCAGGCGGTGGTAGGCGATCTGCCACAGCACCTCGACGCGGTGCGACAGGTCGGTCAGCGTCTTGAGCTGGGTCTTGTTGGGCTTCGCCCGGATGCCACGCTGCCACGCCTTCAGCGCCGCCATCTGATCCGGGGCGAGGGCCTTGGCCTCCTTGGCCTCCACTGCGGAGCCCCAGCCGAGGGCGGGCAGGAGGAAGTGGTGGACGCCGCCGGCGATCCCCGTCGCGAGGCGCCCCGACTCGACGTCCTTGACGAGCTCTGACATCGGGACGTCGGTGGGCGTGCCCTTGAGCCAATCGCCCTTGAGGACCTGGTCGCCGCGGAAGACGGTGCGCCGGGCACCGATGAGGGAGTTCCCGCGGCGGAGGTGCAGGCCGAACCACGGTGCCTCGAGACCGGCAACCATGGTGTCGAGCCAGAGCGAAATCTCGGCGAGTTCCACGGCCGTCGCGTTCAGGTCGACCCCGTAGACCTGGTGCAGGGCGATCGAGGCTTTGACCCGCTGAAGCTCCTGCGGGTAGCGGTCGGGGTCGATGCGTTGGCCGAGCTCGTCCTGGCGCCGCTTGAGGTACTGCTCGGCCAGTTGTCGGACGGCCTCGATGGCGAAGGCGCCCGACCCCAGGGCGGGTTCGCAGACGGACAGTTCGAGGATCTCGGCGGCCGTCGTGGTGTGCCCGTCCTGGTCGAGCAGCTCCTCCAGCGCCTGCCCGACGACGAACCGGGTCAGCACCTCGGGCGTGTAGTACGAGGCGGACTGCTGTCGTTCGCGGCCTGCGAGCCGGAAGACGAAAGTGCCCTGGCGGTGCAGGACGTACTCCTCCTCACCGCTGACAGGGTCGATCGTCTTGAGGAAGTCGTCTCGCGACAACCCCTCGGACCGCTCGACCGGCACCACCCAGGACCCCTTGGAGGCGTCTCCGCCCTTCGCCACCTCGTAGAGGTCGGTCTCGGCAAAGAACCCCGTGTAGCTCATGAGACCCTCGTACACGGCGCCCAGCTGGTTGATCCCGAGTTCCGCGTAGGAGATGAACCCCCGGTCTCTCCCGCGGGCCTCCTTGCTGAGCAGCAGGTGGCGCAACACCTGCTGCATGGCGCCGTTCCCGATGCCGACCTCGTCGATCAGTGCCGTCGCCTCTCGTGTGAAGAGATCGGCCTTCAGCGGGCGGAAGGTCAGACCCTCCAGGCCCGCCTCCTCGTCCTCCTGGACAGCGGGCTCGTGCCCGGAGTCGACCAGCCGGAAGAGGACACCCAACGACTGGTAGAGATGGGTTCCGTGCTCGGAGGCGGCTCCGTTGAGCTCGACGAGCACCAGTTCGCGGAGGCGGTCGAGGCTGTACCCCTGTTCGTACTCCCGAGCTCCCGTGGGAAGGACGCCGAGCTCCGGAGAGGCCTCGGCGTAGAGCAGAAAGAGGATGCGGTACAGGAACCGCAGGGACTGCTTCGCGAGGTCCTGCGCCGACGCGGCCGGCAACGGGTCGAGACCGGCTGCCTTGCGGCGGGCGACGACCTCGTTGGCCAGGATCTCGATCGAGAGGCGAACCCCCTCGCGCAGGTCCTTGGACACACCGACCGTGTGGTTGATGGACTCCTCGAGAACGGCGGTCCACCACACGCTGCCGGCTGCGTTGGGAGCGAGCGACTCGACCGACAGGCACGTCAGCGCACGGTCCACCTCACCGCCCCGCTTGGTGTCGTTGCGTTCGCACACCAGCTGCAGGTCGACGACGAGGTACCGGCCTTCCGCCCACCGCTCGCGTTCGGCGACGAGCGCGTAGCGGCCTGCGAGGACGAGGGCGAACTGCGGGGCGATGTCGGCGACGAAGAGGGTCGAGAGGGTCCGGGCCACCGAGGTGAGCGTCGTCGTCTCGTCGACGACGAAGGGCCTCCGCAGCGTCGGTCCGTCCTTGCCGAGCAACACCTCGACCGAGGTCACCGCCGCGCCGTCGACGATCACCAAGGGCGCGTCGTGCGTCATGTCCGCTCCCCGCAGACGCCGCACGGGACCGTCCACCTCGCTGACCAGTCCAGGGCGGTCGAAGCCGAGAATCTCGAGGACTCGCTTGCTCAGGTCATCGAGGGTGTCGGTCTCGACCGGGAGGACGTCGACATCGTCCTCCGCCGCGCCGAGCCCGACCAACGCGTCGAGAACGTCACCGCGGGCCTCGGTGAACCGACTGCGCACGGTCGCGATGCCGTCGTCGACGTCGTCCCACGCTCTGCGCCGCTCCGTGACCTTGGCTTGGAACGACTGGTTGCGGGCATCCGAGCCGAAGTAGTGCTCGGAGATCCAATCGCCGCCGACCAGGATCGCGTCACTCGCCGCCATCAGACCTGCCCCTTCCCGAACTCCTGCGGAACGACGACCAGTAGCGGGCGGACCAAGGACCGGTCGGGCGCCATGAGCCGGGCGGCTTCGCGGACCTCCCGGACACGGTGGCGACGGTCGCTCAGGGCCGACCGTTGGATGAGGACGTCGTCCGCATCAGCGCGGTCCGTCCACCGGTCGCTCCGATCGAACCACGCCTGCACTCGTTCCTCGGCCTTGTCGCGGCTGGCCTGGTGCGTGTGGGCGAGCTGTCCGGTCGCCACGTCGACGGCGGGAGGGAGGAACCGGGTCAAGTCCCCTGCGTCCGCGAGCGCCCCCTCGTTCACCGGACTCCCGGTGAAACCGAGAGCGGCGAGGGCGGTCGCCGCGTCAGGATGGACCGCCGCGAAGGAGAACTGCGGATCCTCGACGTTCGGGAACTCCACGACGAGGAAGGACGACGCCACCACCTGACCGCGGGCGTTGGTCAGCGTTCCCTGCAGGAGGACGTTGACCGATTCCACGGAGCCCCTGACGGCGAAGACCTCCCGCCGCCCCAGCGCGGCCAGGGCGCGGTCCCCCGCCCAGTCGAGGACGGGGTGCAACGGGGCGAGGAAGTGCCCCTCGGGCCAGAGCGACCCAGTGGTGTCCGCGAGGGCCTCGGTGAGCTCCGCCCGCCCCTTGGCGACGGTCGTGGCCAGCACGAAGCGTTCCGTCACTCGCCGGGTCGCGAGGTACGGCTGAGGCAGGACCTCCAGCCGGCGCCGCAGGTCGGCCGGCGGCGCGAACTCCACGAGGGAGTACCCGGTGTGCTCCTTCCACGCGACCCCGCGTGGCGGCGCCTCGCCCGGCGTCTCGATGAACTCCTCCAGGGCGTCCCGCAGGAAGGCGACGTCGGACTCGTACACTCCGACCAGTCCCGCCGTCTGCGCCTTGGCCGGTGGCGCTGCCGGCGCAGTCTTCGCCGTGAGGCGGGCGAAGAGCCCCTCGAGGCCCGGTGAGCTCGCCACTTGCTCGACCGACTGCACGACGTCGTCCAGCGCGACACCCTCGGCGAGCACCCGGCGGATCGCGTCCTCTTCCGCAGCGACGTCGTACTTGCCCATGAGCGAGGCCGAGTCGCCGAGCGCCCGGTGAGCTTCGTGCTCCTTCTCCAGCAGCCGCTGGAGCACACGGATGTCACCGGCGAAGTCGCCGCTGCTGGGGTTCAAGAGCAGGGTCGTGATCTGGGGACGGTGCTTCTGCCCGTAGCGGTCGATGCGGCCGTTGCGCTGCTCGATCCGGATGAGGCTCCACGGTATGTCGAAGTGGACGAGGTCGTGGCACTGCGAATGCAGGTTCACGCCCTCGGACGCCACGTCGCCCGTGACGAGGATGCGGATGGGCGACGAGGCCTGCTTGAAGGACTCGACGATGTCCTGCTGCTCGCGGTCGGTCAGCCCCCCGTGCAGGAGGGCCACCTGCTCGGGCTTGAGTCCGAGGTCCTTCTGCAGGCTCGTCCGCAACCACTTCAGGGTGGCGACGCGTTCGGCGAACACGACGGAACGTTCCGACCCCGCAGGGCCCACACCGTTGTCCCGCAGCTGCTTCAGGAGCCGGGTGTACTTGGCCGATTCGCCGTCGGCCGCAGCCTTCGCCAGCTCGTCGAGACGGCGCAGGGCGTCGATCTCCCGACGCTCCGCCTCGCCGAGCGACGCCCCGAGGCGCCGGATCCGTTCCCGGATCGACTCGCGGAGGGCGACCGGGGAGGACAGGAACGCCTTGGCCAACGTCCACGGGAATAGGCCGGCGTTCTTCCCCGAGTACGGCGACCGGCCGCCCTCCGGGTGCAACCACGTCTCGTCGAGCTCGCGCGCCACGGCGTCTTCGGCGGACGAGGCGTCGACGAGGAGGTTCCGCGGTTCCAGCCGCTCGGCCCAGTCCCCGCCGACGGTCTTCGCGACGTCGGGGCTGTGCCGGTGCCGGCGGACGACGAGCCGTTCGACGGCCTCCTCGACGATCTCGCCGTCGGGCAGCACCGCGCTCGGGTCGAGCATGCGGACG
Organism: Kineococcus vitellinus; assembly: GCF_009906315.1. Taxonomy (GTDB): domain Bacteria; phylum Actinomycetota; class Actinomycetes; order Actinomycetales; family Kineococcaceae; genus Kineococcus; species Kineococcus vitellinus. Next base: position 21,750 of record NZ_JAAALL010000004.1, on the reverse strand, counting down.
AGCTCGGCGAAGGACTCGGCGCGGCCGTTGTGGGGGGTGGCCGACGCGAGGATGAGAGCGTCGCTGTGGGCGGCGAGAGTACGGGCGAGGCGGTTGTTCTGCGACGTCGAGTTCGTGACGTTGTGCGACTCGTCGATGACGACGGCGTCCCAGTTCTGCTTCTGCAGGTGAGCGACGTACCGGTCCGACTTCAGCGTGTCGATGGAGACGATGACGCGCTTGAAGTGGGCGAACGGATTGCGGTTCGCCGGGAGCTTCTGCCGGATGCGCTGGATGCCGACCGAGTCGAGCCGCACGAACGGCAGAGCGAACCGCGTCCACATCTCGAACTGCATCTGCTCGAGGACGTGACGCGGGGTGACGATGAGGATCCGCTCACCGCGGCCGCGGCGGACGAGCTCGGCAAGGATCATGCCGATCTCGAGCGTCTTGCCCAGGCCGACGGCGTCCGCCAGGAGGATGCGCGGGCGCAGGTTGTCCGGATCGAGAGCCTTGCGGACGGCGGCCTGCTGGTAGCCGAGCGGGTCGGCCAGCCCACGGGTGGCCACCGACAGCTCGGGGTCGCCGAGGGGCACGGGCGACTTGCGCAGCACGGACTCGAGCCAGAGCCGCGTGCGGCGATAGCCCGGGGAGTCGTCGGCCACGACCGTCGCGGCCTTGGGGTCGACGACCACCACGTCGTCGAGGGCGGTCGAGAAGACGGCGCTGGTGTCGCGGACGAGCTCCGTCAGCCCTTGGACCTGGACGAACCAGCCGTCGGTGGCCCGTTCGACGCCCGTGACGAGCCACTCCTCGTCCCGGACCTCGACGACGGAGCCGGGAGACCCGGTGAAGGAGTCGGTGCCCGCGGAGGACAGGGTCATCCCTGCCACCGCCCGGCCGGGTCGCGAGGAGTCAGCGTGCACATCAGATGCATCGTAGGCACCCATCAGCGGTGAGTGACCACTTTTGGCCCTATCAGCGGCGGGCCGCGACTCGAGTGACGGTGACCGGGTGGACCGGCGCGTAGGGGCTCGTCGGGTGCGCAGCGTTGTACTGCTCGACCACTGCCGGTCCAGGGAGGCCCGTGCGGGCGACGAAGAAGCCTTGCTGCCGGGCCCACTTCCGCACGTCCGCGGCCGACGCGCTGCGCGTCTTCGTGCTGGTCGGACAGGATTTCAAGGGCTTCGTGATGACACCTGGGAACCACTCCTCGGCCGCGAGCGTGTCGACGTAGACCGTCGTGTCACCGAGGCAGGTGGTGACCACTCCGCGCTCGTCGACCCACACCCGCCCGCTGGGTCGGACCCTGCGCAGTCGTCGGAGGACGTCGACGTTGATCGATCGGCCCCGAGCGTCTTCGAGGGATCGCTCGGTGCGAAGTTGAACGATCTCCCCCATCACGGTCACGCGGGCTCGGTCACCGACCGGCACCCCGTCGATGGCATCGCCGGGCTTGGGCCCCTCGACGGCCACCTTCGGCCGGCTTCGATCCTTCACCGGCGCCACCGGCGCCGCCCGAGGGGCGAGGCGCTCGAGCTCTGCAAGCTTGTCCAGCTGCCCACGCGTCCAGGACCCTGACCGACGCTCGAGGGCGGTGAGGAGCTTCCAGGCTCGCTCGATGGCGGTCGATGCCCGGCCTAGGCTTCCCAGCAGGCTCACACAGGTCGCGATCACTTCGCCGGCTCGTGCGGTGTCCGCATCGTCGAACTGCTCATAGCGACTACACTCGTACCGGAGCCAGGCGACGGTGTCCTTCAGAAGCCCCGCGTCCGCCAGCTGCTCCTGCTCGAGGAGCAGCTCACCGAGCAGCACGGCCGCTCGAGCCAGGTCGGACCCGGGACGACGCCGGAGGGGACCACGACGGGAGCGCTTCCACCACGCGTCCTGATCGGCGTCGTGCGGGGCGACGAACGCGGAGTGCAGGCTCTGTCCGAAGTGAGCCACCACCAGCCGCATCAATCGGCTGACGGGCTCACCGTCGGTGCGTGGCGGCACTGCAGGCGTGATGCGGGTGGGCACGGGGTCTCCTCTCAGACCCCTAGGGGAACGGCCACAGTGGTCGACTACTCGATCGGCTCCTCGGGCGACACCCGTGCAGCCGCCCCCCGCACGGGGGGCAAGGTCGATCGGTTCGCTCGCACGGCGACCAAGACTCGGGTGGCCGCCAGGGCCGGGTCCTCGTGCTCCCAGAAGCGCAGCACGAGCCAACCGGCGTCGGTCAAGCGCCGCGTCGTGTCCTGGTCACGGGCGCGGTTGGCGCGGACCTTCTCCGCCCAGAACGAGCGGTTCGTCTTGGCCACCGTGTGGTGGATCGGGCACCCGTGCCAGAAGCAGCCGTCCAGGAAGACGGCCACCTTGGCCCGTGGGAAGACCAGGTCGGCCGTACGGCGCAGATCGCGGACAGGCCGTCGCGACACGTAGTAGCGGAGGCCCAGCGCGTGGACGGCACGGCGCAGGGCCAGCTCGGGCGATGTATCACGGCCTTTGTTGCTGCGCATGCTCGCAGCCACGCCGGGAGACGAGGCCCACGACGACTTGCTCACAGCGACACGGTACGACGGCGCCTCAAGGAGGCTGGCATCGTTTACCATGCCGGCATGACCGACCGCATCCCCATGATCGACCTCTTCGCAGGTTGCGGCGGGATGTCCCTCGGGTTCCGCGACCACGGCTTCGCGTCGATCATGGCCGTCGAGCACGACATCAGCGCGGCCTCCACCTACGCGACGAACTTCAGCGGCTCCCACGTCCATGCGGTGGACATCGCAACGATCGACGACGAGGACATCCCGCGGGAGGCGCGAGTCATCATCGGGGGTCCGCCGTGCCAAGGCTTCTCCAACCTCGGCAGCAAGGACGTCGACGACCCCCGCAACAAGCTGTGGAAGCAATACCTCCGCTTCGTGCAGGTGGCTCAGCCCGATGTGTTCGTGCTCGAAAACGTCCAGCGGTTCCAGAAGAGCAGCGAATTCGCCCTCCTTCAAGCCGAGGCTCACCACGGCATGCTCAGGGATTACCGCCTCAACAGCGCGCTCCTCCTGGCGGCCGACTTCGGGGTTCCGCAACGACGCCCACGAACCGTCGTCATCGGCTCCCGTAAGGAGATCTCCAAGCGCCCCCTCCCCATGCCGACTCCTACCCACGGCCGCGATGAGGGCTTCGGGATCCAGCCCTGGGTCACTGTCAAGGAGCGTTGGGCAGAGGTCACGCCAGAGGTCTCACGCACCACTCTGCCGGAGGGCAGGACCACCGACATCCTCGGCACCCGACTGCCGGGCGCCTACTCGGCCGCGGACATCCACGTGGGCCGTGTTCCCACCCACCTCTCGCTCGCGCGGTACATGGACATTCCCGAGGGTGGGAACCGCTTCGACATCGATCGCTCACGGCTGTCGGACTGCTGGCTGACCTCACCCACGGGTCACACCGATGTCATGGGTCGCATGCGGTGGAACGAGCCCTCCCTGACGATCCGGACGGAGTTCTTCAAACCTGAGAAGGGCCGATACCTGCATCCTGATCAGCACCGACCGATCACCCACCTCGAAGCCGCGCTCCTTCAAGACTTCCCGATGTCGTTCCAGTGGGTGGGATCGAAGGTGAGCATCGCCCGCCAGATCGGTAACGCCGTGCCGCGGGGCCTTGCCGCCGCCTTGGCCCGACATGTCAAGCACTACCTCGACTGAGTCATGACAGGTGTGACCCGACGTGGCGCGCCAACGCCTCTGCGAGGAGTGGCGGCACCGCGTTGCCGATCTGCCGCGCAATCGACGCCTTCGATCCGCACCACATGAAGGAGTCGGGGAAGCCCTGGAGGCGGGCCGCCTCCAGGTGTGTCAGGGCGCGGTGCTGATCAGGGTGGAGGTATCGGCCCTTCTCCGGCTTGAAGAACTCCGTCCGAATGGTGACCGAAGGCTTGTGCCAGGACAGCCGACCCATGACGTCCGCGGCACCGCGGTAGTTCTTCCAACAATCGAGTTGCAACTCGACCGGTAGATCGAGTCGGTTCCCGCCTGGGGGGATCGCCTCGACGCGTCTACGCCAGACATCGCTCACCTCACGCGTAACGTGCAGCTCCGCCGAGCTGAACGGTCCGGCGACGTCCCAGTCGTTGACCACCATGCGTCGTGAGGGCAGATCGATGTCGGTGACCACCGGCGGTAGATCACTCAACGCATCGGCCAGTGTCGCCGTAGCCCCCGTCGGGACAGGCGAACCCAACTCGCCCATCCCCTGCGGCCGCCCGATGACGACCGCCCGCTTGCGCCGCTGAGGTACACCGAAGTCGGTGGCGTTCACCAGATGTGATTCGAGTCGGTAGCCCGAGAGGAGACCGCCTTCGGCGGTCTCGGCACGGAGCATGGCGAACTGGTCGGACCGGAGGAACGGTGGAACGTTCTCGATGACGAAGAAGGCAGGCCTCACTCGCGCGACGATACGCAAGTATTCCCGCCACAGAGCGTTGCGGGGATCGTCAGGATCCTTGCGCCCGAGAGCGGAAAAACCTTGGCACGGGGGACCACCGACGACCACCTCCGCGAAGGGGACGCGACCGGTGCCCCAGTCACGGATGTCGCCCACGTGGACGTGCTCACCGAAGTTGACCGCGTAGGTCGCCGCCGCGTCGACGTCGTGCTCGACAGCGGCGACGGGACGGAAGAGTCCGGACGCGGCGAACCCCGTCGTCAAGCCTCCACAGCCGGCGAAGAGGTCGATCACTCGGAATGGCGCCGCGGCCGAGGTCACGGAGGCCCCGGCCGAGTCCTCGGCGGCGGGGGACTCGGCCAGGACGGAACTCACAACACCAGTCTACTGGCGAAGAACCCTTCGCTCGGCGACGTCGGCAACCCGACGAGGGTCGCACGATCGAGATGGACGTTCTGGTTCTCGCAGCTGGTCTCAGGCAGCAGGACGCACGCGTGACAGGCGGCCAGGTTCAGGCCGTCGACACCCGTGGACGTCGCCTCGACGCAGACCGGGTCGGAGGAGCACCACGCCGCCCGTCGCACCGCGGCGGTGAGAACCTCCTCCATGCGATACGGGTCACTCTGCGCCGCCAGCCCCCCCAAGCTTCCGGCTGAGTCGCTGGAGGCTGTGTAGAGCAGGACCCCACACTCGTCGTCCTCGGAGTAGACACGCTCTCTGAGCGAGGCGACGGGATACCCCGCATCGAGGCTGAGTTCATTCAACAAGGCGTGCGCGAAGGTGTGCAGGAGCAGCTCTCTCGGTTTGACGTCCGTCACCACAGTGAGGTTCAAGGCCGCCGAGCGCAGCTCTTCGGCCTTCTTGACGAGCTCCGCCCGGCTGCGGGCGAAGGCCGTACTCTCCCATGCTTGGAGGCGTCCCTCGTCGAATCGCAGGAAGACCCCTTCCCCGAGCACCTCCATCGCCGGCAGCCAGTCCAGTTTGGACTTGCTCAGTCGTGCCCGACGGTCCACCTGTTCACCTGCTGCGACTGGGCGGACCCGTACGAACCCATCCACGGCCCGAACCTCCCGAAGTCGGGAGGCCTCACTCAGCAGGGAGAACTCCCCCAGCACCTCACTCGGCACCTGTCGTGGTTTGACGACGAAGTGCTTGCTCTTGTCGGGGTCGGGCTGACCCACGGACAACGCCTTGTACTCGTCGCGACGCAGGTCTGCTTGATCCTGGGCGGGAGCTGCGGAGTCCGAACGCTGGGCGATGACCGCGTCGACCAGCTCCTTGACTGTCACCTCTCCCAGGTTCATGGTCGCAGCGACCGTCGACAGGACGGTGTCGGGCAGGTTCTTGAGAACGCTCCAGTTGCGCTCAACCAAGCGCTGCACGTTGTCCGACCACGGCGGGATCGACAACGCTGACTTCACGGACGAGAACCAGACGTTGGATGAACCTCGCTGGAGAGTCCTCAGCGTCTCCCCGCAGTCCTCCTCGCCCGCCCCCTGGAGCCAGGGACGCTGCCCTCGGCACTTCGCGACTTGTTCCAGCGCGTGAGGGGCGAACGAGTTCGCCATGGTGGTGTCCTGGACGCCGCAGGAGCACGAGAGCACCACGGCATCCAGCGACGAGCTGGAGCCACTGGTGCGCAACCGCATCTTGTGGGTGACCCCGACCCCACCCCCTTGACCACCGTGCAACCAACTGAAGTAGGGGAAGTCTTCGATGTGCCCCCGAGGGCAACACGCCACGAAACGCGAGGGCACGAGCTCACGTTCGCAGTCGTGGCAGACGTGCTCGTCCCAGGAGCAGAACTTGTTCAGTGCGTCGAGTCGGTGGCATTCCGGGCAGTAGTGCCAGCGCGGGAAGCGAACGACGGGAACCCGGTACCCCTTCACGCCTCCAGCGGGGGGAGACTTGAAGTACTGAACGCCGAGCGCCCTCGCGAGGCGCTTCTCCTCGATTCTGGTGCCGGCCTCCGAACGCCACTCGTCGATCCCGAGGATCATGAAGCTTTGATCCATGACGGGGAACAACGCGCCGACCCCGTAGGTCGAGACCAACTGCGTCGTGCGCGCCATCGCCACCGGCTTATTCGCCACTCTTCTTCACCCTCTCTTCGCGCACCAACTTCAAAGCCGTCTCCGTGTCGACGTCGCGCAGGCTGGTCAACGTGGGCCAGGGCGCGTCATGCACAGGGAACTCTGGACCGTCGTCGGCGGTCCCGCCTCCAGGTGGGACGAGAAGGACGTTGGAGCGCTCGAACCACCCCGCGTACTTCCGCAGTCCCACCTCGCCACGCCAGGCGGTGATCAGCTCGTCGATCTGATCGCGGAGCCCCGGCACCTGTGCCTCGTCGACTCGAGCTGCCCGGTCGAGGAGGCGCTTCGACGTCTGCTCGAGCTGGTCGCCCCATTCCTCGATCGTCCCGGCGCGGGTGTCACCCGTCGCGCCGTCGACGAGCAACCGCGCGAAGGCGACGAGCACGCCGTGGAGGCCACGGTCTCGCGCGCGCTCAGCGAAGGGTGTCGCCCCGGTGGCCTCGACCTGCCGGTAGAGGCTGCGGTGGTAGGTCGCGAAGCTCTCGTAATGCGAAAGGTCTCGTGTGCGTGCGCTGTTGTAGAGCACCACCACCAGCCCGGGATGCCGGCGACCGACGCGACTCGTGGCCTGGATGTACTCCGCTGTCGTCTGCGGCTGGCCGGCGACGGCCATCAGGCCCAACCTGTCCACGTCGACACCCACCGAGATCATGTTCGTCGCGAGAACGACGGAAGGAGCCTTCGGGTAGGGCGTCCCCAGCAACGCGAGCTCGACGGGGATCTCTGTCGACTTCTTGCGAGACGTCATCTCCCGAGGGCCACCAGGGAGAGGACGAGGCTGCTCTCCTTCTCGCTTGGCGATGACTTCGAGCCGCCCAGGGACGTCATCGATCACCTGCATGTAGGCCCCACCGAGGACCCGAAGGGAATTGAAGTAGCCCAGGAGCGTCCAGTAGGCGTCTCGCACCTCGTCCGGGACCTGCAGTCGCTGCCCGGCCTGCAACAACGCGGCGTAGCTGCGAACGATCAACGTCGCTTGACTCACACCTGGAGCGAGGACGCCGACGTACTGACGCGTCCCCTTCTCGGCAGGCGACGCCTCCACCGCGAAGAACGAGTCCTTGGCGTCGAGCCCCGATGGGGGGAACTGTTCCGCCTCACGGTCGAAGACCGCCCGCACCTGCCGCCGAGCCCGGCGGATCGTCGCGGTGGACGCCACCACCTTGGGGATCACGCCCGTGCGGGAGCACGCTGCATCGATGGCGGCCTCGTAGAGACCGACGAGCGTTCCGAGGGGGCCGCTGATGAGGTGGAGCTCGTCCTGGACGATGAGGTCGGGAGGCGAGTGCTTCCCGTCGGTCGAGAAGAGCTTGCCTGCCTCGGCGTTCCAGGCGAGCATCGCGAACTTGTCGACCGTACCGATCACCAGCGAGGGACGCTCACGGTAGACGTCTTCGTCGACGACGTGCACGGGGAGCCCGTCGGCGAACGTGCACGAGCTGCTCGAGCAGTGGATCGTCAGCCGCGTCTTGGCCCGGTCGATCTTGTAGTCGGCTGCGGTGAGATCAGCTCCGCACCAGGGACACCTCAGAAGCTGCAGAGGGCTTCCGTCGTCGTCTCCATCGTCGGACTTCTTCTTGCCACGGAGGGCGGTGTACGCCTGCTCGACCTTGTTGGGAGTCGCACCCTGCCCCACCCACAGACCCAGACTGATCGGCTCCGACGCCGGAACGAGTTCCCGTCGCTCCACCTCTAGTGCGCAGATGAGGCCGGCGGCGCGCTCGAACTGCTGAATGGTGAGTAGCCGCAGCGTGTAACGCATGAGGACGGAGACGCCGGCGTCCCTCGGGTCCCGAAGTCGCCGCAGGAGGATGGTGTACGCGATGAGGCCGAGGTAAGCCTCCGTCTTGCCGCCACCGGTGGGGAACCACAGGAGGTCCGCCGTGCCGCGGTCAGCAGACTGCGGATCGGTGAGTCCTTCGAGGTTCAGCAGGATGAAGGCGATCTGAAAGGCGCGCCAGGAATGTTCCTTCTCATCGGGTGCCGAACGCCCTGCCCGGATCATCTCCTGCCGTGCACGCTGCGCCTGCATGGCGGCGTTCATGGCGCGGAACGCGCTTCGCGCCAAGTCGTCATGTTCTAGTCGCGCGATTCCGGCGTCCATGCGATCGGCGGCGTGACGAGCCGCACCCAGGTGCTTGTCTGCCTGCGCCCTCAGCTCAGGGAGTTCGAGCTCCACCGCAGAGCGCGCCTTGAGTTCGATCCAGCGTCGGTACTCGGCGACGAGCTCTCGAAGCGGGGCGACGTCGCCGGTCTCGGCCAGTCGCGTCATGCGGAGGTCCGCGGTGGAGGCACCTCCCGGTTCGGACAGCGGGAGTTCGTGGCGAGGAAGGAACGTAGTGTTGACTGCCTTCACTTCTGGCCCGTCGTTCCACTCGACGGCGCAACCGTGCCCGACCGCGACGTTGCGAACGTCGCGGAACAAGAGCTGATAAGAGTCCAAGTCCTCGTCGTCGATGCCGGCGGGGCGAGGACTCGGGCGGTCGACCAACCCCCCAGATCGCAGACTCACCGAGATGCTGGGCTGGAACCAGCACTTGCCGTCATCACGTCCCTTGTCCGAGAACTGGGTGTTCACGAGGACCAGGGTGATGGTGACGACTCCACGCACCGCTGGTCGCGTCACGACGTGCAGTTGCAACCCCGGAGCCACCTCCTCAGGGGCGCTCCGCGCGGGCGCTACGGAGACCGTGATGGGTGGAGGGGCCACCTCGGAACGGGTCCAGACTTCGTCTCGGCGACCAGATCCGCCGCGGACACGGGGCCCGTCGGCAGCCGCCTCTCGTGCCCCCTCGTAGGCCTCGAAACGGGCGGCCCGCACGGCGACCTCGACATGCGGAGTCACCGCAGCATCGACGGCGAACGTCAACCCCATGGATGACGGATAGCGGACCCGTGTCAGGGCGACCGCCGGGTCGAAGGCGGCGTCAGCTCCTGAAACGCCGTCTTCCGCGCGTTCGTCCTCGTCCTCGGGCACCGTCTCGGACGCGCCGGCGACCGGTTGCGGCCGGAGGATTCCCATCAGATAGCGATCGAGGGGTGCCTCGTTCAGGGTCGTCTGGGACGCGTCCCCGAGGAGGTCGGCTTCGAGCGCAGCGACCATCTGGGCTCGCGCTTCGTACCACGGGTCGAGCTCGGTCATTTCGGCTCCCTTCATGTCCACGACAGATCCACCAGTCCGCCCGCCTGCAGGCCGAGCCACAAGCCCCATCGTCCGACCGAGCCGTTCCCGCCCGTGTAGGGATCGCCGGCGATGGTGACCACATTCTCGACGGTGATCTCTCCCAATTCCGGCCAGTCGCGTGTCGCGGCCTTACCGACGCAACGGGAAAATGCTTCCGCGAACGCGTCGTTGGTGGTACCGACCACGAGGTCGCCGTGGAGGATTTCGAACACCGGCCACTCCAGAGTGCTGACTCTGCGGTCGAGCCTCATGGAGAGACGACTGCCGGGTGCGAGCCCTTTCGACAAGAGCTCGTGGACAGCCCCGGTGTCCCTGCCTCCGGGAACCGCGCTCGCGATGTCCGACGGGACCACCTCGAAGCCCCGCCTTCGCCCGCCATGGCCGAGGTACCACCGGCGAACTCCGTATCGCTTGTCGAGCTTGAGCCCCCATTCACGGGGCATCGTCAGCAGAGCCAAGCGCTCGCGGCCGCGGCTCACGGCGACGAACGCCGTACGGGCCGCTTCGCCGGTACCCACACCCTCCTCGGCGCTCCACGACTGCGGGTTGACGAGAACGGCGTTCTCGAACTCGAGCCCCTTGGCCCGGTGGACCGTCGAGACGACGACCCGCGCGGTCGACGTCGCCTGCAGGTCGATCGGGGCGACTCCCATGGCCAAGCGGCGGGCGACGGCCATGACGTCGACCTCGCGTCCACGCCCCCCTACCGCGGCGCGCAGGGCTCGCCACGCCGAATCCGGATAGACGGTTCCTCCTTCGAGGGCTTCGACCAGGTCCGACTTAGCGATCGAGGGGAGAGGTCGTCGCCCCAGTGCATCGGCGACCCACCGGTCCACCGACTGCTCCTGGGCGGACCGTTGCTGCACGACGGCGACTCCCTCGGCACGAAGGGCCCTGGAGACCATGAGGGCCTCGCCGTTGGTCGCGCACAGTACAACGGTGCGTCCCTCCCAGCGCGGGAGGAGCAGCGCCAACTCTTCCGGCGAGTCGATGCCGGGCAAACGATCAACGAAGTCGTTGACGATCAGACTTCTCTCGGCGTCCTCGGCAGCTCGCATCCGATGTCCGAGGCCCGTGGCCTCGAGCGTTTCGGAGGTGCGGGCACGATATTGGCCGCGCAGCTCCACGCGGCGCGCTCCAAGGCCCTCGGCTCGACGGACGAACTCCTCGGAGGTGGTCCCATCCACCAGGTCACGGAGCTGGAAGTCGTAGATCGCCTGCTGGGGGTCCCCCAAGAGCGTGAACCCGCACCCCTCAGGAAGCCCCCGGAGCAACTCGGTGAGGAAGTCGGCACGGACGCCGACGACGTCCTGCACCTCATCGACGACGACATGCCTGAGTCCTTCGAGGCCCTCCCAGTCACCGTGAACCAGCGCGCCCGTGGCCTGACGGACCCGCTCGTCGAAGCTCGCCCGTCGAAGATCGCCTGAATCGCCCGCAGTCAAGATGGCCGACGCCAAGGAGTCCAGCGTCCGAACCGTCGTCAGTCGGGCACGGCTTCCATCTCGTCGAGTCCGCTGGCGCACGGCGTTGACCGCAGCACGCGAGAAGCTGATCACCAGGAGCTCGTCAGTCGGCTCGACGTCCTCCTCGTCCACGAGGTGCTGCAGGAGGCCGGCGACGACCTCAGTCTTGCCTGCGCCGGGGCCGGCGATGACGATCTGCCGCACGACGGGCTCGATCTCGACTGCTTCCGCCTGTTCGGCGTCGAAGGTGACGTCACTCACTTGCGGCTCCAGAGGTACTCGAAGTCGTAGAAGGCCAGCTTTTGGCCGTACTGCTGCAGGTTGTCCCGGACATTGACGATGAGAACCTCGTCCGAGCCCCCGTTCTTCGGGCCGCGGAGCCCTCGGCCGATCATCTGCTGGTAGAGATTGGTGCTGAAGGTCGGCCGCGTCACGTAGACCGCCCGCACCGCGGGGGCGTCGAATCCCTGAGCGAGGACGTTGTAATTGGTGATGACTCGGATGTCACCACTCTGAAACCCAGCGACGCTCCGCCGCCGCACGGCGGTATCCGTCTCTGCGGAGATGGCCACCGAGCGCACCCCCTCGAGTGTCAACAGCGCGGCCAGTGCACGAGCGTTCTCGATGGATGACGCGAAGAGCAAGACCGGCCAATCCTTCGGCAACGCGACGATGTCGTCGACGATCCGACGGTTGCGCTCCAGGTCCTCGCCGAGCCGTTCCTCCACCTCAGCAGGAAGTCGGAGGAACTGGTCGATGCTGGCCATCTCGCTCTGCGACATGGCCACATCGACGCCGGCGAGCTCACGCTGCTTGACCGAGGCCAGCATGCCGCGCCGCTGCAGTTCAGAATACGCCTGCTCAGGAGACTGAAAGGCCCCCTCGTCCAGCCTGTTGCCGTCGTAGCGATTGATGAGCCGCTGCGTCTCGAGTTCGTTGACGTTGCGGAAGGGTGTCGCGGTCAGACCGATGAGCGGTCGACGCATCGCGCGCGAGCGGCCGCGCCCAGCCCATTCGAGGATCTGCGTGTAGGTAGGGCTGATGGATGTGTGCGCCTCATCGACGACCACGACTTGCGCCTCGGCCAGCCACTCGTGCTCATTCTTCTTGACCGCTTGGAGGACTTTCGCGTCGGTGGCGACTACGACCTGGAACGCCGACGGGTCCTCTACAACGTCGTTGTCCGACCAGAATCGGTTCAGCGTGAGCCTTGAACTGGGGCCGACAGCGCGCCAGACGTAAGCCCACGTCTGGACCGCCTGTTCGCACAGCTCATCGCTCTGCGCAATCCACAGGAGCGGCCCCTGAAGTCGTCCTTCGGCCACCTCTTCGATGAAGGCTTGGACAGCCACACGCGTCTTGCCGGCTCCGGTCGGGAGGGAGACCATCCCGCGTGCGGGACCCTCACCTCCGAGAAGCCGCTTGATCCCGGCCGCCACGATGCGCTGGTAGTCGTGCAGCTCACCGATGACCGACGGCCCCTCGACCTCGAAGACGGCGGGCCGCCGATCAGCGGGGGTTCCGGCGTACTCGGCCGGGAAACCGAGGTCCGAGACGAAGCGCCGAGCAGGCGAGAGTCCAGCCCACTTGCCGGGTGGATTCAAGTCCTTGGCGTCGAGCGTCGCCTTGAAGTACTGGAGGACATCCGCACCATGGACTGCTCTGGCCATCGCGGCGAGCTCCGCCGGGGTCGCCTCTCGGCCTTTCGACTCCTCGACACTTCGCAGAGCACTTCCAGGGATGGAGCGCCGTAGCGCATCCTCTCCCACGGCCAGCGCGAGCCGCTCGTCGTCGCTCTTCGCCGCTCGGATCTCTCTCCGGAGCTGCTGCTGTCGCTGGGCCTCCTGCTTGGCGAGGATCGTGCGGATGTGCACGGCATCGAGACCGAGAGAGAGGGCGTTCGAGATCTGGGTCAGCGCCTCGACGTCGTCGGTCGCCGTGATGGCTACACGTCCCTCGTGCATGACACCCGGCACTCGTTGACTCTTTTGACCGCGGGGGGTCGGAGTGATCAGGTTGATGGCGGTACACCGCTGAAGATCCACATTGGCGAGCTCCGGAGCGAGATACAGGCGAAGCCCCGGGTACACGTCTGCCAGTCTGTTGGGCTCTCCGCTGGCTTCGACCACGAGCTCGCGCTGTAGGAGGCGCCGCCCCTCGGCCAGTCCCCACCGTTCACGAAGCTGCTCCTCGTCGGCTTCCTCATCAGCGAGGATCACGGGAATGTGTTGCTCTTGCAGAGCTCTGTAGGTCTCCTCGTCAAGTGCCACGGCGACGTCTCCAGGGGGGAGCAGCGCCCCTTGACCGCCGGCTGCAGCGACGATGAGCTGCGGGGCGTCTAGGAAGTGGACGGCCCAGGAGTACAGGGAGGAACGCCTTCGATCGTCCGACCACTTCTCAGCCGTCGCGACCAACGCTGCCCATGTTGCAGAGGTCAGGTTTGCGGGCCGTTTGGCCAGACGAAGCCGTTTCGCCATGGCTTCACTGACATCCGGCACCGGGAGAACGTCGGGATTCACGTCGTCGGCCGGGCAGAGGCACCCACTCACTGCCCATGGACCGACCTTGGTCTGGAGTCGCCCGTGCTTGCGCAACCACCACGACGCGGGGCTCATGACCTTCAGCTGTCCGTAGCTGTTGTTGGTGGCGTGCTTGGCGACCCATGATGCGCCGCTGTCCGCCATGAGCACCAGCTCCGTCATTCGAACACGTCCCTCGTCGCTGAGGGCGGGAAGGACTTCGAGCGGCCACGGTGGCATGGATCCGCGGACCTGGATCTTCTCGCGTGAAGGTTTAGAACCCTTCGCCTCCGCGACGAACTGATCGGCGACGGTGTCCTGATAGAGAGTCACCCAACTCTCAATAGGCGAACTACTGCGGACGACCGGCTGACTGACGGCGCCCAGGCGAGTCAGCAACTCGATGTCCTGCGCATGGTAAGCAGGGTCCACGAGCAGGGCGCGATCGCGCTTTCCGGTGGTGGGGATGACCTCCCCGCCCAAGAGGGACGTCGCGACCGTCCGCCACGACTCCGCCGCCGAGCGAACCCGGACAGCCGCCTCAATGGGGTGCGGCAGGACCTCACGGAAGATCTGCGCGGCCAAGTCGAGCTCGACGGCGCGCGCCAAGGGCCAGATGTGCCCCCATTCGACACGGGGGTTGGCAACCGCGTGCAGCAGCGCGTTCCGCAGGGAACCCGCCGGGTCGAGGACCTCGATTCCCAGTTGTTTGAGCGCGGCGGTGACTGATTCGTCAGCCGCCAGCCGGGGGTCGATGAACGCGTAACCGGAATCGCTCGGAGAGTTCCTGACGAAGACACGACCGGGAACGGGCGGCACCATGCGTCCGTCTTCCAGCATGAGGATCTTGGCCAGTCGTCCATCGGGAGTGAACTTGGGTTCTTCGCGTACGATCCGCGCTAGGAGGCGGACGGCGTGTGCGGAGGCGTCGACGCTCGGCACAGCGACGAGTGCCTCGAGCCAGTCCGAGAACTTGGCGATGGAGGCTTCGCCCGTTAGACGCTCTGCCTTGTGGCGTCGTTCCCCCGTCCGGTTCACACCCTCGTGAACCCACTCGTGAGCGTGAGGAGCCGCCGCTCGCCACTCCGCCAACCACTCCGCCTTGACGTCTCGTGGACTGAGCCGAAGCTCGCTGGGGCGGCGCAGCTGCCCGTTCAGGTCAGGCAGAGAAGGGACGGCGCGAAGGTGGGTGAAGACCGGCTCGTTGACGATGTCGTCGGCCCAGCTGCGCGACTCCCGCCCCCTGGACGGAAGAACGTCCAAGTAGGCCGCAGGGTCGTGCGCCTTCTGCAGTCGTCCCAAGGACGCAGCGAGCAGTCCTGGGACGACTTCGGTGAGTACCTCCTCATTGAACCGACCGCGAATGAGGCTCAGCCGGTCTTCGCTCAACTTCCACGGCGCATTGAGCAATCCCGACAGCGTCGTCTGCGCTCCTGTGGGGAAGTAGGCCCACAGCTCCCCCAATGCTCCTCGGTCGGTGGTGGGGATCGCCCAATGCACGGTGATCCGGTCCCGCTTCGCGAGCTCGCCGGCGTCATCAAGGGCAGCAGGGCTCGGGCGGTGATCGACGGAGACTACCTCCCAAGACGTCTGGGTACCGCCGTCGTCCAAGTCGAGCGTTTTACCGTGTCGCTGCGCAACATTGATCATGCGCTCGAGGCCGCGGGTCGAATCACGCATGAACAGTTGTGACACGTGTGGCGCGAACAGCACGAACCTACTCGGGAACCGGTCGAAGTCCTCACGGAGATGAACTTCGGCGCCCACCTTCAACGGCAGGCGGACGATCGTGGTCGCCCAACCCATCAAGTCGGCCAACACAGGATCTTCGCTCGCGGCGAGGTCGGGATCGATGGGTTCAGCCAGACGAAGAACCGGGTACTTCGGGGCCGCTGGAACCACTTCCCTGATGCGTGCCGCCGCCCGCTGACGGTCGAACCCGAAGCACACCGTCCGGCTAAAGATCTCCGGTCGGTCCGTGACCGCAGTTACCGATTTGAAACCCAAGCCGAACCGACCGATCTCCTGGCCGCGCTTCCGTGAGAGGTGTGAGGCCATCAAAGCATCGACACCTTCAGCGTTGAAGGGGCGTCCAGCATTGGCGACGTAGAGACAGCGGTCAGCGAGATGAACCTCGATTTCGCCGCCGAGGCCCATCAGCGCGTCTGCTGCGTTTTGAATGAGCTCGTGGATCTGCTTGCGGCCGTATCCGCCTTCGGCGGCCTGGACCTCGATGGCGGCATCCTCTTCGACGCGATGGGCGTCCTCCCGGTATGCCGACAAGCACCGCCTGGACTGCTCTCTGACATGATCAGCCAAGTCTGCCGTCGGTGTTGCCCAGTCCACGTGCCTCGTCCTCTCAAGCATCGTTGCAGCCAGGCATGAGCCGATCGCCGCTCCGGCGAGCTCAGTGCCCCGTCGGCGACGGAAGCTTCGCTCACAACACTGACAACCCTACGTCACGCAGCGCTGACTTGCTGCAACGAACCGAGCATAGCTGTACGCGGTGCCGAATGCGCTCCAATTGAGCTAGTGGCTGACTGGTCAGCAGCTGCGAAGTTTATTGGATTTGAGCTGCGCAATGCCCGAGAAGGGGCTACTGCACGGATCAGCGACAGCCGACCCAAACTTCTCTAGGAAAGTTGGGAGACGCAGCGGGGCCTCACCCGACCCCTGTTCTATGACGATGCCGTACAAGTTGCCGCGGGAGCACAACCTGGCGTGGCGTCGAGGTCGGTCGCCGCAAGCTATGGCATGCCTGCCATGAGGCCTGCAAATGAGATGTGCAGCCCTCCACTGAGCTTTTTGCACCCGCCGTGCCAAGCAGTGATCAACGTCCACCCCGGGATCGCCGCCGTTCGTCCTCGACGCTCTGCCCTGCCCTGTGGATACGCTGGAACCGCCACGGTCGCACAATCGCATTACCTATAACCTGCGGAGTCGGCGGAATGGAAAAGCTCACTGACGGAGTCAGCGCTTCTAAGAGGGAGCCAATGCGTATCTGCTGGCTCAGGGCAGCTAGCATCTAACAATTGCTGACGGCATGAAACTCTCGAGGTAGGTGACGGCCAGCTTGTTGTCGCGGTCTCGATACCTAGCCATTCCTTCACCCTATTGGGGGCTCACTCGACGACGTTGCGGCCGCAGTAGACATCGGCGCCGAGCTTCAAGTGGCCGCCGACCCAATCGTTCGGTCAATAACACGCATTTTAGTCGTTGCGTTCGAGGACATTAGGCTTAATCTCTCTGCGGCATAGTGTCTTACGGGCGGAGGGGTGAAAGTAGACCCTGTCGGTCTCGACTGTGTCGCGCTGAGGCTGGTCGCTAGACGCGGCGCCGTCGTGGACCAGGTGCCGGAGCGGAGCAGGCGGAGCACTCGGACGGCTCCTTCGGCATCCCGGTGGAGCTGCCGCTCCTCACCTCTAGCTCATCAGCCGATTCGTGCGGTGGAGTGCTTGTATGTGCGCTAAAGTGCACATACAAGCACTCCACCGCATGAGGGAGGGGACGGCGTGAACTGGGTCCACCCTCTCGCTACGCTCTTCCCCGCCGTTCAAGGCGCTGTGCTGTACGCCCTCTGGCGGCGGACCACCCCGATGACCGGGCGCGAGGTGCACCGCGTCAGCGCGACCGGCTCCTACCGCGGCACCCTGCTGGCGCTCGACCGCCTGGTCGAGCAGGGGATCGTCGAAGCCCGCCGCGTCGGCCAGGCCCGTGAGTACCGCCTCAACGAGGAGCACCTCGCCTACCCGGCCCTGGCGGCGGCGCTCGCCGCCTTCACCCCCCGAACCGACCTGGACGACCGGCTGCGCGCCCTGGTGCACGAGCACCTCCCCGACGAGTCAGACGTCTCGCTGGCCTACTTCGGCTCATTCGCCCGCGGAGAGGCGGGAGTCGACAGCGACATCGACCTCCTGCTCGTCGTTCCCGACGGCACCGCTCACGAGCTCCTCGAGCGGATCGTCGACGACCTGGAGACGCGCGGGCGGCGGTGGACGGGCAACGAGATCCAGGTCTACGCGACCCGTCACGCCGACCTCGAACGCGCGGTCGCCGCGGACGACCCCATCGTCGCCGAGTGGCAGCGGGACGCCGTGACGATCCTCGGCCCGACGACCCAGCGACTCCTGGAGGCGATCCGATGACTCCTCGCTCCGGACCCCGGATGCAGCCGATGACGGCAGCGGAGGTGCAGGTGCGCGCCGAGGCCGCGCGCAAGTTCCTCGAGGTCGCCCGCATGGTCGAGGACGACACCTCCGACCCCGCGCTCCCCCGCGTCGCGAGCGCCCTCGCCGTCCTGGCCGGCATCGCCGCCAGCGACGCCGTCTGCGGTCACGTCCTCCACGAACGCCCGCAGGGCCAGGACCACCAGGAAGCCGTGCGCGTGCTCAGCAGCATCCGCGGCGCCGACGAGCTCGCCACCTCGTTGCGCCGCCTGCTGGCCGACAAGACGACGTCCCAGTACGGCACCACGTACATGACCGCGCAGAAAGCGGCCTCGATGGTCCGGTACGCCGAGAAGCTCGTCGAAGGCATGGAGCAGCAACTGCGGAGCCGGTGACGCACCGCCGACCGCGCTGACGGGCACCCTCGACCTGTGGCCCGTCTGCACCTGCAGGACGCCGAACAGCAGCACACCAGCAGGAGGATCCACGTGGACCGGCAGCACCGGGTGATGGGCGCCCTCGTGGGCTCCGCCGTCGGCGACGCCCTCGGCGCGCCGTTCGAGTTCGGCCCGCCGGGCGCGTTCAGCGCCCGCTTCCCCACCGCCGCGCGCGGGGTGGCCACCGAGATGTGCGGCGGCGGGACGCTGGGCTGGGAGCCGGGCGAGTTCACCGACGACACGCAGATGGCGCTGCTGGTCGCCCAGTCGCTGCTGGAGCGCGACGGCCTCGACGAGGCCGACGTGTTCGAGCGGTTCCGCCGGTGGGCGCAGGCCGAGCCGCCGGACATCGGGGTGCAGACGTCCGCGGTGCTGGGCTCCGGGCTGCCGTGGGACACCGCCGCGGCCGAGCACGTGCGCGCCGGGCACCGCGCCGCCGGCAACGGCTCGCTCATGCGCACCACCCCGGCGGCCATCCTCTTCGCCCGCGCCGGGCAGCAGGCGAGCATGGACGCCGCCCGGCGGATCAGCGCCCTCACCCACGGCGACCCGGCGGCTGGGGAGGGGTGCGCGCTCTTCCACGAGGCGCTGCGGGTGCTGCTGGAGGGCGGGAACGCCGACGAGGCGATCGCCGCGGCGCTGCCGCTGGTAGCGCAGGAGCACCGGGACAAGTGGGCGCAGGTGTGCGACCCGGCCTGGCGGCCGCAGGACGCCACCGAGGCCAACGGCGCGGTGTGGCCGACGCTGGGATCGGCGCTGTGGGCGCTGCGCGGCTCGACGACGTTCGAGGAGGCGCTGCGGCTGGTCGTCGACCTCGGCGGGGACACCGACACCGTCGCCTGCGTCACCGGTGCCCTCGCCGGGGCCCGCGCGGGCATCACCGGCATTCCGATCCGCTGGACCTCCGTCGTGCACGGGCGCATCCCCGGCTTCGGGGAGCGGGTGTGGGAGCTGCGCGACCTGCAGCTGCTGACCGCGCAGCTGGACGGGGAGCGCCACCTGCGCCTGCACGAGCCCGCCGCCACCCGCGGGCTGCCCGCCACGGAGGTCACCGACGGCGTGTGGGCGGCCGACCTCGACGGCGCCCGCCGCAGCGACCGCGACTTCGCCGTCGTCTCGCTGTGCCGCACCGGCGGCCGCTTCGGCCACGACGTGCAGCGCTTCGCCTACCTCACCGACGACGACAGCAACACCGAGCTCGTCACCGTCCTCGGCGACGTCCTCGGCGACATCGCCGCGCTGCGCGCCGACGGGCGGCGGGTCCTCGTGCACTGCCACGCCGGCGCCTCCCGCACCGGGCTGGTGCTGCGGGCGTGGCTGGTGCGCGAGGAGGGACTGTCGGCGCGGGAGGCGACGCAGCGGGTGGCGGCGGTGTGGCCGCACCTGAGCACCTGGAACACCGGCTTCTCGAGGGCGCTGGAGGAGCTGGCCGGCTGAGGGCCGTTGCCCCGCGGACGGCGGCGGAGGATGGTGGAGGTGTCGCGCGCGGCGCGGTGGTCGTGGGCTCCGAGCGAGCAGGAGGCGTCGTGGACGCGAACCGTGGTCCGGACCACTACCGGGTGCTGCCGGAGCGGGTCCCGGTGAGCGAGATGACGACGGAGCACGACGTCTCCGCCGTGGGTCGGGCCGCGATGCTCGCCGCCGCCGCGGCCCTGGCAGTCCCCGGCGTGCCGCTGGGCCCCGAGGGCGAGTAGCGACTCCCGGGTCGGGGGTCACCGCTCAGGGCGGCACCAGCAGTTCCCGGGCCTCGTTGGTCAGCAGGTCCTCGGCCTCGCGCCACGGCACGACGTAGTTGCGGGTGCCGTGGCCGCCGAGCTGGAAGTCCTGGTAGGAGAACGCGAGCCCGTCCGGGACGGACTGCCAGGTCGCCCAGTTCGCCTGCTCGGGGGCGAGGCCCTCGGGCACGGTGACGGGGTCGCCCTGCGCGGCGGCGAGGTCCTCGACGACGGGGCCGAGGTGGGCGAGCGCCGCCGGCGGGTCGGCGAAGAGGCGGTCGAGGGTGACGGGGCGCTCGCGCTGCACGTCGACGACGGTGGAGGCGAGCGTGGTCGTCGGGTGGGCGGTGCCCGCGGTGGAGTCGACGACCTCCAAGAGCACCTGCACCGTGCGGCCGTCGTCGGTGGTGACGGCGCCCTCGCCGGTGATCGTGCGGGGCGGGTCGCCGGTCTGCACGGAGGCGCGGGCCCGCTCGAGGACGTCCTCGGCGGAGGCGAGGACGCGGCGGTTCACCTCGGCCGCCACCGGCGCGCCGGAGAAGCGCGGCAGCACCACGTCCCACGTGAGGGAACCGGCGGTGCCGGTGAGGCGGGTCTGCGTCCACGGCAGGGCGCCGGGGTCGGTCTGCGCGTCGGGGAGCGCGGTCTCCGGGGGACCCGGCGAGCCGGATGCCGGACTCGACGGCGGCAGGCTCACCGGGGCGGGTGGCGCGGCGGTGGCCACGGCCCCGGGAGTGGCGGGGGCCGTGGCCGGTGCGGCGGTACTCGGGGCCTCGGCGGGGGCGGGCCGGTCGCTCCCGCAGGCGGTGAGGCAGGCGGTCAGGCCGGCGGCGGCCAGGAGCGCGGCGGCACGGTGGGGCACCACGGGAGCGGGCACGGCGCGTTCCTCCATCGGCGGCGGGAGCGGCAGCCTACGGACCCGCCCCCGTCCGCGCGGGGGTTTTCCGGCGGGGCGTCACCCCCGCCGGGTCACGGCCTCCCGGTGCGCCGCCGCGAGCGCCACGACGGCGAACACGGCGGCGCCGGCGAGAACCCACACCACGTGCACGGCGAGCGGCTGCACGCTCAGCCCGGTCAGCCCCGCGATGTCGGCGTCGTCGGCGACGGCGTGCAGCACGACCTGCCCGAAGTGGTAGCTGGGCAGCCACCGCGCGAGCTGCCCGACGACCTCGGGCAGCTCCGACAGCGGGACGAAGAACCCGGAGACGAAGGACAGCGGCAGGAACAGGACGTTGGTGACGACGACGGCCGTGCGGGGGCGGGTCAGGTAGGCGATCGCGAAACCCAGCGGGCCGAAGGCGAGGACCCCCGCGACGAGCAGGGCGCCGAGGAGGACCCACCGCCCGGCCGTCAGGTCGGCGGCGCCGATCAGACCGGCGAACAGGCACAGCGCGGTGACCATGAGCAGACCGTGCACGAACCCGGCACCGAGCTTGCCGAGCTGGTAGGCGCCGCTGGGGACGGGGGTGGCGGCCAGGGTCCGCAGCCAGCCGCGGCCGCGGTCCTTGGCGACGTCCTCGCCGAACACGACGATCCCCAGGGTGAGGGCGCCGTAGCAGCCGATCCCGGCGAGCACCACCACACCGGTGGGGGTGCCGCCGGCCAGGACGTCCCCGGCGGCGGGCAACCCGAAGACGGCGTAGAGGACCACCGGCATCGTCATGCCGAGCACCGCGAACTCGGGGCGGCGCAGGCCGGCCCGGGCCTCGGTGAGGACGGCGAGGCGGGCGAACGCGAGCCGGGAACCGGTGGAGCGGACGGGC
>NZ_JAAALL010000049.1 GCF_009906315.1 Kineococcus vitellinus | reverse complement strand
GCCGGCCGGCCCACCAGGCGCAGCACCGCCAGCGCGGTGCAGGCCGCCGCCGAGGCCAGCAGCGCCTCGGCGAGCGGGACGGTGAGCGCGAGCACCGACCACCGCTGCCAGAACGTCACGCCCGGGTCGACGGTCATCGTCGTGCTCCCGTCGCGGTCGGTGGAGTACGAGGCGAACCAGCGCTCGTCGACGGCGCCGGTGAGCACCTGCGCGGTGGTGAGCACGGCGAGCGCCACCGGCAGCAGCGCGGCGGCGGTCAGCGCCCAGGCGGCCCACCCGGCGGGGGGCCGCTCGGCGGGGGGTCGCGGGGCCGGTGCCCCGGGTGCGCGCGGTGCCGACGGTGCCACCGATCGACCCTAGCGACGAGCGAGCCCGCCGGTCAGCGCAGCAGGTGGTCCATCCGGTAGGTCAGCAGCTCGCGCAGCACGATCGACGTCGAGGTCCGGCGGATGCCGCGGCAGCGCATGATCCGCTGGGTGATGTCGTAGACGTGGTCGGCGTCGCGCGCGGCGATCTGGATCATCAGGTCGGAGTCGCCGGAGATGCCCACGCACTCCACGACCTCGGGGATGCGCGAGACGTCCTCCACGAGACCGGGGAACTCGCTCTGCTCGACACCCGCCGTGACCAGCGCCCGCATCGGCAGCCCCACCCGCGCGGGGTCCAGCCGGGTGGAGTTCGCCCGCAGCACGCCGTCGGCGCCCAGGCGCTCCAGGCGGCTGTGCACGGTGCCCCGGGCCAGGCCGAGGTCGAGGGCCAGCTGCGCGACGGTGGCCCTCGGATCGCGGTCCAGCGCGAGCAGCAGGCGCCGGTCGGTCTCGTCGAGGCTAGTCACGTCGACCACCCTATGGGCATCCACGCCCCCGGGACTGGTCGATCCGACCAACCGCGTCCGCGCCTGTTGCGCGTTCCGACCGCGAGGGGGTGTCCTCGGCGCATGGGAGCGGACACGGGTGCGGACCCCGGGACGGTCAGCGTCGGGGCCTACCTCGCCCGGCGGCTGGAGCAGCTCGGGCTGCGGCACCTCTTCGGCCTGCCCGGCGACTTCAACCTCGCCCTGCTCGACGAGCTGCTCGGCGCGGGCGGGCTGCGGTGGATCGGCTCCTCCAACGAGCTGAACGCCGGCTACTGCGCCGACGGTCACGCTCGGTTGCGGCGCGGGCCGGCGGCCCTCGTCACCACCTTCGGCGTGGGGGAGCTGTCGGCCGTCAACGCCCTCGCCGGCAGCCGCGCCGAGGACGTGCCCGTCGTCCACGTCGTCGGGCTGCCGCCGACGCGGGCGATGGCCGACGGCGCGCTGCTGCACCACTCCCTGGCCGACGGCGACTTCGGGCGCTTCGTGCGCGTGGCCGCCGAGGTCACGGCGTGCGCGGTGGTGGTCCGCGCCCAGGGGGCGGGCACGAGCGTCGACCAGGCGCTCATGACCGCCGTCGGCTCCTCGCAGCCGGTCTACCTGGGCATCCCCTCCGACGTCGCGACCGCCCGGGTGTCGGCCGCACCGCTGTCGCGGCCGCTGCCGGTCCTGCGCAGCGACGCCGGCTCGGCCGAGGAGTTCCGCCGCGCGCTGGCGGACTTCCTCGGCGACAGCCCCGAGGTCACGCTGCTGGCCGGGCCCCGGCTGCACCGGCGCCGCCTGGAGCACCTCGTGCGGGCGCTGGCCGCCCAGAACGGCGTGCGGGTGGCGACCCAGTCGGCCTCCAAGGCGATGCTCGACGAGTCGCACCCGGCCACCCTCGGCGTCTACGCGGGCCGCTTCACCCGCGACCCGGCCACCCGGCGCCGCGTCGACGAGGCCTCGCCGCTCGTGCTCGCCGGCGTCGTGCTCACCGACTTCCTCACCGGTTCCTTCACCCACGCCTTCGACCCCGAGCGGGCCGTGGACCTGCAGCTGGACCACGCCCGCATCGCCGGGCAGGCGTTCTACGGCCTCTACCTGGAGGAGTCGCTGCGCATCCTCGAGGAGGTCCTGGAGGCCCGCTCCCCGCGCCCGGCCCCGCTGCCGCGCCAGGACGTGGCGCCACCGGCCCGCCACGTGCCGGCCGACCCCGACGGACCGCTCACCCACGCCGACCTGTGGCCGCTGCTGCAGCAGTGGCTGCTGCCCGGCACGCTGCTCGTCGCCGAGGCCGGCACGTCGTTCTACGGCGCGCTGGAGGTGGTGCTGCCCGACGGCTGCGACCTGCTGGGCCAGCCGGTGTGGTCCTCCATCGGCTACACGCTGCCCGCCACGCTGGGGGCGATGCTGGCCGCCCCCGGCCGCGAGACGGTGCTCGTCATCGGGGACGGGTCCGCGCAGCTGACCGTGCAGGAGCTGGGGCGGCTGCTCTCGCTCGGCCTGACCCCGACCGTCCTGCTCGTCAACAACTCCGGCTACACCGTCGAGCGCGCCATCCGCAGCCCCGAGGCGCCCTACCAGGACGTCGTGGAGTGGGACTGGACGAAGCTGCCCGCGGCGCTGGGCGCCCCGCACGTGCCGGTGCACCGCGCGAGCACGCCCGCCGACCTGGTGGAGGTGCTGGCGAAGGTGCGCGCCGACCCCGACCACGCGGCCTTCGTGGAGCTGGTGCTGCCGCGCGACGACGCCCCGGAGTCGCTGCTGCAGCTGGCCCGCAGCATCCGCTGACGCCCGGCCCCCGAGCGCCGGCGGGTGCCGCGGGTCACAGGACGGTCTGGGGCACGGCGTCCTGCTCGCTGCCGCGGCGCCACTCCACCAGCAGCGCCGTCGCGTCGTCGCGCAGCTGACCCCCCTGGCGCTGCAGGACCGCGCGGCGCAGCCGGCGCAGGGTCTCCGGCGCGGACTGCCCCGCGGCGGCCTCCTGCGTCAGGAAGGCGGCGAGCCCGTCCACGCCGAGCATGTCCTCGTGCGGGCGGCGGGCCTCGGTGAGCCCGTCGGTGTAGAGCAGCACGGCGTCGCCGGGCTGCAGCACCTCCTCGGCGACGACCAGGTCGGCCTGGGGGTCCACCGGGAACGGCCAGCCCAGCGGGAAGGCGGGCTTGGCCCGCAGCGCCTTGACCACCTGGGAGTCGCGCAGCAGCAGCGGCGGCGGGTGCCCGGCGCTGATCCAGGTCAGGCGCCCGCTGTCGGGCTCGAAGCGGGCCAGGACGGCGGTGACGTGGCGGTCCCCGCCGAACTGCTGCAGCACCGCCTCGTTGACCAGGGCGTACGTCCCGCGCAGGTCCGCGCCGGAGCGGCGCGCGGCGCGGTAGGTGCCCAGCGCGAACGTGGTCAGCCCCGCGGCGGCGAGGCCGTGGCCCATCCCGTCGAAGATCGCCACGTGCACCGCGTCGGCGTTGACGGCGTAGTCGTAGGCGTCGCCGCCGTGGTCGTAGGCCGGTTCCAGCATCCCGCTGAGGACCAGCCCCTCGGTGGCGTAGGTGCTCGGGGGCAGCACGGCGTGGATCAGCTCGCTGCCCACGGTCATGGCCTTGGAGCGCCGCACCTGCTCCACGACGTCGCTGTAGGCGCTCTTGGAGATGGTGACCATCGCCACCAGGTGCGCGTAGCGCTCCCAGACGGCGACCTCGTCCGCGGGGACCTCCTGCTCGCCGGCGCCGAGGGGGACCGTCAGCTCCAGCACGCCGAGGCGCTCGGTGCCGTCCAGCAGCGGCACCCACAGCCGCCGGCGCGGCCGCCCGTGCCGGTCGGGCCCGGCGTCGGCGGACAGCACGCGCGTGCTGGCGAAGGAGCGCCCGGCCATGGAGCCGTCCACGGGCTGGTCCTCGCGCACCGGGACGCCCCGGCGGGGCACCTGGACCAGGGCGGTGTGCTCGTGGTTGACCAGCGACACGACGACGTCCTCGGCGTCCAGGGCGGCGGCGGCCTCCTCGGCCACGACGTCGGCCAGCTGGTCGGGGCGGGACAGGTGGGTGCGTCGCAGCAGGCCCGTGAAGAGGTCGGCCGAGGCGACGGCGAGGTCTCGGCGGTGCGGCACCCGTCCATCATCGGGGACCGGGGGCGCCCCGCGGGACCGCGCGTGCGATCCGATCGGGTGGTGCTGCGCCCGCGTTCGGGGGACGGCCCGTCAAGCGCCCGGCGCGTCGTGCCGCGAACACCAGGGTGAGCCGATCCGATCCCCTCGCCCAGTGGTGGTCCTCCCTCGACGACCGCGGACGGGCCGAGGCGCTGGAGCTGCACGCCCGCGACTTCGTTCCCGAGGGGCTGGCGATGGAGCTGATCATGTTCGGGGTGCGGGTGGAGGACGTCGCGGTCGCCCACCACAGCGGCCGCGCGCGCACGGTGACCTTCGCCCAGCCCGCCGAGCTGACCCGCTTCCTGGCGGGGGTGCGCGCCGCGGCCCGCGCCTGCTGACCCGCCCGCACCCGCCGCCCCGCGGCCGGTGCGCTCAGCGCGCCGGTGCGCCGGCCGGGACGTCCAGCTCCTCGCCGGGGTCGAAGATGGACTCGATGGGCTGCTGCAGCAGGCGGGCGATGCGGAAGGCGAGCGGCAGGCTGGGGTCGTAGCGGCCCGTCTCCAGGGCGTTGACCGTCTGCCGGGAGACCTGCAGCAGGTCGGCCAGCGCGGCCTGGGTCCAGCCGTGCTCCACCCGGAGCTGCCGGATGCGGTTGTCCACGGCGGCGGCGCCGTCAGCCGCGGCCGGACAGGGCGGCGCTCACGATCCAGGTGAGCATGCCCGCGCCGAAGACGAGCCAGGGCAGCAGCTCCGCCGGCAGCGGCGCACCGGCGATCGCCAGCATGCCCAGCGCGACGGAGGCGAGCATCGCGGCGGCGAAGGAGACCGCCAGGGCCCTCAGCTGCAGCAGCCGGGCGTACTCGTCCGAGCGGCGCAGCCCGCGCGCCACGGCGCGCACCACCAGTCCGACGGGCAGGACGGGCAGCAGGGCCCAGGCGTAGCGCCAGGGGCTGTCGCCGCCGAGGCCGCCCCAGGTCCCCACGGCCACGACCACGACGGTGTAGGCCGCCATGGCGGGCGCGAAGTCGCGCAGGTAGGCGCGCGAGCGGGCGCGGTCGCCGTTGCTGGGTCCGCGCGTGTCAAGGTCGCTTGTCATGGCACGACGATCGCGCGTCCCGCCCGCCGTGTCAAGCGTCCTTGTCACGGCAGCGGGGGTCGCGCTCCGCCGGGGTGCTCAGTCGACGCCGGGCAGGGTCGCGGCGTAGGCGTCCCGCAGCGCGCGCAGGCGCCGGTCGGCGCTCGCGCCCCAGGTGCTCCAGTCGGCGCCGCCGCCCTCGAGCGCCGCCTGCAGCTGCTCCAGGTGCAGGTGCCAGGCCGCCAGCGACATCGGCACCCAGGCGTCCTCGCCCTCCAGCTCGTTCGTCAGCGTCAGCCGGGTCCGCGCGCGCAGGGCGCCGGCGTCCAGCGGCTGCAGCTCCCAGCGCAGCAGGCCGTGCTCGCTGCTGGTGTGCTCCAGCAGCCGGGGCGGGTCGAGCGCGGTGACCTCCCCGGGCCACCACTCCAGGTCCTGCGCGGGCCCGGAGAGCCACATGAGGGAGAACTCCCCGCCCACCCGCAGGTCGGCCCGCAGGTCGGCCCACCAGCGGCGGGTCAGCTCCGGCAGGGTCAGCGCCGTCCACAGCGCGGCCACCGGGTGCGGGTACTCGCGCTCCAGGCGCAGGGTGGCGCGCTCGCCGCCGTGCAGGACGGCGCCGCCGAGCAGTTCGGGGCTGTTCACGTGCAGCATCCTGCACCGGCGGCGCTAGCGTGCGCCCGTGAAGCCGTTCCTGCTGCTGGCCACCCGGGCCGACGACGCCGTCGCGGACGCCGAGCACGCCGCCGTCCTGCGCTACGGGGGCCTGCGCCCGCACGAGCTGGTGCGGGTCCGCCTGGAGCGCGACCCGCTGCCCGAGGTGGACCTCGAGGAGCTGTCCGGGGTGGTCGTCGGCGGCAGCCCGTTCTGCACCAGCGACCCCGAGGAGAGCAAGTCCGCCGACCAGCGCCGGGTCGAGCGCGAGCTGGGCGCGCTGCTGGACCGGGTGGTCGCCGCCGACTTCCCCTTCCTCGGCGCCTGCTACGGCGTCGGCACGCTGGGCGTGCACCAGGGCGGGGTCGTCGACACCACCTACGGCGAGCCCATCGGCACGGTGCCCGTCAGCCTCACCGACGCCAGCCGCGAGGACCCGGTCCTCGGCGGCCTGCCCGCCGTCTTCGACGCCTTCGTCGGGCACAAGGAGGCGCTGCGCGTCCCGCCGCCGTCGGCGGTGGTGCTGGCCTCCTCGCCCAGCTGCCCGGTCCAGGCCTTCCGCGTGGGCCGCAACCTGTACGCCACCCAGTTCCACCCCGAGCTGGACGTGGAGGGGATCGTCCAGCGGGTGCTGGCCTACCGGGACGAGGGGTACTTCCCGCCCGAGCGGCTGGAGGAGGTCCTCGCGCGC
Organism: Kineococcus vitellinus; assembly: GCF_009906315.1. GTDB lineage: Bacteria > Actinomycetota > Actinomycetes > Actinomycetales > Kineococcaceae > Kineococcus > Kineococcus vitellinus. Next base: position 14,069 of record NZ_JAAALL010000049.1, on the reverse strand, counting down.
CTGCGCCGCTCCCGCGCCGAGCACGCCCCGCTGGTCCTGCGCCGCTTCGTGGAGCGCTACCGGCGCTGAGCGCGGTGCCCGCGGCGACGGGCGCGGTGTTCAGCCGGAGTTCACCCGCACGTCCCCCCGATCGGCCGCCGGCGGCCTGCGGCGGCGCGGCGCCTGACGTACCGTGCCAGCCGCCGGTGGCCGCCGGCCGGTGCGACCGCCGTGGGGACCTGCTGGAGGAGAACGCGTGAACCTGCTCGCCGACACCGGGATGACCGTCCTGGACGACGAGGACGAGCCCGTCCTGCTGCACGCCGACGGCAGCCCGGTCGACACCTGGCGCGAGGACTACCCCTACCCCGAGCGCCTGTCCCGCCAGGAGTACGACGCCCAGAAGCGGCTGCTGCAGATCGAGCTGCTGAAGCTGCAGCGGTGGCTGAAGTCCAGCGGCGAGCGGGTCGTCGTGCTCTGCGAGGGGCGCGACGCGGCGGGCAAGGGCGGCACCATCAAGCGCTTCATGGAGCACCTGAACCCGCGCGGCGCGCGGGTCGTCGCCCTGGAGAAGCCCTCCGAGCGCGAGTCGACGCAGTGGTACTTCCAGCGCTACGTCCAGCACCTGCCCGCGGCCGGGGAGTTCGTGCTCTTCGACCGCTCCTGGTACAACCGCGCCGGCGTCGAGCGCGTCATGGGCTTCGCCACCCCCCGCGAGTACGAGCGGTTCATGGACCAGGTCCCGCTGTTCGAGCGGATGCTCGTCGACGACGGGATCCACCTCGTGAAGTTCTGGTTCTCGGTGACCCGCGCCGAGCAGCGGACGCGGTTCGCGATCCGCCAGATCGACCCGGTCCGCCAGTGGAAGCTGTCGCCGATGGACCTGGAGAGCCTGGACCGCTGGGACGACTACACCGCCGCCAAGGAGGCGATGTTCGCCCGCACCGACACCGCCTCCGCGCCCTGGACCGTCGTGAAGACGAACGACAAGAAGCGCGCCCGGCTGGCCGCCATGCGCCACGTCCTCTCCCGCTTCGCCTACGACGACAAGGACCACGAGGTCGTGGGGACGCCGGACCCGCTGCTGGTCGTCGGTGCCCGCACCATCCTCGAGGCCGACCGCCGCCCCGCTCCCTGATCCCGCGGCGGCGGAGTTCCCGACGGGCGGTGAACGCCGCGTGAACTTCGCCGCCGGGGCCCGGATCCGGCTGTCGCCGGCGCCCCGGGCGGTGCAGCCTCTGCAGACGTGGAGACCGCAACCGTCATCCTCGTGCTGGTCGTGGTGGTCGCTCTCTCGTTCGACTTCACCAACGGCTTCCACGACACCGCGAACGCGATGGCCACGTCCATCGCCACCGGCGCACTGCGGCCCAAGACCGCCGTCGCCCTCTCCGGCGTGCTGAACCTCGTCGGCGCGTTCCTGTCGGTCGAGGTGGCCCTCACCGTCACCAACGCGGTCGTGAAGATCCAGAACCCCGACGGGTCGCCGAGACCGGAACTGCTCGCCGGCGGTGGTTCCGCGCTGCTGCTCATCGTGCTCGCCGGCCTCGTCGGCGCGATCGTCTGGAACCTGCTCACCTGGCTGCTGGGCCTGCCCTCCAGCTCCTCGCACGCGCTGTTCGGCGGGCTCATCGGCTCGACCGTGGCGGGCCTGGGCTGGGCCGGGGTGAACTGGAGCGGCGACGGCAGCGAGATCGACGGCGTCGTGGGCAAGGTCATCGTCCCCGCGCTCGCCTCGCCCGTCGTCGCCGCGGTCGTCGCGACCGTCGCCACCTGGCTCGTCTACAGGGTCGTCTCCGGCGTCGCCACCCGCTTCACCGACCAGGGCTTCCGCTGGGGCCAGATCGGTTCCGCGTCGCTGGTCTCGCTGGCGCACGGCACCAACGACGCGCAGAAGACGATGGGGGTCATCACCCTCGGCCTCATCGCCTCCGGGCACTGGAGCAGCACCACCGAGATCCCGTTCTGGGTCAAGGCCGCCTGCGCGCTGGCCATCGCCTCCGGCACCTACCTGGGCGGCTGGCGCATCATCCGCACCCTCGGCAAGGGGCTGGTGGAGATCGCCCCGCCGCAGGGGATGTCCGCGGAGACGTCCTCGGCCGCCGTCATCCTCGTCTCCAGCCACCTGGGGTTCGCGCTGTCGACCACCCACGTGACGACGGGTTCGGTGCTGGGTTCCGGGATCGGCAAGCCGGGCGCGAGCGTGCGCTGGCGCGTCGCGGCCCGGATGCTCGTCGCCTGGCTCACCACGATCCCCGCCGCGGGCCTGGTGGGCGCGCTCACCTGGTGGATCGGCGACGTGCTCGGCGGCGGGCTGCTCGGCGCCGCGGCCGTCGTCGCGATCCTGCTGGCCGTCACGGCGGCCGTCCTGGTGCACTCCCGCAAGAACCCCGTGCACGCCGGCAACGTCAACGACGAGTGGGACGCGAGCCGGGGTGCCGAGCGCACCCCGGCCGCGGTCTGAGGAGGAACCGTGGGAGACGTCGTCAGCCTGGCCCTGCGGGCCGTCGGGCAGATCCTCGTGGTCGGGCTCGTGCTCGGCGCGGGCATCCCCGTGCTCTTCTCCGCCGGCATCCGCGCCATGGCCTACGGCGCCGGCGGGGACGCGGAGACCAGCCACGCCCCGGGGCACCCGGTCGGCAAGGTGCTGGCCGTGGTCTGCTTCGCCGTCGTCGTGCTCGTCGTGGCGACGGGCATCACCTTCATCGTCGCCAGCGGCTTCGGCAAGACGCTGAGCTTCGAGCACGTCGTGCCCGCGATCGTCGACAAGTGAGGGGAGCGCCCACCATGGCCACGAGCTCGACGAGCATCGCGGGGCGGGTCGTCGACTGGCTGCGCGCCGGGTACCCGGCCGGCGTGCCGCGCCAGGACTACGTCGCCCTCCTGGGCATCCTGCGCCGCAAGTGCACCGACCTGGAGGTCCACCAGATCTCCGCCGACCTCGTCGGCCTGGCCCGCCAGGGCGAGGTCATCACCACCGCCGACGTGGAACGGCTCATCAACGAGGCCACCCTCGACGAGGCCTCGCCGGCCGACGTCGCCCGGGTCTCCTCCCACCTGGCGGCCGGCGGCTGGCCGCTGGCCGACGCCCCGCGGGGCTGAGCCCCGCCGGACCCGCCCGCCGGGGCATCATCGCCGGGTGAGACCCGCCCACCGCGACCCCCGGCTGCTCGCCCTCGTCGCCGCCGGCGGCGCGGCGGGGACGCTGGCCCGCTGGGCCGTCGGCGTCGCGGTCCCCGCCGCCGGCTGGCCGCCGGCGACCCTGCTGGTCAACCTCGGCGGCGCGTTCGCGCTCGGCGCGCTGCTGGAGGCGCTGCTGCGGCGGGGACCGGAGACGGCGGCGCTGCGGCGGTGGCGCCTGCTCCTGGGCACCGGGTTCTGCGGCGGGTTCACGACGTGGTCCGCCTTCGCCGTCGAGCTGGAGCGCCTGCTGGCGGGCGGGCGGGGTCCGCTCGCGCTGGGCTACGCCGCCGCGAGCCTGGCCGGCGGGCTGCTCGCCGCGACGGCCGGCGCCGCGCTGGCCGCCGCGCTCGGGCGGGGACGGGCCCGGTGATCGCCCTGCTGGTGCTCGCGGGTGGCCTGGGCGCCGCCACCCGGTTCGCCGTGGACGGCGCCGTGCGCGCCCGCCGCCCCGGCGACTTCCCGTGGGGCACCCTCGTCGTCAACGTCACCGGCTCGGCCCTGCTCGGCGTGCTCACCGGCCTGGTGCTCGCCGGCGCGGGCGAGGGGTGGCGGCTCGTGCTCGGCACCGGGTTCTGCGGCGGGTTCACCACGTTCAGCACGGCGGCCGTGGACACCGTCCGGCTGGCGCGGCGCGGGGCGCTGCGGGCGGCGGCGGCGAACCTGGCCGGCAACCTCGTGCTGACGCTGCTGGCCGCCGCGCTCGGCCTGCGGCTGGCCGCCCTGCTGTAGGTCGTGCACGCCCGGCGCGGGGGCCGGGGGACCGGTCAGCGCGCCGTCCCGCCGGGCGGGCCGGACGGGTCGGGCCGCCGGGGCCGGCTGGGCGGCACGACGACGGGTCCGGCCTCCGCGGGCCGGGGGAGGTCCTGGGGGTGCAGGCGCACCGCGACCAGGGCGACGTCGTCCTCGGCCCGCGCGGGCAGCAACCGCTCCAGGACGCCGTCGCACAGCTCGTCCAGGCCCTGCCCGGCCAGCTCGCCCACCGCCCGGCGCAGCCGCAGCAGGCCCTCGTCGTGGTCCTGGTCGCGGCGCTCGACGAGCCCGTCGGTGTACAGCAGCAGCGTCGAGCCGCGCTCCAGCTCGGCCTCCTCGTCGACGCGAGGCCGGTGCGGGGCGATGCCCAGCAGCAGGTCGTGGCCCGCCCCGCCCAGGGTGGTGACGGTGCCGTCGGCGGTCAGCAGCACCGGCGGGGGGTGCCCGGCGTTCGACCAGCGCAGCCGGGTGACGCCGCGGGCGCGCTCGTCGGCGCCCTGCTCCAGGCGGGCCACCACGGCGGTGGCGGTGGTGGCCACCGCCAGGCCCTCCATCGCCGCGTCCAGCCCGGAGAGCACCGCCGCCGGCGCCTCGCCGCCGTGGTAGGCGATGCCGCGCAGCAGCGAGCGCACCTGGCTCATCGCGGCGGCCGCCTCGATGTCGTGCCCCATGACGTCGCCGATGACCAGCACCGTGGCCCCGTCGGGCTGCAGGAAGGCGTCGTACCAGTCCCCGCCGACCTGCGCGGCGGCCGCGGCGGGGCGGTAGCGCACCACGACCTGCAGGTGGTCCGGCTCCACCGGCGCGCTCAGCAGGGCGCGCTGCAGGCCCTCGGACATGCGCTGCTGCTGGCCGTACAGGCGGGCGTTGTCCAGGGCCAGCGCGGCGCGCTCGGCGACCTGCACGGCCGTCAGCACGTCCTCCTCGCCGAAGTCCGCCGAGCCCGCGCCGCGGAAGACGGTGACCAGCCCCACGGTCCGCCCGCGCGCCCGCAGCGGCAGCATCAGCGCGGACTCCGGCGCCAGCCGCCGCAGCAGGCCGCGGGCCGGCTCGGCGAGCATCGCCGCGAGCCGCTCGGTGGACCGGTCGCCCACCACGACGGGGCGGCTGTCGCGCAGGGCCCGGTGCAGCGGGGCGGCCGGGTCCAGGCAGGACATGCGCACCTCGCGGTAGCGCCGCAGCACCGGGCGCAGCGCAGCGTCCACGTGCCAGTCGCCGATGTCGCGCAGGACGCCGTCGTCCTCGACGAGGGTGACGATGCACCAGTCCCCCAGCGTGGGCACCAGGCGCTGGGCCAGGCGGGCCACGGCCTCCTGGGTGTCCAGCGTCCCGCTCAGGTCGGCGCTGACGGAGCCCAGCAGCTGCAGGCGCTCCGCCGTGCGCTCGGCGTCGCGCTGCGCCTGCTGCGCCGCGGCCCGCTCGGCCTCGGCCTGCTGCTGGGCGCGGCGGCGCTCGGTGACGTCGAGGAAGTACACCGACAGCCCGTCGGGGTCCGGCCAGGCGCGCACCTCGTACCAGCCGTCCAGCGGCGCCGGGTAGTGCGCCTCGAAGGTCACCGGCCGCCCCGTGGCCACGGCGCGGCGGTAGCCCTCCTCGAAGGCGGAGCCCGCCGCGTCGGGGAACAGCTCCCAGAGCACCCCGCCGAGCAGCTCCTCGCGCCCGCGCTGCAGCAGCTTCTCGGCCTCGGCGTTGACGTAGGTGAAGCGCCACCGGCGGTCCAGGGAGTAGAACGCCGCCGACATCGACTCCAGCACCCGCGCGATGCGCACGTCGTCGCCGTGCTCGCCGGTGGTGTCGTACGCCGCTCCCAGCACGCGCACCGCCCGCCCCTCGGCGTCGGCCAGGGCCTGGCCGCGGGCCTTGACCCAGCGGGTGCCCCCCGCGGGCAGCACGACGCGGTACTCCGCCTCGCAGGTGCCGCACGCGGCGATCGCCTGCTGCAGCGCCTGCCGCACCCGCGGCAGGTCGTCGGGGTGCACGCGGGCCTCGAAGGCCTCGATGGTGCCGTCGAAGCCGCTCCCGCCTCCGGCGTCCGGCCCGTAGCCGAACATCCCCAGCAGCTGCTCGTCCCAGACCAGGGCGCCGGTGCGCAGGTCCCAGTCGAAGCCGCCCACACCGGCGGCGGCCACGGCCAGCTGCCAGCGCAGCCGGTCGGACTCGTGCTGCAGCGAGAGCGCCGACAGCTCCAGCTCGCTGGCCGCGGCGCCGGCCAGACCGGCCAGGACGTCCACGTCGGTGCTGCTCCAGGCCCGCGGGGCCGGGTCCAGCACGCACAGCGCCCCGACGACGTGCCCGTCGGAGCCGACGAGCGGGACGCCCAGGTAGGCGCCCACCGCCCCGCTGGTCACCGGGGGCAGCGCCGCCACCCGGGGGTCGCTCGCGGCGTCCTCCACGACGAGGGGGACGCCGCCGGCGGCCGTCACGGTGCACAGCGAGTCCACCAGCGGGCCGGTGGAGCCGATGAGCGCGGTGTCCTGGCCGGCGACCGCGCGGACGGTCTGGACGTCGGTGAGCAGCGAGACCTGCGAGGCGGGGGCCTCCAGCAGCCGCGCGGCCAGCTCCGCCAGGCGCTGCAGCGCGGGGCCGGCCGACGTGCCGGCGTGCCGGCGCCCACCACCGGGGGACTGCGCTGCTGCGACCACTGCCCGACCTCGACTCCCGTGCTGGACCGGGTCGGCTCCCCGGCACGCCCGTGCGCCCTCGTCGCTGAAGGCTGCGCTGGTGCTCGTGCAGTCAACCGCACCCGGCGGGTCCGCGGGCGCCCCCGGGGGGTCCCGGCCCGCCGTGCACCCCGCCCGGGCGTCAGTGCGCGGCGCCCGCCCCCGCGGACCGGCCCGCGCGCAGCCGGCGCAGCAGGCTCACGAGGACCACGACGAGCGCGCCGACGACGAGGCCGAGGACCGCGCTGGCGAGGGTGTTGACGAGCCAGCCCACGACGCCGCCGAGGGCCCCGGCCGCCTCGTGGGCCGCCTCCTCGGCGTGGTGCACGGTCTCGTACAGCACGTGCAGGCCCAGCTCGTCGGTGCCCACGAGCAGGATGTGACCCCCCACCCACAGCATCGCCGCGGTCCCGACGACGGTGAGCAGGGTCAGCAGCTTGGGCATCCCGACGACCAGGCCGCGGCCGAGGCGGGCCACGCCCCGGCCGGGCCGGGCGGCCAGCCGCAGGCCGATGTCGTCCATCTTCACGATGAGGCCGACGACGCCGTAGACGAGGACGGTGATGAGGATCCCGACGACCGCGAGGATCACCGCCCGCGACGCGAACGGCTCGTCGGTGACCTCGTTGAGCGCGATGACCATGATCTCCGCGGACAGGATGAAGTCGGTGCGCACGGCCCCGGAGACGATCGTCTTCTCGTCCGGCAGCGCGTCCCCGTCCGTGCCGTGGCCGTGGTGGTGGCCGCTGAGCTTGGCCCACACCTTCTCCGCGCCCTCGTAGCACAGGTAGGCACCGCCGAGCATGAGCAGCGGGGTGAGCAGGAACGGCAGGAACTGGCTGAGCAGCAGCACCGCGGGCAGGATCAGCAGCAGCTTGTTGCGCAGCGAGCCCAGCGCGATGCGCCGCACGATCGGCAGCTCGCGGTCGGCGGTCAGGCCGCGCACGTACTGCGGCGTGACGGCGGTGTCGTCGACGACGACGCCGGCCGCCTTCACGCCGGCGCGCGCGGCGGCGACGCCGACGTCGTCGACGGAGGCGGCCGCCGCGCGCGCCAGCACGGCGACGTCGTCCAGCAGGGCTACGAGTCCACCGCTCACGGCAGGGGTCCTTCCGGTCGTCCGGGCACGGCACTGCCGTCGATGGTGCCCGAGTCCGGGCCGCCGGGCCCTGCGGTGGCCCCGGGCACCCGTCGCGACACCCGTCGCGGCACCCGTCGGGCTGCGCGGTGCCCGCGGGTCCCCTACGCTCGTGCGCGGTGTGCCGGGAAGCCTGGTCGGCGGTTCCGTCGTCGACCCCGGAAGCGAGTGCCCCGCATGCCCGCCACCGCCCCGCGCCGCCTCTTCGCCCGCGGCTCCTACGCCGAGGCCCGCCGCATCGCCGACCTGCTGCGCCAGGAGACCACCGGCGGGCTGCTGCTGCTCGTGGCCACCGCCCTGGCCCTCGTCTGGGCCAACCTGCCCGGCGGCACCTACGAGCAGGTGCGCCAGTTCCACCTCGGACCGGCCGCGCTGCACCTGGACCTGTCGATCGAGCACTGGGCCGCCGACGGGCTGCTGGCGGTCTTCTTCTTCGTCACCGGCCTGGAGCTGAAGAAGGAGTTCGTCGCCGGCGACCTGCGCGACCCGCGCGCGGCCGCGCTGCCCATCGCCGCGGCCGTCGGCGGGATGGCGGCGCCCGCGCTGGTCTACGTGCTCGTCACCTCCCTGCACCCGGACTCCCCGCCGGGCGCGCTCGCCGGCTGGGCCACCCCCACGGCGACCGACATCGCCTTCGCGCTGGGCGTGCTCGCCGTCGTCGGCTCGCACCTGCCGAGCGCGCTGCGCACCTTCCTGCTGACCCTCGCCGTCGTCGACGACCTGCTGGCCATCACGGTCATCGCCGTCTTCTACACCGACCGGCTGGCGTGGACGCCGCTGCTGCTGGCGCTGGTGCCGCTGGCGCTGTTCACCCTCCTCGTCCAGCGGCGGGTGCGCACCTGGTGGCTGCTGGTGCCGCTGGCGCTGCTGACGTGGGGCCTCGTGCACGCCTCCGGCGTGCACGCCACCGTCGCCGGCGTCCTGCTGGGGCTGGCCGTGCCGGTGCTGCGCAGCCGGGCCGCCGGCGGCCCGGAGGCCGGCCCGGGCCTGTCGGAGCACTTCGAGCACCGCTGGCGCCCGCTGTCGACGGGGTTCGCGGTGCCCGTCTTCGCGCTGTTCTCCGCCGGCGTCGCCCTCGGCGGCGCGTCCGGGGTCGCCGACGCGCTGCGGGACCCGGTGGCCCTGGCCGTGGTCGCCGGCCTCGTGCTCGGCAAGCCGATCGGCATCGTCGGCACCACCTGGCTGCTGTCCAGGTTCACGCGCGCCGAGCTGGACGAGCACCTGAACTGGATCGACGTCCTCGGCATGGCGGTGCTGGCCGGGATGGGGTTCACGGTCTCGCTGCTCATCGGCTCGCTGGCCTTCGGCGAGGGCAGCACGGCCGGCGAGCACGTCACGCTCGGCGTGCTCGCGGGCTCCACCCTCGCGGCGGTGCTGGCCGCGGTCCTGCTCTCCACCCGCAACCGCACCTACCGCCGCATCGAGGAGGAGGAGGGCGTCGACGCGGACGGCAACGGGATCCCCGACGTCTACGAGCGCTGAGGCGCCCCGCCTTGCCGCCGCGGGGAGGCGGACGGGATGCTGCACGCATGCGTCCCGGATGCACCGCCCGCCGCTCCCCGCCGCGTTGACCCCGCCGTGCTGACCTCCGCGGTGCTGGACACCGCCGACCTGCAGGACCAGGCGTGCGCGCTGTACCGGCAGGTCCTCGGCCACGGCGAACCGGGCATGGAGCTCAACCCGCGGCTGCTGTCGGCCCTGGTGCGCAACGCCGGCTCGGCGGTCGGCCTGCTCGAGGCGGGCCGGCTCCTGGCGTTCGCCCACGGCGTGCACGCCCGCGACGAGCACGGGGAGTACCACTACTCCCAGAGCGCCGCCGTCGCCCCCGGCCACCAGGGCCGCGGGCTGGGCCGGCTGCTCAAGCAGGCGCAGGCCGAGGTGGTGCGCGCGCACGGGGTCCGCACGATGCGCTGGGCCTACGACCCCGTCCTGGGCCGCAACGCGCACTTCAACCTCGACGTCCTCGGCGCCCGCGCCCGCTGGTACGTCGACGACTTCTACTTCCGCCCCGGCACCGACCGCGTCGTCGTCGAGTGGAACCTCGAGGCGAACCCGCCGCCCGCGCAGGTGGCCGAGCGGCTCGTCGTGCCCGCCGGGGAGGCGGGCGACGCCGTGCGGGCGCGAGTGCGCGCACGCTTCCACGAGCTGCTGGGCGCCGGGCTGGTCGGCGTGACGTGCGGGCGCGGCGAGGACGGGGGTTCCGTCTACGGCTTCGCCCCGCCCGCGCGCGGCGAGGCCCCGCCGCCCGAGCGCCCGACCGACCGACCCGAGGAGCAGCCGTGAGGATCGTCCGCGCCGACCTGCACCAGGTGCGCCTGCCCCTGGTGCACGAGTTCCAGACGAGCTCGCACCGCAAGGGGTTCCTCGAGCACCTGCTCGTCGAGCTGACCGGCGCCGACGGCCGCACCGGCTGGGGGGAGGTCGCCTGCCCCAGCGACCCGTTCTACGCCCCCGACACCGTCGCCACGAGCTGGCACGTCGCCACCACGTACCTGCTGCCCGCCGTCGTCGGCGTCGACGCCGAGCGGCCCGAGCAGGTCGCCGGCGCCTACCGCAGGGTGCGCGGGCACCGCTTCGCCGCGGCGGGGGTCGACGCGGCCGCGTGGGCGCTGTGGGCGCAGGGCGAGCAGGTGCCGCTCGCGCAGGCCCTCGGCGGCACCCGCGCGGAGGTCGTCGCCGGGGTCTCGCTGGGCATCGAGGCGACGATCGACGACCTGCTCGCGCAGGTGCACCACCACCACGTCGAGTCCGGCTACCCGCGGGTGAAGCTGAAGGTGCAGCCCGGCTGGGACGTCGAACCGGTGCGCGCGGTGCGCGAGGCGTTCGGCGACGACCTGCTGCTGCACGTCGACGCCAACGGCGCCTACGCCGACGACCCGGAGCACCTGGCGGCGCTGCGCGCGCTGGACGCGTTCGGCCTGACGATGCTCGAGCAGCCGTTCGCCCCGCGCGCGTTCACGACGTCGGCGGCCTTCCAGCGCAGCGTGTCGACGCCGGTCTGCCTCGACGAGTCGATCGACACCGTCGACGACCTGCGCACCGCGCACGCCCTGGGCGCCGGGCGCGTCCTCAACGTCAAGGTGTCGCGGATGGGCGGCCTGAGCGCCGCCGTCGCCGCCCACGACCTCGCGCGCGAGCTCGGCTGGCCCGCGTGGGTCGGCGGGATGCACGAGTTCGGCGTGGGCCGCGCCGCGAACGTCGCCCTCTCCAGCCTGCCGGGCTTCACCCTGCCCTCGGACGTGTCGGCGTCGGAGAAGTACTACGCCCGCGACGTGACGACCCCGGTGGTCGCGCGCGCCGGGGTCGTGGCCGTGGCGACGGCACCCGGTCTGGGCGTCGAGGTCGACCGAGGGTTCCTGGAGCGGAACCGGGTGCGGACCGCGACCTTCCCGGCCCCCTGACGGCGGCGGGCCCGGTCCTGCGGCTCAGCCCTCCAGCACTGCCCAGCCGCGCCCGGGCAGCCGGACCCGCCCGTCGGCGAGCTGCGCCGCCCCGCACACCAGCGCGCGGGCGTCGGCCGCGGGCAGCGCGGCCGGGGCGTCGTCGAGGTTGAGCGCGACGAGGACGGCGCCGGCGCCGGTGGCGGTGCGCAGGAGCGCCTGGCGGTTGGCCAGGTGCACGACGTCGGTGTGCGCGCGGTGCAGCCAGGGGCGGCGCCGGCGCAGCGCGATGAGGTCGCGGTGGGCGCGCAGCACCTCGCGCGCGGCCGGTCCCAGCGAGTCCTCGGCCGGTGGCCGCTCGCCGAACTCCGGGCGCACGGCGTCGTCCCCGCCCAGGCGCTGCTCCTTGACCCCGGTGGCGGCGAACTCGTCGCCGGCGTAGACGCTCGGCACGCCCGCGACGGTGAAGAGCACGGCGAGGGCGTGCGGGACGAGGTCGGGGCCGACGGCCGAGGCGATCCGCGTCACGTCGTGGTTGCCCACGAACGTCGACGGCGCGGACGTGGCCAGCAGCGCGTCGTGGCGCCGCAGGGCGTGGGCGAGCTCGAAGAGGTTGCGCTCGGCGATGGCGTGCCAGATCCCCTGCCACAGCTCGTACTGCGTGAGGGAGTCCACCGTGGAGGCCCGCACGAACGCGGCCGCGTCCCCGTGGATCACCTCGCCGCTGAACCAGGCCTGCGGGTGGGTGGCCCGCACCTGCGGCAGCACCTGCGCCCAGAACGCCGGCGGCACCGCGTAGGCGGCGTCCAGCCGCCAGCCGTCCGCGCCGCGGTCCAGCCAGTGCCGCACCACCCGCACCACCAGGTCCACCACGGCGGGCGAGGAGTGGTCCAGCGCGACGAGCTGCTCGTGCCCCTCGAACACCTCCGCCCGCACCGGCTCGCCGGGCCGCCAGCCGGTCCAGTCGACGCGGAACAGCCGCGCCGCCGGCGCGTCGGGCCCCTCGGCCAGCACCTGCGCGAAGGCCGGGTGCGCGCGCCCGACGTGGTTGAAGACGCCGTCCAGCAGGACGCGGACCCCGCGCTCGCGGCAGGCGGCGACCAGGTGGTCGAAGTCCGCCTCGTCGCCCAGGCGCGGGTCGACGCGGAAGTGGTCGACGGTGTCGTAGCCGTGGGTGGAGGAGGCGAAGATCGGCCCGAGCGCCAGGCCGTTGAGCCCGAGCCCCACGAGGTGGTCCAGCCAGCCCTCGACCCTGCGCAGGCGGTGGCGCACGAGCCGCTCGGCGGTGTTCCCGTCGTGCTCGTCGCCGGGGCGCACCGGTGCGCCGGTGAAACCCAGGGGGTAGACGTGCCACCACATCACGTGCTCGGTCCAGGAGGGCATGCACCCGATCGTGGCAGGCGCCCCGGCGCCGGGCGCGCCGGTGGCTATGGTGGCGGCAGGTGCAGCGGGACGCCTGGTCGACGACGCCGTCGTCGCAGCCGGGGCGGGCGGCCCGGGCCGGACCAGGAGGTACGTGGCATGGACACCGTCGTCGCCGTCGCCGTCGCCGTGGGGGCGCTGCTCGTCCTGCTGCTCGTGGTGGTCGTCGCCGTCAAGGCGCGCTACAAGATCGCCAGCCCGTCCGAGGCGCTCATCATCGTGGGCAAGAAGGGCCGGCCGGTCACCAACCCCCAGACGGGGGAGGTGACGACCGACCTGTCCGGGCAGAAGGTCGTCATGGGTGCGGGCGTGTTCGTCAAGCCGCTCGTGCAGCAGGCCCACCGCCTGTCCCTGTCCTCGGTGCGCATCCCCATCTCGATCCGCGGCGCGGTCTCGCGCCAGGGGATCCGGCTCAACGTGGACGGCGTCGCCATCGTCAAGGTCGGCGGCACCGAGGACTTCGTCCGCGCCGCCTCGCAGCGCTTCCTGCAGCAGCAGAAGGAGATCGAGCCGTTCACCCAGGAGGTCCTCGCGGGCAGCCTGCGGGGGGTCATCGGCACGCTGACCGTCGAGGAGATCATCCGCGACCGGGTCGCGTTCGCCCGCCAGGTCGAGGAGGAGGCCGTCACCAGCCTCAACAACCAGGGGCTGGTCCTGGACACCCTGCAGATCCAGGACGTCAGCGACGACGGGAACTACCTCAAGGACCTCGGCCGCCCCGAGGCGGCCAACGCCCGCCGCGCCGCCGAGATCGCCGAGGCGAACAACGCCCAGGAGGCCCAGCAGGCCAAGGCGCTCTCCGACGCCAAGATCGCCCAGGCGCAGCGCGACCTGGCGCTGCAGCAGGCGCAGTTCCGCGCCGACCAGGACAAGGCGGCCGCCGAGGCCGACGCCGCCGGCCGGCTGGCCGAGGCCGCCGCCCAGCAGCAGGTCCTGCAGGAGCAGGAGCGGGTCGCCCAGCGCCAGGCGGAGCTCACCGAGCGCACGCTGGACACCGAGGTGCGCAAGCCCGCCGACGCCCGCCGCTACGAGGCCGAGCAGCAGGCGATGGCGCTGAAGACCGCGCGGGTGCTGTCCGCCGAGGCCGAGCAGCAGGCCGCCGTCGCCGCCGCGCAGGCCGACGCGCAGCGGGTGCGCCTGTCCGCCGAGGCCGAGGCGGCGCGCGTGCGGCTGGCCGCGGAGGCCGAGCTGCAGCGCCGCACCGCGGACGCGAACGCGGTGCGCCTGGAGGGGCAGGCGCAGGCCGAGGCGCTGTCGGCGACCGGAGCCGCCAAGGCCGAGGCGCTGACCAAGGAGGCGCAGGCGCTGAAGGAGTTCGGCGAGGCCGCGCTCACCCAGCGCGCCCTGGAGGTCCTGCCCCAGGTCGCGCAGGCGCTCGCCAGCCCGATCGCCGGCATCAAGGACCTGACCGTCATCTCCAACGACGGCGCCGGCGCCCTGAGCCGGTCCGTCGGCAGCAACCTGCAGGAGACCCTCGAGGTGCTCAAGCGCACCACCGGCGTCGACGTCGGGCGGATGCTGCACTCCCTCGGCGCCGCCGCCCCCGCCGTCCCCGCT
>NZ_JAAALL010000499.1 GCF_009906315.1 Kineococcus vitellinus | reverse complement strand
GAACCTCACCAGGGGGGGGGCGGGAGGAGCGGATGGGCGGTGACGCTAGCGAGTTGTTGAACGATCTGGCAACGGTTCCGCCGCTGCGGCTATGTTTCGGCGGGTGGAGCCACGAGCGGGGGACGGCGCCGCGCGACTGCCGGAACGCCTGAGCTCGGCCGGTCGCGCCCTGGTCGCCGGCGGCGGCGCGGACCGGGTCGCCGAGGCGCTGCGCGACCTCGTCGCCGACGGCGCGCTGGTGCCGGGCACGCGGCTGCCGGAGGACGCGACCAGCGCCTCCCTGGGCGTCTCGCGCAACACGCTGCGCGAGGCGTTCCGGCTGCTGGTCCGCGAGGGGCTGCTGCGCCACGAGCTGCACCGCGGCGTCTTCGTCCGCTCGCTGAGCGCCGCGGACGTCGCCGACGTGTACCGCTTCCGGCGCGTGCTGGAGTTCGCCGCCGTCGACGGACCGCACGACCCCGTTGCGCTGCAGCGGGTCCGCCAGGCCGTCGAGGAGGGGGGAGCGGCCCGGCGGGCGGGGGACTGGGACGCGGTCGGCACCGCGAACAGCCACTTCCACTCCGCGGTCGTCGCCCTCGCGGGCAGCCCTCGCATGGACGAGAGCATGCGCCACCTGCTCGCCGAGCTGCGCCTGGCCTTCGTCGTCGTGACCGACCTGCGCCCCTTCCACGAGCCGTACCTGGAGGAGAACGCGCGCATCGCCGACCACCTCGAGGCCGGTGAGCGCGGCCGCGCCGGGCGACTGCTCGCCGCGTACCTGGACCGCGCCGAGGCGCAGCTGCTCAGCGCGCACCGGTGAACCGGGACCGCGCGGGGGGCAGACAGATCGTTGAACGATCCCTAGAGTGCTGCGCACGACCCCGACCGGATCGACGGAGGCTCCCGTGAGCGGCGCGCAGCCCACGTCCCCCGCGGACACCCCGCCCGCCGCGGCGCGGGCGCTGTTCCGCGAGGGCACCGCCACGCCCACCGCCGGCAGCACCCCGGCCGCCCCGACAGCCCGGCTGCTCCCCGCAGGCGACCGCGCCTGGCTGCTGGAACCCGCCGGGCAGGACGGCGGGCAGGACGGCGCGCTGCGCGTCCCGCGGTTCGCCCGCGCCCTGGCCGACGACGCCCCCGAGGGCGTCGAGGACGTGCTGCCCGCCGCCCGCACCGTGCTCGTCACCCTGCTGCCGGGCGCCGACGCGGCCGCCGTCGGCCGCGAGCTGCTGCGGCGGTGGGTGGAACGCCCGGCCGGCCCCGGGCGACCGGGCCCCGGGGGTGGCGGCGAGGTCGGCGAGGTCGTCACCGTCCCCGTCCGCTACGACGGCGAGGACCTCGCCGACGTCGCCGACCTGCTCGGCACCACGCCCGAGGAGGTCGTCGCCCGGCACACCGGCACCACCTGGGAGTGCTCCTTCGTGGGGTTCGCCCCGGGTTTCGGCTACCTGCGCAGCCCCGACGGCCGCCTGAGCGTCCCGCGCCGGGCGCAGTCGCGCACCGCCGTCCCCGCCGGTGCGGTGGCGCTGGCGGACGGCTTCAGCGCCGTCTACCCGCGCCGCTCCCCGGGCGGCTGGCAGCTCATCGGCACCACGGCGGCGACGTTGTGGGACCCGGCCGCCGACCCGCCCGCGCTGCTGCGCCCCGGCACCGCCGTGCGCTTCGTGCGCGAGGACGGGCGGTGAGCGCCCTGGAGGTCCTGGCGAGCGGGCCGCTGACCACCGTGCAGGACCGCGGCCGGCCCGGGCTGTTCCGCTACGGCGTGGGCGTCGCCGGCGCCGCCGACCGGGGCGCGCTCGCGCTGGCCAACCGCCTCGTCGGCAACCCGG
>NZ_JAAALL010000498.1 GCF_009906315.1 Kineococcus vitellinus | reverse complement strand
CGCGGTGGGGCCGGTGAACAGTGCGCGGCAGTTGGCGCACGTGAGCGGGTTCGTGGACCGCCTGCCCGATCACGCGCAGCTGGTGGCCGGCGGTGGGCGCGCTGGGGGGGAGTTGGCGGAGGGCTTCTACTACCAGCCGACGGTGGTGGCGGGGTTGCGCCAGGGTGATGAGGTGGTGCAGGAGGAGGTCTTCGGGCCGGTGATCACGGTGCAGCGCTTCTCCGATGAGGCGCAGGCGTTGGGGTGGGCGAACGGGACGCGCTACGGGCTGGCCTCGAGCGTGTGGACGCGGGACTTCGGGCGGGCGATGCGGATGTCGGCGGCGTTGGACTTCGGGTGCGTGTGGATCAATGCGCACATCCCGTTGGTGGCGGAGATGCCGCACGGGGGGTTCAAGCAGTCGGGGTACGGCAAGGACTTGTCGGTGTACGGGTTGGAGGACTACACGCGCCTGAAGCACGTGATGGCCAACATCGAGTCCTGAACCCGGGTTCTGAACTGCGGGGCTCCGCGCGCTCCCCGGCCGGGGAGCGCGCGGCGGGCGCTCAGGAGTCGAAACCCAGGCCGAACCGGTCGAGGGTGCGCAGCCACAGGTTGCGGTGGCCCTCGTGGCGGTCGGCGTGCACGAGCGAGCGCGTGGTCACCTCCACGCCGGCCCAGGCCAGCGGTTCGGGCGGGAACGGCAGCGGCGTGCTGCGCACCAGTTCCAGCTCGGTGAGCTCGGTGGGACCCGCCTCCTCGCGCGCGAGGAGGTCGAGCAGCACGTCGGCGGCGAAGCGGGTCATCCCCACGCCGAGCCCGGTGTACCCGGCGACGTGGGCGACGCGGCCGCGGTGGCCGGTGCCGAAGAACGGGAAGAAGCGCGTGCAGGTGTCGATGGCACCGCCCCAGGCGTGGGTGAAGCGCAGGCCCTCCAGCTGCGGGAACGTCTGGAAGAAGTGCGCGGCCAGCGTCTGGAACGACTCGGCCCGCTGGTCGTGGCGGGCCGACAGCGAGCGCCCCCAGTGGTAGATCGCGTCGTAGCCGCCGAAGAGGATCCGGCCGTCGGCGGTCTGGCGGTAGTAGTGGAACTGGTTGGCCAGGTCGTCCACGCCCTGACGGCCCTGCCAGCCGATCGCCGCGCGCTGGACGGCGTCCAGCGGTTCGGTGACCAGCACGTAGTCGTAGACCGGGATCGTGTGCAGCCGGTAGCGCCGCAGCAGCGCGGGGAAGACGTTCGTGCCCAGCGCGACGTGCCGGGCGTGCACGGTGGCGGAGCCGGTGCGCACGTGCACGCCCTCCGCGTCCGAGCGCAGCCCGCGCACGACGGTGTCCTCGGCGACGCGGACGCCGAGCTCGCGGCAGGTGCGCAGCAGTTCCCAGACCAGGTGGGCGGGGTTCACCAGCGCGGTGTCCTCGCGCGTCCACACCCCGGCGAGGTAGGTGGGGGAGGCGACCTGCGCCCGGACGGCGTCGGTGTCCAGGAAACCCGGCTGGCCGCGCAGCTGCTCCACCTGGTACGGCTCGGTCGCCACCGTCAGGGAGCCGGTGCGCTCCCAGCCGCAGTCCCAGCCGTGCTGCGCGACGGACTTCTCGATCGCGTCGAGGTTGGCCAGGCCGAGCGCGTCGAGGCGGTCGACCTCGGCCGGCAGGTGCCGCTCGCCGTTGCCGCGCCCGTGGGTGAGGCTCGCGGCGACGAACCCCCCGTTGCGCCCCGAGGCGGCCCACCCGACGCCGGCCCCCTCCAGCAGCAGCACGTCGCGGTCGGGGTCGCGCTCCTTGGCGCGCAGCGCCGTCCACAGCCCGGTCAGGCCGCCGCCCACGACGACGAGGTCGGCGCG
>NZ_JAAALL010000497.1 GCF_009906315.1 Kineococcus vitellinus | reverse complement strand
GTGCAGCGGGTGTGCGAGCGGGCGGCCCGCGCCGTGCGCGGGGGCGGTCCGCAGGTCGACGACGTCACGGTCCTGGCGGCCCAGCGCCGCCCCGCCCCGCCGCCGCTGCGCCTGGTGGCCCCGGCCGTCCCGAGCGCGCCGCTCGTGCTGCGCCGCGACCTGCGTGCCTGGCTGGAGGGCCTGGGGGTCGAGCCGCGCCAGCGGCAGCTGGTGGAGCTGGCGGCCGGGGAGGCCGTCGTCAACGCCGTCGAGCACGCCTACGGCGGGAGCGGGACGGGGACGGTGCAGCTGTCGGGGCAGCTGGCCGACGACGGCGTGCTGCACCTGGCGGTCAGCGACCGGGGGCGCTGGCGCGAGCCGGCGGCGCTGCCCGGCGACCGCGGTCGCGGCCTGGCGGTGATGGGCGTCGAGGGCGGCCGCGTGCAGGTGGAGGCCACGGACGCGGGCACCACGGTCCGCCTGGCGCGGCGCCTGCACCGGCCGGTCGCCTTCGACGCCGGCGCGCCCGCACCGCCCGCCCCGGCGCGGGAGCCGGACGAGCTGCGCTGGAGCGCCGCGGCGGGCGAGGCGGGGCCGGTGCTGCGGGTCGAGGGGCCGCTGGAGGCCGGCGGTGCGCCGGGGCTGCGCGAGGAGGTCCTGCGGCTGGCCCGGCACGGCTCGCTGCCGGTGACGGTGGAGCTGTCGGCGACCGCCCCGCTGGCGAGCGCCGGCGTGCAGGTGCTCGTCGACGTGCTGGAGCGGCTGGGCCCCGACGGGGTGCGGCTGGTGGCCGCCGACTCCTCCATCGCCGCCGCGGTGCTGGACCTGGCCTCGCTGCCGCGCCGGGACGCCGCCGGCCCCCCGGCCGGCGAGCGCTAGCCGCCCGCGCGGCCGGCGACCCGCCCGGCGTGCTGCTCGTGCTGCTCGGGCTGCACCACCGTCAGCTCCCGCAGCCCCGGGAAGTCCAGCACGGTGGTGGAGCGGCCCAGGACCACGCGCAGCGGCGTGCCGCGCCGGCGCCCGCGGCGATCGGCGCCCACGAGGACGGTCATCCCCGCCGAGCCCAGGTACTCCACGGCGGTCAGGTCGACGACGACCTGGTCGCCGGGGCGGGCGCGCGACTCCACGTCGGCCAGCGCGTCCGCGAAGTCCAGCGCCGTCGCGAGGTCGAGCTCGCCCTCCACGTGCAGCTCCCAGGGCGCGCCGGGGACGGCGGGCTCGCGCCGGCGGGTGCGCAGGGCGGCCCCGCCGCCGGTGGGCACCGGGGGCGCCGCGTCGCCGAGCACGCTGCTCAGCAGGTCGTCGACGGCCGCGCGGGCCTGCGTGCCGCCGGCGAAGGTGCTGTCGGCGGCCGCCGCCGTCAGGCGGGCGGCCAGCTCGGCGAGCTTGACCTGGCTGTGCTGGGAGTACCAGCGCAGCAGGCCGAACGCGGCGTCGGCGTCGATGCCGTAGACGAGCATGAGCATGCCCTTGGCCTGGTCGATGCCCTCGCGGCCCGCGAGGGCGGTGCGCACCTGCTCGGTGGTGCGCTCGCTGACGGCGTGCTCGACCGCGGCGGTGGTGTCCACGACGCTGCCGGTCACCTCGCCGGGGCCGCCGGGACCGCCGTGGACCAGCCACCAGGCGGGCCGGCCGCCCTCGTCGGTGCGCAGCGAGAGGGTGAACGGCCCGCCGTCGGCCGCGCACTGCTCGACCGCCTGCAGCAGCCGCCGGCCGGCCGGCCCGCGGGCGGCGACCTCCTCGCCGGTGGTGGGGAGCGCGGCCCCGGGCTCGCGCTCGCGCGGGGCGCTCCAGCGCCAGCGGCCCGCGCCCACGTCGACGCTGAACGTCCACGGGTGCGGCAGGGG
>NZ_JAAALL010000496.1 GCF_009906315.1 Kineococcus vitellinus | reverse complement strand
CACCGGGCGCCCGCCCGCGCCCGACGGTGGTCCGGGGCCGGTTCCAGCCGCAGCGGCAGCAGGGCCCCGACGCGGTACCCGCCGCCGGGGACCGCGCCCGCCTCCAGCCGGCCCCCGACGGCGCGCACCCGCTCGCGCAGGCCCAGCAGCCCGTGCCCGGTGGACAGCCCGCCGACGGCCGCACCGGCGCCCCGGCCGTCGTCGACGACCTCGACGAGCAGCGACGCCTGCGACCACACCTCGCGGACCCGGACGGCGGTGCCGGCGCCCGCGTGCTTGCAGGCGTTGGTGAGCGCCTCCTGCACCACCCGGTACGCCGAGAGGTCGACGCTGCCGTCCAGCGGGGCGGCGCGGCCCACGACCTCGTGGCGCACGTGCAGCCCCGCGCCGCGGCAGGCGTCGAGCAGCTCGGGCAGCCGGGACAGACCCGGGCGCGGGCGCAGCGCGCCCTCCTCGGCGTCCTCGGCCTCCTCGAGCCCGCCCTCGACCAGCGCTCCGTCGCGCAGCACGCCGAGCAGGCGCCGCAGCTCGCTCATGGACTCCTTGCCCAGGCCCTCGATCTCCGCCAGGGCGCGGCCGGCGCGCGCCGGGTCGGCGGCGAGGACGCGGCGGGCGCCGGCCGCCTGCAGCACCATGGTGCTCACCGAGTGCGAGACGACGTCGTGCAGCTCGCGGGCCACCCGGTGCCGCTCCGCGGTCACCGCCTCCTGCGCGGCGCGCTCGCGCTGGGCCTCCAGCGCCGTGACGCGCTGGCGCCCGCGGCGCGTCCACAGCCCCAGGCCCGTCACGCTGCCCAGCAGCAGGACGAACAGGACCGCCACGGTGGCGGAGGCGCGCACCAGGTCGACCGGGTCGCCGCTGCGCACCTCGGAGGCCGTGGAGGCCGGCACGTAGAGCACGACCGCCAGCAGCGAGGCCACCGCCGCCGCCCGCGGTCCCCGCCGGGAGGCGACGGTGCCCAGCGCCAGCAGCAGCGCGAGGACGGGCAGGTGCTGCGGCACCAGCAGGACGGCGCCGAGCAGGTGCAGCCAGACCGCGGCGAACACCGCTCCCGCCGCCCGCCGCCGCCAGGGCAGGGCCGCGAAGCCGAGCAGCAGGTAGGCGGGCTGCCACCACGTGCCCGCGGGCAGGACCGCGGAGAAGGTCGTGAGGTCGACCAGCGCCAGGACCAGCGCCAGCGCGGTGTCCGTCCACGGCGCCGGCAGGGCGCGCCGCGGCGCCCGCGGGGAGCGCGTCGGCCGGCCCGCCGGGCGGGTGCGTGCGGGCACGGGCTCACCCCTCCGTCGTCGCGGTCGGGTGCATCGGCGCCGAGCCCGACTCCGGGCCCTGCCGCGGCGGCGGCCAGGGGTCCGGGTCCGGGCCGCCGGGTTCGTCGTCGGGGAGCCTGTCGTGGCAGATGCGCAGCATCCGGCACAGCCAGGCACCGACGTCGTCCACGCGCGGCACGCGCCCCGGCTCCGTGAGGTGCACCACCGGGACCTGCGGGGTGGGCACCGCGCGCCCGAGCAGCGCCGTGCGGGCCGCCTCCGCCCAGACGGCGGTGCCCGCGTCTCCCACCGGGTCCTCCTCCGGGTCCCGCGCCGCCTCGGTCGGCCGGTCGCCGGGGGAGGCGGCCAGCGAGGCGTCGGGGAGCCGGGCCGGCACGACGTCCTGCTCGGCGAGCACGGCCCACGCGTCCTGCGGGGCGTCGCCGACCCGGGTGCGCTCGAAGCGGGGCGCGGGTTCCGCCGCCACCGGCCGGGCCAGTTCCAGCACCGCCAGGCAGGGGTGCTGCTCACCGGGGCGGGTGAGCAGGCCGATCCGCCGCGGCGACAGGCGTTCGCTCAGCCC
>NZ_JAAALL010000495.1 GCF_009906315.1 Kineococcus vitellinus | reverse complement strand
CCGCGGACACCGCCGCACCGCCGCTGCACCACTACGCGGACCGGGTGCGCTCGTGCGCGAAGGCGCTGGACCCGCTGCTGGCCTGAGGTGCGCCCGTCCGCTCAGCCGAGGTCGAGGCGCCCCCGCGCGACCAGGTCGTCCACGGCCTCGCGCGCGGCCTGCAGCGAGGTGCGCCGCGGCCGGTAGCCCAGCACCTCGCGCGCCTTGCGCGTGCTCGCGCTGTGGCTGCGCGACAGGTGCTCCCAGCTGGCGTCGGCGTGCTCGCCGGCGGCCGCGCGGAACTCCTCCCACGACACCGGCCGCAGGTCCGCCTCCCGGCCGAACCAGCCCGCGGCCGCGCGCGCGAAGCCGCGCACGGTCAGGGCGCGCTCGGAGACGACGTGGAAGCTCTCGCCGGCCGCGGCGCGCGGGGCGGCCAGGGCCAGCTCGAAGCCCTGGGCGACGTCGTCGGCGTGGACGTGGTGCAGGGTCTCCAGGCCGAGGCCGGGCACGAGCAGCTCCCGGCCGGTGGCCAGCCGCCGCCACACGTCGGGGTCGAGGTTGCCCAGCGGGGTGATGACCGGCCAGCCCGCGCCGCTGATGTGCCCGGGGTGCAGCACCGTCGTCGGCAGGCCGCCGCCGCGGGTCTCGGCCAGCAGCAGCTCCTCGATCGCGGCCTTCTGCGTGCCGTACTCCCCGAACGGCTCGCGCGGGTCGTCCTCGCGCAGCGGCGAGGCGGCCGCGGGGCCGTGCACCCAGATCGTGCCGCAGTGCAGCAGGAACGTGCCCCGCGGGCGCAGCGCCTCCACCAGCTGCCGCGCGGAGGCCGGGGTGAAGCAGACGAGGTCGACGACGGCGTCCGCCCCCAGGGCGGCGATCCGCTCGCCGAAGGTCCCGGCGGCGTCCTCGGCCTCGCGGTCCACCACCACCCGCTCCACCCGCTCCCACGCCGGGTGCGCCGCGTACGGCTCCCTCGTGCCGCGGCTGAGGGCGAGGACCTCGTGCCCCGCCCCGACGAGGCGGGGCACGAGGGAGGTGCCGATGTGACCCGTGGCTCCGACGACGACGACGCGCATCCGGCCACCCTGCCCGCCCGTCAGCCCGCCTGCGCGCCGAGACCCTCCACCAGCGCGGTGGCGAGGCCGCCCGCGCCCGCCGCCGGCTCCAGGGCGTCGGCCAGGGCGCCCAGCACGAGCGCGACCCCCACGGCGCCGGGGTCGGGCAGGCCCAGCGCCCGCTCCCCGACGTAGGAGGCCCGCCCGCGCCGGGGCAGCATCCCCGCGGTCGCCGCCGCTCCGTCGACGGCCGCGCGCACGAGGTCGGCGAGGCCGCCGGTGGAGGCGGCCGCGGCCGCCATCGGGTCGAGCATCGTGCGCTCGCCCGGCCGGGCGCCGCCGACGCGCTGCACGGCGGCCACCGCGCCGGCCAGCCCCGCGCGCACCGCGTCCGCGTCCGCGCGCGGCGCCTGCTCCAGCGCCGCGCGCAGCTGCTGCAGCAGCAGCCCGTACAGCGGGCCGCTGGAGCCGCCGACCTCGTCGAGGAAGGCGTGCTCGGCCGCCCGCAGCCCGCGCACGGCCGCGGCGGCGGGGACGTCGGCGGGCACGTCGGCGAGCACGTCGGCGGGCACGGCGGCGCCCAGCGCCGCGCGCACCCCGCCGGCGAGGTTGTCGCCGAAGTCGCCGTCGCCGCTGGCCTGGTCCAGGCGGGTCAGCACCGGGTGCGCCCGCGCGACGGCCGTGCGCAGCGCCGCCAGGAAGGCGTCGTCCACGGGGGCGCCCGCGGGGGCGCCCGCGGGAGCGCGGTCGCCGTCGGCGGCGCGGGCCGGCGCCGCCGGCGCGACGGGCTCGGCGC
>NZ_JAAALL010000494.1 GCF_009906315.1 Kineococcus vitellinus | reverse complement strand
GGTGCCCGCCCAGCGCGCCCGCGGGGGTGCCCGCGGGGGTGCCCGTCACCGCGGGGACGGCCGGGTGCGCTGGCGCGGGCCGCGGCTGCTGGCGCGCGGCTGCACGGCGGCGGCGCTGGTGTGCAGCGCCGCCGCCGTGCTGCTGCTGGGCGCGCAGGCCCGGCCGGCGGCGATCGCGGTCGCCGCCGCCGGGCTGGTGCTGGCCGTGGGCGGTGCGGTCGGCGACCGGGAGCTGCGCGGGCGCGTGCTCGGCCGCGGGCTCAGACGTGGAAGCGGCCCACGAGGTCGTTGAGCCGGGCGGCCATCCGGTGCAGGTCCTCGGCGGCGGCGCGCGAGCCGGCGACGACGTCGGCCGTCTCCTGCGCCGAGCCGGTGATGTCGCGGATGCCCCCGGCGATCGCCTCGGAGCCGGCGGCGGCCTCGCCGACGCTGCGGGTCATCTCCGCGGTCGTGGCGGACTGCTCCTCGACGGCCGAGGCGATCGTCGTCTGGTGGTTGCTGATCTCGCCGATGACGTCGGCGATGCTCTCGATCGCGGAGACGGCCTCGGCGGTGTCGGCCTGGATGGAGCCGACGCGGGCGGCGATGTCCTCGGTGGCGCGGGCCGTCTGCGCGGACAGCTCCTTGACCTCCCCGGCGACGACGGCGAAGCCCTTGCCGGCCTCCCCGGCGCGGGCGGCCTCGATGGTGGCGTTGAGGGCCAGCAGGTTGGTCTGCTCGGCGATGGCGGTGATGGCCTTGACCACGTCGCCGATCTGGGTGCTGCTGACGCCGAGGCGGGCCACGGTCTCACCGGCGCGGCCGGCGATGTCGGTGGCGCGGGAGGCCACGGCGGTCGCCTCGGAGGCCCCGGAGGCGATGTCGCGGATGGCGGCCTGCATCTCGGAGGCGCCCATGGCGACGGTCGACACGCTGGCCGAGACGGTCGCGGCGGTGTCGGCGGTCCCGGCGGCCACCTGGGCGGTCTGGCCGGCGGCGGCGCCGATGCGCTCGCTGGAGGAGGTCAGCTGGGTCGAGGCCGCGGACAGCGAGGAGGCGGAGGAGGCGATCTCCTCCACGGTGGCGCGCACGCTGGCGCGGGCGCGCTCCAGCGAGGCGGCCATCTGGCCGAGCTCGTCGGCGGAGTCCACCGGCGCGGGCACGGTGAGGTCCCCGGCGGCCACGGCCTCCAGCGAGCCGGAGACGGAGCGCAGCGGCCCGACGATGGAGCGCACGACCTTCAGGCCCAGCAGCGTCGCCAGGACGAGCCCGGTGAGCAGCGCGGCCAGGGTGCCGTTGCGGGCGGTCGTGGCGGCGGAGCGGGTGGCGGCGGCGGTCTGCTCGGCGCCGGTGTTCTCGGCCTCCTCGACGAGGTCGAGGGCGTCGGCGGCGGTGCTCACCAGCGGCTGCGCGACGTCGGCGGAGGCCGCCGCCCAGCCGGCCGCGTCACCGGCGCTGGAGAGGGGGATCAGCCGGCTGTCGCGGACCTGGCGCCACTGCTCCCACGCCTGCGTGAAGGTCTCCCAGTCCGCGGCGCCGTCGACGGTGGTGGTCTCGTACACCGCGGCCCACTCGTCGAGCTCGGCGTCGCTGTCGACGATCTTCTGCTCCAGCTCCGCCTTGCCCTCGGCGTCGGGGGCGGCGGCGTGCTGGGCGACCAGCATCCGGGTCTTGATCTCCTCCTGGTGCACGCGGCCGAGCGCCTGCAGCCCGAGGACGGTGTCGGTGTAGAGCACGTCGGTGCGCTCGGAGGCCTGCGAGAGGGCGACCAGCGAGGCGGTGCTGACGCCCACGCTCACGACGGCCAGGGCGCCGAGCGCGCTGAGCACCTTGGTGCGCACGCTGCGGTCGGCGAACGGGCGGG
>NZ_JAAALL010000493.1 GCF_009906315.1 Kineococcus vitellinus | reverse complement strand
CCCCCCGGCAGGTGCCCCGCACCCCCAGACCGCGATCGACCACGAGGTGGACCGTGAAGTCGTACATCAGAAACCTGCCGTCGACGGTGATCGACACCGCGTTCGGGATCGTCTACGGCGCCACCCTGCTCGCCGCCCTCTTCCCGCCGCTGTACCTGGCGGCCAGCGGGATCCGCGGCGGCTTCCTCGGGATGCCGTTCAGCATCGCCTACTGGATCCTCGACGCGCTCGTCATCGGCCTCGCCCTGTGGGCGAAGTACGCGATCGAGGACGTGCGGGGTGAGCTCGACGAGGAGATCGAGCTCGGCGCCGCCGCGACCGCCGGAGGTGCCGCGTGATCACCATGCTCTCGATGCTCGCCGTCTTCTACGGCATCGTCATCGTCATCCTCTACGCCACCCAGCAGCGCTCGCAGCCCAGCTTCGACGAGTACGCCGTCGGCGGGCGCAGCTACGGCCCCTGGTACGTGGCCATGAGCTACGTGAACTCCTGGTGGCCCGGTTCCACGTTCATCGCCTTCTTCGGCCTCGCGGCCGGTGCCGGGGTGTTCGGCCTCTACGGCCTGGCCTACTCCACCCTCGGCGTCACGTTCATGTACCTCATGGCGACCCGCGCCTGGCGCTGGGGCGCGAGGTTCGACCTGCGCACCCAGCCGGACCTGCTGGGCATGCGGTTCGGCTCCACGGGCGTGAAGCTCGTCGCCAGCGTCATCGGCGTCGTCTCGATGTTCCCCTGGGTCGTCCTGGGCATGCAGGCGCTCGGCAGCCTCTTCGAGATCGCCAGCGACGGCGCCTGGTCGCTGACGGCCTGCCTGCTCGTCGGCCTGGCCGTCATCGTCGTCCGGCAGTTCTGGACGGTGAAGATGGGCATGCGCGGGCTGGTGATGACCGACATGTTCCAGGGCGTGGTCGCCTACGTGGTCGCCGCCGTGGTCTGCGTGCTCATGCTCACCGGGGCCGGCGGCTCGCCCATCAGCTTCTCCGACCTCTCCCGCGTCGGGCAGGAGGTCCTGCAGGTCCCCGGCGACGGCGGCGCCTACGGGCCCTGGTACCTGTTCAGCCTCATCTTCACCGGCGTCGTCGGCTCGCTGTGCTGGCCCACGAGCTTCCAGCGCATCTACACCGCCTCCAGCGTCCGCTCGGTCAAGGCCGGCACGGTGCGCACCATCCTCATCTCCGGGGTGTTCTACACGCTGCTCATGCTCGTGGGCATCGCCGGCACCCGCGTCGCCGCTGTCGCCGCCGACCCGCAGAACGGCTGGTTCACGCTGCT
The DNA here is from genome assembly GCF_009906315.1 of Kineococcus vitellinus. Classification (GTDB taxonomy): domain Bacteria; phylum Actinomycetota; class Actinomycetes; order Actinomycetales; family Kineococcaceae; genus Kineococcus; species Kineococcus vitellinus. The sequence goes on along the minus strand of NZ_JAAALL010000493.1, from coordinate 579 downwards.
CGGGGAGTTCGGCGGCACCTGGGTGCTGGGCCTGGCGGTGACCGTCGTGTTCGCCGCCTCGATGGGCCACATCGACGGCGCCGTGCAGGTCTGCGGCCTGCAGATCGCCAACGACATCGTCGGCAGCGCCCGCAAGGACCTCAGCGACCGCCAGCTCACCGCCGTCGCCAAGGGCAGCATGGTCGCCTTCATGGCGCTGGCCGGCGTCGTCGCCTACCTGACGTTCAGCATGGACCGCCTGCAGCTGCTGGCGCAGGTGTCCTACCAGGGCATCGTGCAGCTCGCCGTGCCGCTGTTCCTGGGCATCTTCTGGCGCGGCGGCACCAAGCAGGGCGCCATCGCCGGCATGGTCTCCGGGTTCGTCGTCGCCGCCGGCCTCACCGGCCTGTACCCCGACGACATCCGGGTGCTGGGCAGCATCACCGGCGGCATCGTCGGCGTCACGCTCAACCTCGTCGTCTTCCTCGTCGTCTCCGCGGTCACCGGCCGCTCCCCCGAGGAGCGCGCCCGCGTCGACGCCCTCTTCGAGGCCGCCCGGCGCCGCCCCGTCCGCACCCCCGCGCCGCGCGTGCCCGTCGC
>NZ_JAAALL010000492.1 GCF_009906315.1 Kineococcus vitellinus | reverse complement strand
GGCGTCAGCCGGTGGTCGCGGTCCGCGCGAGCGCCTCGCGCAGCCGGGTGATGGTGGCCACCGCCTGCTCCAGCGGTTCGGGGCGCGCGTGCAGGAACCCCTGCTGGGTGGGGGCGCCCATCTCCTGCAGCAGCCGCGCCTGCCCGGGCGTCTCGACGCCCTCGGCGACCAGGCCCATGCCCGTCGTGGCGGCCAGCAGCACCAGCCCCTCGACGAGGGCGCGGGTGCGGGTGTCGACCTCCAGGTCGCGCACGTAGGAGCGGTCGACCTTGAAGGCGGTGAACGGGCGGCGGCGCAGGTAGGCCAGCGTCGCGCTGCCGGTGCCGAAGTCGTCGACGGTCAGGTGGGCGCCGGCGGCCGCGAGCGCGTCGAGGGCCTCCTGGGCGGCCCGGTCCTCGGTGACGAGCACGCCCTCGGTCACCTCCAGCACCAGCGGGCAGCCGCCGAGCGCGGCGACGGCCGCGCGCACCGCGGGCAGCAGCAGCGGGTCCTGCAGCTGGGGAGCGGAGACGTTGACGGCGACCACGAGGTCGCGCCCGGCCGCGGCGGCCAGCGCGGGCGCGTCCCGCACGGCGCGGGCCAGCACCGCCCGCCCCAGCTCGGCGATCGCGCCGTGCCGCTCGGCGAGGCCGATGAACTCGTCGGGGCCCACGAGGCGGCCGTCGCGCCACCAGCGCACCAGGCACTCCACGCCGCCGACGACGCGGGAGTCCACGTCGACGCTGGGCTGGTAGTGCACCTCCACGCGGCCGTCGGGGCCGTCGCGGCCGGCCGGGCCCTCGGACCCCGCGCAGCCGTCGGGGTCGGCGGCGAGGGCGCGCAGCAGCCGCCGGGCGGTGGCGCGCTCGACCTCCCCGGTGCGGGCCGGCAGGGCGCCGAAGACCCGCACGCAGCCGCCGCCGGCGGCCTTGGCCTCGCCGGCGGCCTGCTCGGCGGCCAGCAGCAGCTCCTGCGGCGCCCCGCCGGGCTGCGGGTGCGCGACGCCGATGCTCGCGGCGACCCGCACCGGCCAGGAGCCGACGTCGTGGGGCTCGGCGAGCACGGCCAGCAGCCGCACGGCCACGTCCACGGCCGCCGCGGGGTCGGTGACGAGGACGGCGAACTCGTCGCCGCCCAGGCGCCCCACCTCGTCGCCGCCGCGCACGGCCCGGCGCAGCCGGCGGGCGACCTCGGCCAGGACGGCGTCGCCGGCCGCGCGCCCGTGCCCGGCGTTGAAGGCGCGGAAGCCGTCCAGGGCCACGTGCAGGAGCGCGACCTGCCGCTCCTCGCGGGCGGCGGCGCGCTGGGCGGCGTGCAGCAGCGCGGCGCAGGCGGCCGGGGCGGGCAGGCCGGTGACCGGGTCGGCCGCGAGGACCGCGGCCAGCTGCTCGCGGGCCCGCTCGGCCCGCCGGCCGGCGTCCTCGATGCCGCGCAGCACGGTCGAGGCGGTCTGCAGGGACACCGCCACCGCGACCACCTGCTCCTCGTCCAGCACGAGCGGCGGCAGCGCGCCGCCCGGCCCGAGGCGGTAGCCCCCGCCGGCACCCCTGACCGGCTCGACGGCGTAGCCCAGCTCGCGCAGGGTCTCCACGTCGCGGCGCACCGTGCGCGCGGAGACGCCGAGGCGGCGGGCGAGCTCCTCCGCGCCGAGGGTGGCGCCGCCGGTGACCATCGACAGCAGGCTCAGGGCGCGGGCGGACGTCGAGGCCACCGGTCCCCCCTCGACGCGGCGCCCACCTCCGAGCCGGTGGCCGCTCCGTGGTGCTCCGCCACGGTAGCGCCGCACGGCGGCGGCGGTGGTGGCCACCCGGTGTCCGCTCCGGCGTCCACCGTGGCGCCATGGACCCCACCGCGCCGAACCCCACCGCGCCGAACCCCACCG
>NZ_JAAALL010000491.1 GCF_009906315.1 Kineococcus vitellinus | reverse complement strand
GCCCGGGGACGTCTCGTGGGCCCTGACCGGCGAGGTCCTCGACGACGCCGGCTGCGCGGAGGTCATCGAGTGCTACCGCGGCCACCGCTTCCGCGTGCAGCGGCTGCTCGCGCTGGCCGGGCACCACCGCCCCCGCCGCGGCCCGCGGACGGCGCTGCCCACCCACACCCCGAACCGGGCGCTCGGCTCAGCCCGGCACGTGCGCCACCGCGCGCACGGGTGAGCCGTCGCCGCCGCGCAGCGCCCAGCCGAACGCGCTGAAGCCCACCGCGGCCGGCAGCCCCGCCAGCCCGCGCAGGTTCTCCACGAGGACGCCGGGGTCGGCGCGGGTGCCCAGCAGCACCCGGTGCGCCTCCAGGCGGCCGGGCGCGTCGACGCTGGCGGTGTCGATGCCCACCGTGCGCACGCCCGCGGCCCGCAGCAGGCGCGCGCCGTCGGCGGTCAGGGACGGGTGCGCGAACTCCTCGGCGGTCCCGGCGCGGGCGTCCCAGCCGGTGCGCAGCAGCACGATCGCCGCCCCGGCCGCACCGCCCAGGTGCTCGGGGCCGATGCGCGCCACGCCCTCGACGCCGAGCACCGCGGCGGGCCCGCAGAACAGCTCCAGCGGCAGCTCGTCGAGGGTGGCGCCGTCGGGGTGGACGTGGGCGGGCGCGTCGACGTGGGTGCCGGTGTGGGTGCCCAGCACGAGGCGGGCCACCCGCACGCCGTCGCGCTCCAGCGTGAGCGCGGGCTCGGTGCCGAAGGCGGGGTCGCCGGGCAGCACGGGCGTGCCGGGGCCGACGGGACGGCTGAGGTCGACCAGCCGCCCGGCGCCCGGCGCGCCGCTCACGCCCGGCTCACCGCCCGGCGTCGGCCACCCGCACGAGGGTGCCCGCGCGGCCGCGCTCGACGCGGCCGGTCAGCCGCTCGGTCCACAGCGCCGCCAGCACCCGCTGCGCGAGCGCGCCCAGGGCGAAGTCGTCGTCGGCGGACAGGTGCAGCACGGGGGCGCCGTCGTCCTTGACGAGGACGCTGCCGCCCGCGGCGGTGGCGACCTCCGCCGCCCGCGCGAGGCGCTCGGCCGGGGTGCCGGCCTCGACGGGCGGGGGCTCGACGCCGGCCGCGCCGACGGCGGCGCGCACGGCCTCCACGTGCCCGAGGCGGAACCAGTCGCCCGCGGCGGTGCGCACCAGCGAGCGCGCGCCCGGGCCGTCGCCGCCCACGAGGTCGCCCAGCCCGCGGATGAGGGCCGCCGGCACCCCGGCCGTCTTGCCCTTGACGAGGTCGGCGGCGGCGGCCACCTCGTCGGCGACGGCGCGCGCGGTCACGCTCAGCTCGCGCCCGGAGGTGTCGGCGGAGCCGCGCAGGTCCTCCAGCGGCTCGATCCCGGCGACGCCGAGCGCGAAGTCGGTCTGCCCGGCGCGCCACGGGCGCCCGGCGGTGTCGGTGACCACGACGCCGACGTCCGCGCCGGTCAGCTCCCGCAGCCGGGCGCGCAGCGCGCGGGCCTCGGCGTCGGGGTCGGCGGGCAGCAGCAGCACCGTGTCGCCGACGACGTTGGAGGCGTCGACGCCGGCCGCGGCCATCACCGGCCCGGCGACGGCCTCCACGACGCGGGCGGTGCCGGTGGGCGTGCGGCGGGCGGCGACCACCCGCACCGACTGCGCCAGCACGACGGCCTCCCGGTCGGCGGCCGGCGCCACCAGGCCGGCGGCCTTGGAGACGACCTTGCTGGAGACGGCGAGGACGTCGCCGTCGCTGAGCGAGGCCCGCTGGGCGTGCAGGGCGTCCACCAGCAGCCGGGCCAGGTCGTCGCCGGCGCGGACCTCCCCGATGCCGGGCAGCCCGACCACCTGCAGGCTCACCGGTGTCGGCGCGCGGCCGGGGGC
>NZ_JAAALL010000490.1 GCF_009906315.1 Kineococcus vitellinus | reverse complement strand
GGGGTGGCGCACCGGCAGAACGAGGCGGGGCTCCCGGGGGTTCAGCGGGCGGCGCGCCGCCCGCCCGGGCACCGCCTAGGGTGCGGTGCGTGCAGACGAGGACGCTGGGCAGGACCGGCCGCGAGGTCGGCGTGGTGGGGCTGGGCTGCTGGCAGCTCGGCGGGGACTGGGGCACGGTCGGTGACGACGACGCGCTGGCGACGCTGGGCGCCGCCGTGGACGCCGGGGTCACCTTCCTGGACACCGCGGACGTCTACGGCGACGGCCGCAGCGAGCGGCTGGTGGGCCGCTTCCTGCGCGGGTCCGGTCGCCGCGACGTGCTGGTGGCCACGAAGATGGGCCGGCGCGCCGACCCGCACGAGCCGGCGGCGTACACCCTGGACGCCTTCCGCGCCTGGAACGACCGCAGCCGGGAGAACCTGGGCGTCGACACGCTCGACCTGGTGCAGCTGCACTGCCCGCCGACGCCGGTGTACGGCGACGACTCCGTCTTCGAGGCCCTCGACACCCTCGTGCAGGAGGGCCGCACCGCGGCCTACGGCGTCTCGGTGGAGACCGTCGCCGAGGGGCTGGCCGCGGTGGCCCGCCCGCACGTGGCGAGCGTGCAGATCATCCTGAACCCGCTGCGGATGAAGCCGGTCACCGAGTTCCTGCCGGCGGCCGCGGAGGCGGGCGTGGGGGTCGTGGTGCGGGTGCCGCTGGCCTCGGGGCTGCTCTCGGGCCGCTACGACGAGCGGACGACGTTCCCCGCCGACGACCACCGCAACTACAACCGCTCGGGCGCGGCCTTCGACGTCGGCGAGACCTTCGCGGGCGTGCCGTTCGAGGTGGGGCTGCAGGCCGCGCGGCGGTTGTCCGCCGTCGCCGGCGAGGTGCCGCTGGCCGCGTTCACGCTGCGCTGGATCGTGGACCAGCCGGGCGTGAGCGTCGTCATCCCGGGTGCGCGCAACGGCGAGCAGGCGCGCGGGAACGCCGCCGCCGCGGACCTGCCCGCCCCGACGGCGCAGCAGCGCGAGGAGGTCTCGGCGGTCTACCGCGAGCTGGTGGCCGAGCACGTGCACGACCGCTGGTGACGCCCCTCCACCGGTGGGACCACCGCCCACCGGTGGAGCCTTCACCTACGACGGCGCGTCGTTGACAACGGTTGCGCCACAAGGTGGGTGGTGGGCCCCGAGAGGTGCGGACCACCGCCCGGCAGGGCCTACCCTCGTCGGGTGCCTTTTGAGCGACTCCGCTTGATGAGCGACTACCAGGCGCCGACCCCGGTGTGGGCACCTGCGGACCTGGGCGGCTTCGTCCTGACGACCGAGCACCTGGACGACCTCGGCCTCACCGAGACGCTGCGCACCGACCTGCTGCGCTGGCAGGCCTTCTTCGACGACCACCACCCCGTCGACCTGTGCGGGTGGGACTCCCCGCTCTCGTGCGAGCAGTACGCCGGCGAGGGCTTCCGCCTGCAGCGCGAGCTCGCGCGGGCGCTGCCCGGGGTGCGCTTCGACCTCGACCTGTGGCCCGTGCGGGCGGTCGAGGAGGAGCTGGCCGACTCCGGCGCCCGGGGCGCCTGACAGCCCGCCCCCGAGCGCGTACCGTCGAGGGGACCGCACGGGACCCGCTGGGCCCCGTCACCGGCCCGGCTCGACGAGAACGGGGAGTCGGAGCGACCGGCCGCCGGTGCCACGCGGCACAGCAGCGCCCCGCGCACCCCGCCGGCCCGGCCCGGCAGCCAGGAGACCCCCGTGGACAAGTCCCCCCGCAACACGACGGCCAAGAAGTCCGGCAAGTCGCTCAAGGAGAAGCGGGTCGACAAGAAGGCGAAGTCGGCCGTGCGCGGTGCCGCCGACGCGGTCGCCGAGAGCGTCAGCGGCAGCCACCGCAAGCGCTGACCGCCCGGCCCGCCACCC
>NZ_JAAALL010000048.1 GCF_009906315.1 Kineococcus vitellinus | reverse complement strand
GTCGCGGCGAGCTGGGCGCGGGTGCGACGCAGGCGCCAGGCCGCGCCCGCCCCGCCGCGACCGCGCCCCGGCACCCCGGCCAGGTCCGCGACCGCCGGGGAGACCAGGTGCCCGGCCGCCGAGGCCAGGCCCGCGTAGAACAGCCGCTCGCCGGCGCCCAGGCCGCCGGGCCCGGCGATGAAGCGCAGCAGGCTGCGCGGCACCGGTTCCAGCTGCGGGCGGAACCCCTCGAGCGCCGCGGCGAGCTCGGCGGCGCTGGTGGGCAGGTCCTGCGCGCCCAGCGCCCGCGCGCTGCGCGCCCACTGCGCGACGTAGGCGTCCGGCCAGCGGCGACCGAAGCGGGGCGCGAGGTCGGCGCCGACCGCCTGCTGCGCGGCCAGGAAGGCGTCGGTGAAGGCCAGGTGCACCCAGCGCAGCAGCGCCGGGTCGGAGGCGGCGTAGGCGCGGCCGAGCTCGTCGCTGCCCCGCACGCGCACGTGCAGCCCCCGCACCCGGGCGGCCTCGCGCTCGGCGAGCTCGGCGGAACCGAAGGTGGAGACCACCAGCCAGCGGGCGGTGCCGGCCAGCCGGGCCCACGGGTCCGCCTCGTAGCTAGAGTGCCGCCGCACCCCGGCCATCGCCAGCGGGTGCGCGCCCTGCCCCAGCAGCGCGGCCACCCCGCCGACGAGCGTGGAGAGGTCGCCGTGCACCCGCCACACCAGCCCGTCGGGCTCGAACCAGCCGGGCCCCCCGCCGACGGTGGCGATCTCGCGCACCCACTCCGGGGCGCCGGTGGGGTCGCCGGAGACGCGGGCGCGGAAGGTGCGCCGCAGCCGCTCGGCCGGGCGCGTCAGCAGGAGCACTCCCCCACCCTCGGCGGGATCGGCCTCCCCCGCCTCCCGGGCGCCGCCGCGCGGCCCGGGGCGGGCGCGGTCAGGAGGTGTACGTGGCCACGACGGGGGCGTGGTCGGAGAAGCGCTCGGCGTAGCTGGCCGCGCGGTCGGTCTCCACCGCGCGCAGCTTCTGCGCCAGCCCCGGGGTCACCAGTTGGTAATCGATGCGCCACCCCGTGTCGCGATCGAAGGCCTGTCCCCGCCACGACCACCAGGCGTAGGGGCCGTCCACGTCGCCGGCCACCCGCCGCTGGGCGTCCACCCAGCCGAGCTCGCCGAACCAGCGGTCGAAGTGCGCGCGCTCGTCCTCCAGGAAACCCGCCTTGCCGCGGTTGCCCTTCCAGTTCCTGATGTCGCGCTCGGTGTGGGCGACGTTGAGGTCGCCGGCGACCACGGCCTCGCGGCCGGTGTCGGCGGCGACCCGCCCCAGGTGCGCCAGGCGGGCGTCCATCGCGTCGAGGAAGCGGTACTTGTCGTCCTGCTGCGGGCTGCCCACCTCGCCGGAGTGCACGTAGGCGCTGACGAACGTCATCGGCCCGATCGCGGTGTCGAGGTCGACCTCGACCCAGCGGCCGGAGGTCTCGAAGTACCCGGAGTCGTCCACGCCGATGCGCACCGCGGAGAACTCCGCGCGAGCGGCGACCGCCACGCCCGCGCGGCCCTTGGCGGCGGCCTCGGTGTGCGCGACGTGGGCGTACTGCGGCAGCGCCGTGCGCAGCTCGGCGTCGGGAGCGCGCACCTCCTGCAGCAGCAGGACGTCGGGGCTGCGGGTCTCCAGCCACGGGTGCATCCCGCGCCGCACCGCGGCCCGGACCCCGTTGACGTTGACGGTCGCGACGACGAGGGACTTCTTGCGGGCGGCCACGGCCGGGACGCTACCCGAGCGCTCCGACGGGCTCCGACGGCCCCGCACGCGGCTGCGCGGGGCCGTCGGGTGTGCCGTCGGGGTGCCGGCTCAGCGCAGGCCGACGGCCCGCTCCGCGCTCTCCACGACGTTGGTCAGCAGCAGCGCGCGCGTCATCGGCCCGACCCCGCCGGGGTTGGGGGCCATGAAGCCGGCCACCTCGGCGACGTCGAGGGCGACGTCGCCGGTGAGCCGGCTCTTGCCGGTCTCGGGGTCCGGCACGCGGGAGACGCCGACGTCGAGCACGGCCGCGCCGGGCTTGACGACGTCCCGGGTCACCAGGCCGGGCACGCCGGCCGCGGCGACGATCACGTCGGCGCGGCGCAGGTGGGAGGCCAGGTCGCGGGTGCCGGTGTGGCACAGCGTCACCGTCGCGTTGGGGTGGCGGCGGGTCAGCAGCAGCCCGATGGGCCGCCCCACGGTGACGCCGCGGCCCACGACGACGACCTCCGCGCCCTCCAGCGGCACGTCGTGGCGCAGCAGCAGGTCGATGACGCCGCGCGGGGTGCACGGCAGCGGCGAGGTGATCTCCTCGCGCACCCGCAGCACCAGCCGGCCCAGGTTCGTGGGGTGCAGGCCGTCGGCGTCCTTGGCGGGGTCGACCAGCTCCAGGACGCGGTTGGCGTCGACGCCGGCCGGCAGCGGCAGCTGGACGATGAACCCGGTGCAGGCGGGGTCGGCGTTGAGCCGGGCGACCTCGGACTCGATCTCGGCCTGGGTGGCGCCGGCCGGCAGCTCCACCTGGATCGAGGCGATGCCCACCTCGGCGCAGTCGCGGTGCTTGCCGCGCACGTAGCTGGCCGAGCCCGGGTCGTCGCCGACCAGGACGGTGCCCAGGCCCGGGACGACGCCGCGCTCGCGCAGCACCGCCACCCGCTCCTTCAGGTCCGCCTTGACCGCCGCCGCGGCGGCCCTGCCGTCGAGGACGACTGCGCTCACGCGAAGCTCTCCGCGCTCGGGTACAGCGGGAAGTCGGCCGTCAGGCGGGCGACGCGGGCGCGCAGCGCGTCCGCGTCGAAGCCCGGCTTGAGGGCCTGCGCGATGACGTCGGCGACCTCGGTGAACTCCTGCGCGCCGAAGCCGCGGGTGGCCAGCGCCGGGGTGCCGATGCGCAGCCCCGAGGTGACCATCGGCGGGCGCGGGTCGAAGGGCACCGCGTTGCGGTTGACGGTGATGCCGACCTCGTGGAGGCGGTCCTCGGCCTGCTTGCCGTCGAGCGCGGAGTCGCGCAGGTCGACGAGGACGAGGTGGACGTCGGTGCCGCCGGTCAGGACGGAGACGCCGGCCTCGCGCACGTCGGCGGCGGTGAGGCGCTCGGCGACGATGCGGGCGCCCTCCAGGGTGCGGCGCTGGCGCTCGGCGAACTCCTCGCTCGCGGCGACCTTGAAGGCGACGGCCTTGGCCGCGACGACGTGCATGAGCGGGCCGCCCTGCTGGCCGGGGAAGACCGCGGAGTCCACCTTCCTGGCGGACTCCTGGCGGGTGAGGATGAGCCCGGAGCGCGGGCCGGCGAGCGTCTTGTGGACGGTGGAGGTGACCACGTCGGCGTGCGGCACGGGCGAGGGGTGCAGCCCCGCGGCGACCAGGCCGGCGAAGTGGGCCATGTCGACCATGAGGTGCGCGCCGACCTCGTCGGCGATGGAGCGGAACGCGGCGAAGTCGAGCTGGCGGGGGTAGGCCGACCAGCCGGCGATGATGAGCTTGGGGCGGGCCGACAGCGCCGTGGCGCGCACGACGTCCATGTCGACCCGGAACGTCTGCGGGTCCACGCCGTAGGACGACACGTCGTACATGCGCCCGGAGAAGTTGATCTTCATGCCGTGGGTCAGGTGGCCGCCGTGGGCCAGCTCCAGGCCCAGGATGCCGTCGCCGCCGCGGATGAAGGCGTGCATGGCGGCCGCGTTGGCGCTGGCGCCGGAGTGCGGCTGGACGTTGGCGTGCTCGGCGCCGAAGAGCGCCTTGGCGCGCTCGCGGGCCAGCTCCTCGGCCACGTCGACGTGCTCGCAGCCGCCGTAGTAGCGCTTGCCGGGGTAGCCCTCGGCGTACTTGTTGGTGAGCACGGAGCCCTGGGCCTGCAGGACCGCGCGCGGCGCGAAGTTCTCGCTCGCGATCATCTCCAGGGTGTCGCGCTGGCGGCCGAGCTCGGCGTCGAGCACGGCGGCGATCTCGGGGTCGACCTCGGACAGCGGGCGGTCGGTCACACCCGCGCTGGTCCGGGTGGGCAGGACGTCGGTCACGTTGCGCTCCTCGTGCATCCGGGCGGCGGTGGCGACGCGAGGCCCAGGCGGACGACCCCGTGAACGGCGGGCCCGGCGCGAGGACGGACCCGTTGCCGCTCCCCGGTGGTCCCCCACCTTCGCCAGTCGCGGCCGCCCCAGGTTAGCCCAGGCCCCGGCTAGCGGGCCACGGCCGCGTCGAGCACCGTGCGCATCTTGGCGGCCGTCTCGGCGACCTCGGCGTCCGGGTCCGAGCCCGCGACGATGCCGGCGCCGGCGAAGACCCGCAGCGTGCGGCCGGCGACCTCGGCGCAGCGCACGGCCACCACCCACTCGCCGTCGCCGTCTCCGTCCTGCCAGCCGACGGCCCCCGCGTAGCAGCCGCGGTCGATGCCGCCGGGCCCGCCCTCGACCTCGCGGATGACGTCGAGGGCCGCCGCGCGGGGGGAGCCGCCGACGGCCGGGGTGGGGTGCAGCGCCGCGACGAGGTCCACCGACGTGGTGGCGGTGTCGCTCAGCAGCGCGGTGATGCGGGTCGCCAGGTGCCAGACCGCCGGGGTGGCCAGCAGCTCCGGCTCGGGGGCGCTGATCTTGCGGCAGAACGGCGAGAGCGCCTCGACGACGGCCTCGACGACGAAGGCGTGCTCGCGGCGGTCCTTGTCGGAGGACATCAGCTCGTCGGCGCGGCGCACGTCCTCGGCCGGCTCCGGCGAGCGCGGGGCGGAGCCGGCCAGCGGGCGCAGCAGGACGCTGGGGCCGCGCCGGCGCAGCAGCAGCTCGGGGCTGGCGCCCACCAGCCAGCGCGCGCCGGGGGCGGCGGGGTCGTCCAGCGGCACCGCCAGCGAGGTGGCGGCGGGGTTGCGGGTCAGCAGCTCGCCGAGCAGGTCGGGCACCGACCAGTCCTCGAGCGCGTCCAGCTCCAGGGTGCGGGCCAGGACGACCTTCTGCAGCTGCCCCGCCTCGATGCGCGCCAGCGCCGCGCGGACCGCGTCGGCGTAGCCGGCCGGGGCCGGGCGGGGCCTGCTGCGCGTCACGGTCACCGCGCGGCGGCGGCCGAGCGGGGGCAGGTGCAGCGGCCCGGGGACCACCTCGGCGGGGCCCAGGCGCAGCGCGCCGGGGGTGTCGAGGTCGAAGGGCACGGCACCGGCGGCCACCACGCCCGGCGGGCTGTCGTCCAGCGCGCGCACGACGCGCTGCAGCTGCTCGCGACCGCTGCGGCCGGGGACGGCCGGGCGCGGGCCGGTCTGCAGCAGCGTCGACTTCTCGCCGGAGAAGACGGTGGCCCCGGCGCGCACCGCGAGGGCTGCCGCCGCGGGTTCTGGCACGCCCTCACCCTAGGCTGGTCCGCTGTGAGCACGCGCCCGAGGGTCCTGACCCTGTCCTGCCCCGACCGTCCCGGGATCGTCCACGCCGTGACGGGGGCCCTCGTCGCGCTCGACGCGAACATCACCGAGAGCCAGCAGTTCGGGGACCCGGACACCGGGCTGTTCACGATGCGGGTGGCCTTCGACGCCGCCGCCCCCGAGGAGGCGCTGCGCGCGAACCTGCAGGTCGTCGCGGCCCGCTTCGAGCTGACGTGGAAGCTGTCGGCCGCCGACGTGCCGATGCGCACCCTGGTGATGTGCTCCAAGCAGGGGCACTGCCTCAACGACCTGCTCTTCCGGCACCGCTCGGGCGACCTGCCCATCGACGTGGCCGCCGTGGTCTCCAACCACACCGACCTCGCCCCGCTGGCCGAGTTCTACGGCGTCCCCTTCCACCACGTGCCGGTCACCACCGGCGACGAGGCCTCCAAGGCGGCCGGGGAGGCGCGGCTGCTGGAGCTCGTCGCCGAGCTCGACGTGGAGCTGGTCGTGCTGGCGCGCTACATGCAGATCCTGTCCGACCCGCTGTGCCGCAGCCTGACGGGCCGGGCGATCAACATCCACCACTCGTTCCTGCCGAGCTTCAAGGGGGCCCGCCCCTACCACCAGGCGCACGCGCGCGGGGTGAAGATCATCGGGGCGACGGCGCACTACGTGACCGCCGACCTCGACGAGGGCCCGATCATCGAGCAGGAGATCGAGCGGGTGGACCACCGCCACACCCCGCCCGAGCTGGTCCGGCTGGGCCAGGACGTGGAGGCCCGCACGCTGGCGCGCGCGGTGCGCTGGCACGCGGAGCAGCGCGTGCTGCTCGACGGCAACCGGACCGTCGTCTTCCGCTGAGCGGCGGGGCCCCGCCGCGCCGGGCGGCGCGGCAGGGGCCCCCGCGGGCTCAGAAGCGGAACGGGATGGGGATGCCGCCGCAGCAGCAGACGCCCTGCGTCTGCCCCGGCGTCAGCAGCGACACCGCCCGGTAGCAGGCCAGGAAGCGCAGCGCGCTCGGCGCCGCGGAGCGCAGCAGGCCCCGCGAGCGCACGAGGTCGCGCACGGCGCCGGAGCAGGAGTCCCCGCCGTGCGCGACGCGGTGCGCGCACGCGTAGCCCTTGCGCGGCGACAGGCGCCGCTGGTAGCCGGCGATGGCCGCGTCGATCAGACGCGCGGGCAGCGTGGTGAGGGGCACGTGACGACGCTAGAGGGCGTCCACGGAGGTGTGCACGTCGAGACGCAGGTGCTCGGCGTCGATGGCGTCGGCGCGCACGAGGTCCTGCTCGAAGTCGACCTCGACGACGTCGCGGGCGGAGATGTCCACCGGCACCACCCGCACGCCGCGCCCGATCGCCAGCTCGATCCCGCGCTCGAAGTAGTCCTGGTCCTCGCAGGCGCGCAGGCACTCGATCAGGACGGCCTTGTCGCGGGAGGAGACGTAGTTGATGCCGACGGCCTCGCCGAGCCCGCCGACGACGGTCTTCGACAGCTCCTGCACGAAGCCCTCGGCGTCGACGGTGTACTTGACCTCCTCGTCGCCCACGGCCTCGGTGTTGACGCAGACGAAGGACTCGTCGCGCGCCAGCCACGGCTGGACGTCGAGCAGCAGGCGCGGGTCGAAGACCACGTCGCCGTTGAGCCAGAGCACCCCGCCGGGCTGGGAGGTCACCAGGGCCCGCAGCAGGCTCTTGGAGGTGTTCGTGGAGTCGAACAGCTCGTTGTAGGCGAAGAGGACGTCGGGACGCGCCTCCATGATCACCGTCGCCTTGAAGCCCACGACGACCGTGATCGGCACGTCGGCGCCGAGCACGGAGCGCAGGTTGTCCACCTGCTGCTGCATGATCGTTCGCCCGTCGCGCAAGCGGGTCTGCGACTTGGGCAGCGGGCGGCCCAGCCGGGTCCCCATCCCCGCGGCCAGGATCGACACCTGCACGTTCATCGGTTCTCCTCCCCGAGCACCAGGTCCAGGACCCGGTCGCTCGCGCGGCCGTCCTCCAGGTGGCAGAAGCGCTCCTGGAAGGCGGCGTAGCGGTCCTTGTACTGCGTCACGACGGCGTCGATGCCGCGCAGCGCCTCGACGACCTCCTCGGTGCTCGCCAGCAGGGGTCCTGCGGCGATCTCCTCGAAGTCGAAGTAGAAGCCCCGGAGCACGTCGCGGTAGTGCTCGAGGTCGTGGACGTGGTGCACGATCGGCTTGCCGGTCACCGCGAAGTCGAACTGCGTCGAGGAGTAGTCGGTGACGAGCACGTCCGCGGCCAGGTAGAGGTCGCTGATGTCGGGGTGGAAGGAGACGTCGACCACCCCCGGCAGCTCGGCGCCGGCCAGCGCCGCGGAGACCATGTAGTGCAGGCGCAGCATGAGGACGTGGTCCTCGCCGAGCTCGCGGCGGAAGTGCTCGACGTCGAAGCGCAGCGCGAACTTGGGGCCGTCGCCGAACACGTCGTCGTCGCGCCACGTCGGCGCGTAGAGGACGGCCCGGGCGCCCTCGGCGATGCCCAGCTGCTCGCGCACGAGCGCGCGCCGCCGGGCGGCGTCCGGGGCGAGCAGGACGTCGTTGCGCGGGTAGCCGGTCTCGTGCACCGCTCCCTCGAAGCGGAAGGCGCCGCGCAGCAGCGGCGTGCTCGCCGCGTTGGGCGACAGCAGCAGGTCCCAGCGGGCGACGTCGTGGTCCAGGCGGTCCAGGCGGCCCTCGGGGGCGAAGAGCACGTCGCGGTGGATGCGCTTCAGCGGCGTGCCGTGCCAGGTCTGCAGGTACGTGGTGCCGGGGGCCTTGTCCCACTCGAGGTCGAGGTGGGTGTTGGAGACGACGAGGTCCGCGCTCTCCAGGGCCTCGCGGGCCTCCGGGGTGCCGAAGGGCACGGTCGCCGCGTCCGCGGGGAAGCCGTGCGCGTGCTCCGCGTCGGCGAGCCAGACGTGCTCGTGCTCCTGGCCGGTGCGTGCCGCCAGCGCCCGGTGCAGCGCCTTCGGGTTGTCCGAGTACCGCCCCTCGAAGCTGTGGTAGACGATCTTCACTTCTCACCTCTGTCCGATCGCGTGACGCCCTTGTTCGACCGACCGCGAAGATGCGATGATGCCACCCCGCGAGCCCCGGTGCGCGTCACAGCCACCCGCGCCTGCGGAAGATGACGTACAGGGTCACGCTCAGGCCGAGCATCAGCGCCAGCGCCAGCGGGTACCCGAGGTACCAGTGCAGCTCCGGCATGTGGTCGAAGTTCATGCCGTAGACGCCCCCGACCAGGCTCGGGGCGAAGAGGATCGCCGCCCACGAGGAGATCTTCTTGACCTCCTCGCTCTGGGCGTAGCTGGCCTCCGTGAGCGAGCGCATCTCCTCGTTCTGGCGCTGCCCGACCAGCGTGGCGTTGACCGTGAGGATGTCGCGCAGCTGGGTGCGGTAGCTCTCGATCCGCTCGGCCGCGACGGTGACGTGGTCGGCCACGTCGCGCAGGTAGCGCTGCAGCTCCTGGTCGACGCGGTACTTCTGGAAGCCGCCGGTCAGGCCGGCCAGGATCGCCTGCAGCGGGGTGACCGCGCGCTGGAAGTCGGCGACCTCCTGGGAGAGCTCGTAGATGCGCCGCGAGACCGTCGGGTCGCCGGTGAAGACCTGGGTCTCGATCTCGTCGACGTCGTTCTCCAGCCCGCGCAGGACCGGGCCGTAGCCGTCGACGACGGCGTCCAGGATCGCGTACAGGACCGCCTCCGGGCCCAGGGCGAGCAGGTCGGGGTCGGCCTCCATGCGCCGGCGCACCGCCGACAGGTCCGGGGACTCGCTGTGGCGCACGGTGATCACGAAGTCCGGCCCGATGAACAGGTGCAGCTCGCCGAACTCGACCGACTCCCTGTCGTCGACGTAGCGCGCCGCGCGCAGCACGACGAACAGCGTGTCGCCGTAGCGCTCCAGCTTGGGCCGCTGGTGGGCCAGGACGGCGTCCTCCACGGCCAGCTCGTGCAGCCCGAACTCGCCGGCGAGGGCCTGCAGCTCGTCCTCGGCCGGGCGGTAGAGGCCCATCCAGGCCACCCGCCCGCCCTCCTCGCGCAGCAGGCGGCAGGTGGCGACGAGGTCGTCGGGGGAGGCCAGGCGGCGCCCGTCGCGGTAGACGCCGCTGTCGACGAGGCTGCTGCGCCGGGTGGTCACCGGCACCGAGGGGATGGCGCCGTCGCGCGCGAGGTTGCGCGAGGGCATGGGGAGCCTGCGGCGGGGCACGGCACCTCCCGGGGTCGTCGGGTCGTCGGGTCGTCGGGTCGCTCGCGGGTGGCCGCCCGGCGGGGCCGCCGGGGCGCGACCCCGCCCAGTGTGACCGACGCGGCAGGTCGCGGACGCCGTGAGCACCCGGACGCGGGAGCATCGGGGGCATGGGACTGGGTGGCGGGCCGAGCGAGTGGGACGAGTACGAGTGGGTCAGCCTCGAGGACGTCCCCGACCCGGACGCCCCGGCGCCCGACCCGCTCGGGCAGGCGCTGCGCGCGCTGGTGCGCGACTACCCCGTGTGGGCCGGGCAGGGCGCCACCCGCGTGCTGCTGGTGGACCTGGACAACCTGCGCGCGGCCCGGGGCCGGCTGCGCGCGCGCCTGGACGTCGTCGTGGAGCTCGCCCGCCAGGCCGACCACGTCGTGCTGGCCGGCCAGGCCGGTGCCGTCGCGCGCTCGCGGCCGTGGCTGGCGGAGTTCGCCGCGGCGGCGCAGGCGGTGGCCGACGGGGCGGACGTGGCCGACCACGTGCTGCTGGCGGCGGCCGCGGCGGTCCCCGACCCGATCGAGGTGCTCGTGGTGAGCAACGACGGCATCTTCGCCGACCTCGCCGAGCGCGGGGACCTGACGATCCTCTCCCCCGGCATGGACGCGCTGAGCGACCGCCTGCACGGCGCGGCCAGCCTGCTCGTCGACCTCGCCGCGCTGGAGCGCGAGGCCGCCACCGCCCTGCCGGCGGGCTGAGGGCACCCGCCGGGCGGTCCGGGCAGGCCGGGCCGGGCGCTCAGACGGGCTCGCGCGGGTCCAGGTCGATGCGGGAGACGCAGGCGTGCGGCGGGGCGCTCGCCGCGTGCGCGACGGCGGCCGCCACGTCCTGCGGCTGCAGCAGCGAGCCCGGCCGGGTGGCGGCGCGCTCGGTGACCAGCGAGGCGCCGGCGGCCACCATCCCGGGGTTGACCAGGCTCACGCCCACCCCGCGGGCGCCGACCTCCTGGCGCACGGACTCCGCGAAGCCCGCCAGGCCGTGCTTGGCGGCCACGTAGGCGGCGTTGTGCGGGTGGGCCCGGTGCGCCGCCCCGGAGCCCAGCAGCACCAGCGAGCTCGGGGCGTCCGCCAGCAGCAGCGGCAGCGCCAGCCGGGTGGTGCGCATCGCCCCGCCCAGGTCCACGTCGACCAGCTCGTCCCAGACGTCCAGGTCGGCGGACTCGGCGTCGCACCAGTCGAAGACGCCGGCGGTGTGCACGAGCAGCGTCAGCGGCCGCCGGCAGGCCGCGAGCGCCGCCGCGACCTGCTCGCGCTCGCGCACGTCGACGCGGTGCACGGGAGCGCCCGGCACGAGGCCGCGCAACCGCTCCGGCTCGCGGCCCCACAGCTCCGGGGACCAGCCGAGGGCGTGCAGGGCCCGCGCCGTGGCGGTGCCGATGGCGCTGCCGGCGCCGACGACCACGGCGGTGCCCCGGGGTTGCACCGCGCCAGGCTAGGCCCCGCGCCGGTGCGCGGCCAGGGCCGCTGCGGCGCCCCGCTCAGCGCGCCCGGCCGGCGGCCAGGCCGCCGACGAGCTCGGCGAGGAAGGCGCCGCGGTCGACCTCGACGACGGCGGTGGCCGGCTGCAGCGCGATCTCGCCGGGCAGCGCCGGCGGGGTGCCGTCGGGCAGCCGCAGCAGCCGGGCGCGGGTGGCGAAGCCGTTGCTCGTCACGGCGGCCGGTGCGCTGGCGCGGCGGGTGACCAGCTCGGGGTGGACCAGGACGGCGGCGGCCAGCGGGTCGTGCACGGGCGCGACCGCCCGGCCCCACTCGTGCACGTAGAAGCGGTGGTAGGCGTCCAGGACGTCGGCGGCGAAGGTGCCCCAGGCGGTGCCGCTGCTGCGCAGCGAGCTCGTCATCGACTCCTCCAGGACGACCGTCCCGGTGACGTCGACGCCGACCATCGTCACGGTGTCGTCGGCGGGGCGGGCGGCGGAGAGCACCGCGTGCGCGGCCGGGGCGTCGTTCTGGACGTTGGCGTCGATCATCAGCGAGCGCCCCAGCGGCTGGTAGGGCCCGGAGCCGCCCATGAGCACCACCGAGCGCAGCTTGAAGAGCAGCCGCGGGTCCAGCCGCAGCGCGAGCGCGAGGTTGGTGAGCGGGCCGAGGGCCAGCAGGTCGTAGCGCCCGGGCGCCCGGTCCGCCATCGCCACGATCTGCTCGGCGGCCGAGCGCTCGGTGACCGGCGGGTCGGGGCGCTCCAGGCCGAGGTCGCCGAGGCCGTCCTCGCCGTGCACGTAGCCGGCGATGTGCGCCTCGCCCTCCAGCGGGCCCGCCGCGCCGCGCGAGAGCGGCACGCCCTCCAGCCCGGCCAGCCGCAGCACGTAGGCCGCGTTGCGCAGGGAGTCCTCGACGACGCAGTTGCCGTAGACGGTGGTCACGGCGGCGATGTCGGCGCGGGGCGAGCCCGCCAGGTGCAGCAGCGCGAGGGCGTCGTCGAGACCGGTGTCGGTGTCGACGATCACCTGGCGGCGTCCGGGGGCGTCGGTCATCCGCGGATCCTAGGCAGAGCGCACGGCCCCGCACCCTGCGGGGTGCGGGGCCGTGCGGCGCGGCGGGCCGGGCGTCAGCCCAGGCGCGCGGCCAGGTTCTCGTCGAGGGTGCCCAGGAACTCCTCGGTGGTCTGCCAGGCCTGGTCGGGCCCGACGAGCAGGGCGAGGTCCTTGGTCATCTTGCCGCTCTCGACGGTCTTGATGACGACGTCCTCGAGGGTCTCGGCGAAGCCGGTGACCTGCGGGGTCGAGTCCAGCTCGCCGCGGTGCGCGAGGCCGCGCGTCCAGGCGTAGATCGAGGCGATGGGGTTGGTCGAGGTCGGCTTGCCCTGCTGGTGCTGGCGGTAGTGCCGGGTCACGGTGCCGTGCGCGGCCTCCGCCTCGACGACCGAGCCGTCCGGGGTGGACAGCACCGAGGTCATCAGGCCCAGCGAGCCGAAGCCCTGGGCGACGGTGTCGGACTGGACGTCGCCGTCGTAGTTCTTGCAGGCCCAGACGTAGCCGCCCTCCCACTTCAGGGACGCGGCGACCATGTCGTCGATGAGGCGGTGCTCGTAGGTGATGCCGGCCTCGTCGAACTTCGCCTTGAACTCGCTCTGGAAGACCTCCTCGAAGATGTCCTTGAAGCGGCCGTCGTAGGCCTTCAGGATCGTGTTCTTCGTGGAGAGGTAGACCGGGTACCTGCGCGCCAGGCCGTAGTTGAGCGAGGCGCGGGCGAAGTCGTAGATGGAGCTGTCGAGGTTGTACATCGACAGCGACACCCCGGCGCCGGGGGCCTGGAAGACCTCGTGCTCGATGGGCTCGGAGCCGTCCTTGGGGGTGAAGGTGACGGTCAGCGTCCCCTCGCCGGGGAAGCGGAAGTCGGTGGCGCGGTACTGGTCGCCGAAGGCGTGGCGGCCGACGATGATCGGCTTCGTCCAGCCCGGCACCAGGCGCGGGATGTTGGAGATGATGATCGGCTCGCGGAAGATCACGCCGCCGAGGATGTTGCGGATCGTCCCGTTCGGGGAGCGCCACATCTTCTTGAGGCCGAACTCCTCCACGCGCGCCTCGTCCGGCGTGATGGTGGCGCACTTGACGCCGACGCCGGCCTTCTGGATGGCGTGGGCCGCGTCGATGGTGACCTGGTCGTCGGTGGCGTCGCGGTGCTCGACCCCGAGGTCGTAGTACTCCAGGTCGACGTCGAGGTAGGGGTGGATCAGGCGGTCCTTGATGAACTGCCAGATGATCCGGGTCATCTCGTCGCCGTCGAGCTCGACGACCGGTCCCTGGACCTTGATCTTGGCCACTGTGCTGTCTCCTCCGACTGCGCTCGGCTCTGTCTCGACGTCAAGCTACCGGTCCCGCGCCCCGAGAGCGCCAGCGGACCGCGTCCTTGACGTACGCTGCCGCTCCGTGAGCAGTCTCGAGACCCCGACGGACCCCCGCAGCACGGCCGGCAAGCTGGCCGAGCTGCACCGCCGGGCGCACGCCGCCGTCGCCGCCGCCGACGAGCGCGCGGCCGCCAAGCAGCACCCGCGGGGCAAGAAGACGGCCCGCGAGCGCATCGCGGCCCTCGTCGACGAGGACTCCTTCGTCGAGCGCGGCGGCTTCGCGCGCAGCACGGCCACGGCCTTCGGGATGGCGACCAAGCACGTGGACGGCGACGGCGTCGTCACCGGCTACGCGACCGTCGACGGGCGGCCGGTGTGCGTGTACGCGCAGGACTTCACCGCCTTCGGCGGCTCCCTCGGCGAGGTGCACGGCGCCAAGATCGCCGAGCTGCAGGAGTTCGCCGCGACCACCGGCTGCCCCGTCGTCGGCATCAACGACGGCGGCGGCGCGCGCATCCAGGAGGGCGTGGCCTCCCTGGTGCAGTACGCGCGGATCTTCCGCCGCAACGTGCACGCCTCGGGCGTGGTGCCGCAGGTCTCCCTCATCCTCGGCCCCTCGGCCGGCGGGGCGGTGTACTCCCCCGCCCTCACCGACATCACCGTCATGGTCGACGAGACCTCGCACATGTTCGTCACCGGCCCGGACGTCATCCGCACCGTGACCGGCGAGGACGTCGGCTTCGAGGAGCTCGGCGGCGGGCGCACCCACGCGACGCGCTCGGGCGTGGCGCACCACCTCGCCGAGAGCGAGGACGAGGCCATCGCCTACGTGCGCGAGCTGCTGTCCTACCTGCCCTCCAACAACCTCTCGGAGGCGCCGCTGCTGGCGCCGGCCGCCCCGCGCGAGCTCGTCGTCGACGAGGACGACCTGGCGCTGGACGAGGTCGTCCCGGACTCGCCCAACCAGCCCTACGACATGGTCTCCGTCGTGACCGCGGTCCTCGACGACGAGGAGTTCCTGCAGGTCCACGAGCTCTTCGCGCCCAACGTCCTGTGCGGCTTCGGGCGCGTGGAGGGCCGGCCCGTGGGCGTGGTGGCCAACCAGCCCTCGCAGCTGGCCGGGACCCTGGACATCGACGCCTCCGAGAAGGCCGCGCGCTTCGTGCGCCTGTGCGACGCCTTCAACGTGCCGGTGCTGACGTTCGTGGACGTGCCGGGCTTCCTGCCGGGCACCGACCAGGAGTGGGGCGGCATCATCCGCCGCGGCGCGAAGCTGCTGTACGCCTACGCCGAGGCGACGGTCCCGCTGGTCACCGTGATCACCCGCAAGGCCTACGGCGGCGCGTACATCGTCATGGGCAGCAAGGAGATGGGCGCCGACGTGTGCCTGGCCTGGCCGAGCGCGCAGATCGCCGTCATGGGCGCCCAGGGGGCGGTGAACATCCTGCACCGCGGCACGCTCAAGGCGGCCGCCGAGGCCGGCGAGGACGTCGAGGCCACCCGCCGCGAGCTCGTCGACGACTACGAGCTGCAGCTGGCCAACCCCTACGTGGCCGCCGAGCGCGGCTTCGTGGACGCCGTCATCGCCCCCAGCGAGACGCGGGTGCAGGTGGCCAGGGCGCTGCGGGCGCTGGCCACCAAGCGCGCGACGCTGCCGGCCAAGAAGCACGGGAACATCCCGCTGTGAGCGGCACGACCGAGGACCTCGGGGACTTCCTCGCCTCCCTGCGCATCGAGCGCGGCCACCCCGAACCGGAGGAGCTGGCCGCCCTCACCGTCGTGCTCACCACGCAGCTGGCCCGGCCGGCGCCCGCGCCGCAGCCGCAGGCGCCGCGCTCGCGCTGGGCCGACCACCGCCACGTCCTGGGCCTGCCCCCGGTGCCCGGCCCGGGCGGCTGGCGCGCCAGCGCGCTGCCGCGCTGAGCGGGCTCAGCGGGCTCAGCGGGCTGAACGGGCTGAACGGGCTCAGCGCGGCAGGTCCCGCAGCTGCTCCAGCTGCAGCAGCATCCACGGGCTGAACGGCGAGGGGTCGCGGGCGACCTCGGCGCGCAGCTCGTCCACGGCGACCCAGCGCCAGTCCCCCACCTCGTCCGGGTGCGGGTCGACCTCGCCGGCGAGCGCGGCGGTGAAGACGGGGCAGACCTCGTTCTCCACGGTGCCGTCGGCCATGACGGCCCGGTAGCGGAACAGCGGCAGGGCCGGGGCGACGTCGACGACGCCGGTGCCCAGCTCGTGGCCGGCGCGCCGGTGCACCGCCTCCTCGGGCTCCTCGCCGGGGCCGGGGTGGCCGCAGAAGGAGTTCGTCCACACCCCCGGCCACGTGCGCTTGGTGTCCGCGCGGCGGGTCAGCAGGGTGCGGCCCGCGTCGTCGAGGACCCAGCAGGAGAACGCCAGGTGCAGCGGCGTCGCACTGTGGTGCACGTCCGCCTTGGGCGCCGTGCCGCACGGCGAGCCGTCCTCGGTCAGCAGGACGACGAGCTCGGCGGCGGCTTCGGCGGGGGCGGTCACGGGAGGGGCGCTCACGGCAGGCACGGTACGGGGTGCCCGCCGCTCAGCGCGCGAGGAAGGCGAGCACGCCGTCGGCGACGCCCTGCGCGGCGCGCTGGCGCCACGCCGGGTCGGAGACGGCCGCGGCCTCCCCGGGGTTGCGCATGTTGGCCGACTCCAGCAGCACCGAGGGGGTGCGGGCCAGGTTGAGCCCGGCCAGGTCGTCGCGCCGGGTCAGCCCCGGCTCCACGAGGTCGCCGGGGTAGTCGGCGCGCGGCGAGCCGGTCGCGGCGCCGAAGGCGGCCAGCAGGTCGCGGGCGGCCACCTCGGAGGCCGCCAGGACGGCCGCGTTGCCGCCGTCGGGCGCGAGCGCGGGCGCCACGACGTGGTGGCCGCGGGCGGCGGGCGCGGCGCCGTCGGCGTGCACGGAGACCGCGAGCGCGGCCCCCGCCTCGTTCGCGATCTGCGCGCGGCGGTCCACGCAGGGCCCGACGCCGGTGTCGTCGGTGCGGGTCAGCACCACGACGACCCCCCGGTCCCGCAGCAGCTGCGCGGCGCGCAGGCTCACGTCGAAGGCGTAGGCGTGCTCGGGGTAGCCGGCGTCGGTGGCGGTGCCCGTGGTGTTGCACGGCTTGGTGAACCCGCCGGCCGGGACGGGTGCGCCGACCACCTCGGGGGCGGCGGCGTTGCCGCCGTTGTGACCGGGGTCGAGCACGACGACCGGGGCCGGTGGCGCCGCGCCGGCGCCCACCGCGCCCGCCGCCGGGACCGGCGCCGGGGCGGGCGCGGCGGGCGCCGGCGAGGAGCAGGCGGCGAGGAGGAGCAGGGCGGCGGCGAGCGGCGTCGGGTGCCCGCGCCGCGCGCCCCGGGCCACCGCGGGCGCCCTCAGGCGGGCACGGGGCTGGTCGCCGCGGCGACCGCCTCGTCCAGCTCGGGGCCCAGCCGCAGGTCCTCCCCCGCGACGAGGCGCTGCTCCAGCTCGCGCACCCGGGGGATGACGAGCTCGCCGAACGCCTCGACCTCCTCCTTGACGTGCAGGAAGCCGAGCAGCAGCAGGTCCACGCCGACGAGGCGGTAGGCCAGCGCGCGGCGGGCGACCTCGTCGGGGGTGCCGACCAGACCGGTGCGGAAGCCGTCGTTGTACTGCACCAGGTCGCGGAAGGAGCTGTCGGCCCACATGCCCTTGCGGTCCTTCGTGGCGTTGCCGGCCTCCTGGACGGCCGCCCCGAAGCCCTCGACCTTCGCGACGTCGGCCTTGGCGACGATCTCCTCCAGCACCGCCGAGGCCTCCTCGCGGCTCTCGCGCACGACGGCGAACCCGTTGAGCCCGAAGCTGATCGAGCGCCCGTTCGCGGCGGCGAGGGCGCCGACCTCGCGCACCTGCGCGGCGGCGTCGGCGATCGACCTGCCGTTCATGAAGTACCAGTCGCTGACGCGGGCGGCCATCGCCTGCGCGGCCGTGGAGTTGCCGCCCTGGAACAGCTCCGGCTGGACCCTCGGCTGCGGGCGGAAGGTGATGTCGGTGGCGTTGAAGAAGTCGCCCCGCTGGCTGTAGCCGTCCTCGCTCCACACCCCGCGCAGCAGCCGGATGAACTCCTCGGACTGCCGGTAGCGCTCGTCGTGCTCGTGCCAGGTGACCCCGAGCTGGGTGGCCTCGGCCTTGAACCAGCCCGAGACGACGTTGAGCGCGAGCCGGTCGCCGGTGAGCTCCTGGGCCGTCGCGGCGAACTTCGCCAGGACGCCGGGGTGCCAGAAGAAGGGGTGGACGGCGGCGATCACCTTCAGCCGCTCGGTGGCCAGCAGCAGCGCCAGCGAGAACGAGGTGGACTCGTGCTGGGCGTCGGCGCCGTAGGAGGCCAGGTAGCGGACCTGGGTCAGCGCGTACTCGAAGCCGACCCGCTCCGCCGCCCTGGCGACCTCGACGTTGTAGGCGGGGTCGTGGCTGGTGCGCTGCTCGATGGTCGAGACGACGAGACCACCGGAGACGTTGGGGACCCAGTAGGCGAACTTCAGGGACATCGGCGTGCCTTCCTCCATCGGTCCTGGCGGAAGCACCTGCGCGCCCGGCGGGGCGTGCGGTTGCTGCGGCGTCGACGAGCCAGGTCTCTCAGCCGCTCTGGATGGTCCCGGGCAGCGTAACCCAGCGCGCCGCCGCTCAGGAGGGCGTCGGGACGATCCCCGCGAGCGCGATGCAGGAGAGGGCGAGCACGAGCAGGACCGCCACGTCGACCGCGCGCGAGCGCACGGCCAGCGCGCCGGCGATGCGCACCGGCAGCACCAGCCGCAGCACGGCGGCGACGGCGAGGTCGGCGCCGAGGAGGATGCCCCCGGCCGTCGGTCCCGTGAACCAGGTCAGCACCAGGGCGGCGACGAGCCCGGCGACGAGGGTCGCGAGCACGGCGTTGCCCTGGGGAGGGACCCGCTCCGGGGCCGGGGCCGGGGGCACCGCGGCCTCAGTGGGCGAAGTGGCGGGCGCCGGTGAAGTACATCGTCACCCCGGCGGCCGCCGCCGCCTCGACGACCTCGGCGTCGCGGATGGAGCCGCCCGGCTGCACGATCGCCCGCACCCCGGCGTCGATGAGGATCTGCGCGCCGTCGGCGAAGGGGAAGAACGCGTCGGAGGCGGCGACCGCGCCGCGGGCGCGCTCGGCGCCGGCGCGCTCCACGGCCAGGCGGCAGGAGTCCACCCGGTTGACCTGGCCCATGCCCACGCCCACCGAGGCGCCGCCGGAGGCCAGCAGGATCGCGTTGGAGCGCACCGAGCGCACCGCGCGCCAGGCGAAGACCAGGTCCGCCAGCACGGCCTCGTCGGCGGCCTCGCCCGCCGCGAGGGTCCAGCGCGCGGGGTCGTCGCCGTCGGCGTCGATGCGGTCCAGCGACTGCACGAGCATCCCGCCGGAGACCGGGCGCCACTCGCGCGCACCGCGGCCGTAGCCCTCCGGCAGCTGCAGCAGCCGGATGTTCTTCTTGCGCTGCAGCACCTCCAGCGCCTCCGGCTCGAAGCCGGGGGCGATGACGACCTCGGTGAAGACGTCGGCGACCTGCGCGGCCATCGCCGCGGTGACCGGGCGGTTGGCGGCGATGACGCCGCCGTAGGCCGAGACCGGGTCGCAGGCGTGCGCCTTGGCGTGGGCGTCGGCGACGTCGGTGCCGGTGGCGATGCCGCACGGGTTGGCGTGCTTGATGACGGCCACGGCGGGGGCGCTGAAGTCGTGGGCCGCGCGCAGGGCGGCGTCGGCGTCGACGTAGTTGTTGTAGGACATCGCCTTGCCGTGCAGCTGCACGGCCTGCGCGATGCCGGGCTCGGCGGCCGGGTCGGCGTACACGGCGGCCCGCTGGTGCGGGTTCTCCCCGTAGCGCAGGACGGCGGTGCGCTCCAGCGCCGCGCCCGTGACCGCGGGCCAGCCCTCGTCGCCCTCGTCCAGGACCTGCTCGGCGAACCAGCCGGCGACGGCGGTGTCGTAGGCGGCGGTGTGCGCGAACGCGGCGGCCGCCAGGCGCCGGCGGGCGGCCAGGTCGAAGCCGCCGGTGCGCACGGCCTCCAGCACCTCGCCGTAGCGGGCGGGGTCGACGACGACGGCGACGCTGGGGTGGTTCTTGGCGGCGGCGCGCACCATCGACGGGCCGCCGATGTCGATCTGCTCGACGACCTCGTCCTCGCCGGCGCCGGAGGCGACGGTCGCGGCGAACGGGTAGAGGTTGACCACGACGAGGTCGAAGGGCTCGACGTCCAGGTCGGCCAGCTGCTGCACGTGCTCGGGCAGCCGCCGGTCGGCGAGGATGCCGGCGTGCACCCGCGGGTGCAGCGTCTTGACCCGGCCGTCCAGGCACTCGGGGAAGCCGGTCAGCTCCTCCACCGGCGTCACCGGGACCCCGGCGGCGGCGATGCGCGAGGCCGTGGAACCGGTGGAGACGATGGCCACGCCGGCGGCGTGCAGGCCCTGCGCGAGCTCCTCCAGCCCCGTCTTGTCGTACGCGCTGACCAGGGCGCGCTTCACGGGGACCTTGTGATCCGCGGTCATCGGCGGGTGGCCGTCCTCTCGCTGTCGGGTGCTGCTGCGGGTGCGGGGGTGGCGCGGGCCAGCCGGCCCACGACGTCGACGAGGAGCTCGCGCTCGCTGGCCCTGATGCGCTCGTGCAGGCTCGCCTCGTCGTCGTCGTCGAGGACCCGCACGGCCACCTGGTCCAGGATCGGCCCCGTGTCGACACCGGCGTCGACGAGGTGGACGGTGCAGCCGGTGACCTTCACGCCGTGGGCGAGCGCGTCGCGCACGCCGTGGGCGCCGGGGAAGGAGGGCAGCAGCGCCGGGTGGGTGTTGACCAGGCGGCCGGCGAAGGCGTCGACCACCGGGGCGCCGAGGATGCGCATGAACCCGGCCAGCACGACCAGGTCGGGCTCGCGGGCGGCGACGGCGCCGGCCAGGGCCGCGTCCCAGGCGGGGCGGTCGGCGTGGTCGCCCGGTGCGACGGTGAAGGTCTCCACCCCCGCGGCGCGGGCGCGCTCCAGGGCGGTGGCGCCGGGCTTGTCGGAGCCCACCGCCACGACCTCGAACGACGGGTCGGCCGCGTCGAGCAGCGCTTGCAGCGTCGAACCGGAGCCGGAGGCGAGGACGACCACACGGGCGGGCACGTGGAGGGACTCTAGTG
>NZ_JAAALL010000489.1 GCF_009906315.1 Kineococcus vitellinus | reverse complement strand
ACCGAGCACAAGGCCTACCTGCACCGCTCCGGGCGCGCGCGGTGGCCGCGGTCGCGGCGCCGGTGCGGCGGGGCGCACCACCGCCTGAGCCGTCCCGCCCAGCAGCACCCCGAGCAGCACCGGCAGAGCCGCAGCTCCCCCGCCCCCGGGCGCGAGGAGCTGCGGCTCTGCTGCGCGTGGTGCGCGACGTGCTCGCGGGACGTGCCGGACGACCCGCGCACCTAGAGTCGACGGGGTGGTCGCGGTGCGCCTGGCGGGGTTCAGCCACCCGCTGAGCCGCGCCACCGCCCACGTGCTGTTCTGGCTGCTCGTCGGCGGGCTGCTGGGCGCGCTCTGGTGGCTGTGGCGCGGCCGGAAGGCCCCGCTGCGCAGCGCGCCGGTGCGGGTCCTGCAGGGGGTGGCCGCGGGGCTGGCGCTGGCGCTGATCCTCGTCGGGACCGCCTGGCGCGCCGTCACCGACCTCGACGACTCCCCGGTCTGCTCGTCGGTGCCGGGGGAGGAGTGGGGCAGCACCGAGGGGGACGACGGGTTCACCCCCACGCTCTACGCGCAGAAGCTCGCCACCTGGCCCGAGACCGGGCTGGCGATGCTCTACGCCGACGCCACCGGCACCACGGTCTGCCGCTACGCCGCCGCTCACTACTACGTGGCCGTGCGCACCGTGGCCCGCGCGGGGGAGCGCTCCGTCAACTTCGGCGACGTGGTGCTCTCCCCGCGCTTCCCGACCGTGCCCACCGAGGCGGGGGCGCTGGCCGAGCACGAGTCGCGCCACCGCCCGCAGTGGGCCGTGGCCACCGTGCTCGCCGGCCCGGCGGCCTTCCCGATCGCCTACGGCGTCGACGACTTCTTCTTCCCGGGCGCCCGCAACCACTTCGAGCGCCAGGCGGGGCTGGCCAGCGGCGGGTACGCCTGGGAGGGCGCCGGTCCGGTCCTCGGCGCGCCGCAGGTGGTGGTCCTCGTCCTGATGGCCCTCGCGCTCGCCGCGGGGGCCCTGCGCCTGCGCCGCCGCCGGGATCGAGGTCCGGGTCGACGTCACCGTCGCCACCCGGCGCCGTAGCGCGCCCGGCTCGGCCGCGGGCCGCACCTCGTCCTCCTCCCCGTCGGAGCCCTCGACCGGTTCCCGCGGCGACCCGCTGACGCCCGTGGTGCTCGCCCCGCTGCTGGCCTCGCTGCCCGTCGGCGCGGTCGTCGGGGAGCTGCTGCGGGTGCTGGACAGCCGCGGCAGCGCCGTCCTGCAGGCCCCGCCCGGCACCGGCAAGACCACGCTCGTGCCGCTGGCGCTGGCGGCCGCGCGGCCCGGCCGCGTGCTCGTCGCCGAACCGCGCCGGGTGGCCACCCGGGCGGCCGCCGCGCGGATGGCGGCGCTGCTGGGCGAGCCCGTCGGGCGCACGGTCGGCTACGCGGTGCGCGGGGAGCGCCGCTCCTCGGCGGCCACCCGCGTCGAGGTCGTCACGACCGGGCTGCTGCTGCGCCGGCTGCTGCGCGACCCCGACCTGCCCGGCGTGGGCACCGTGCTGCTCGACGAGGTCCACGAGCGCCAGCTCGACGCCGACCTCGCGCTGGCCTTCCTGGTGCAGGCCCGCGAGCTGCTGCGCGAGGACCTGCGGCTGGTGGCCGCCTCGGCCACCCTCGACGTCGGCCGGCTCGCCGCGCTGACCGGCGGTGCCGTCGTGACCGCGACCGCCCCCGTGCACCCGCTGCAGGTGCGGTGGGCCCCGCCGCCGCGCCCGGTGCGCCCCCCGGAGGGGCTGCGCGTGGACCCGGCGCTGCTGGACCACGTCGCCGCGCTCGTGGGGCGCGCGCTGGAGGAGGACACCGGCGACGTCCTCGTCTTCCTGCCCGGGGTGGGGGAGATCGGCGCCGTGGGCGGGCGGGTGCGCCCGCCCACGGCGCCGATCTCCCC
>NZ_JAAALL010000488.1 GCF_009906315.1 Kineococcus vitellinus | reverse complement strand
CCTCCCACCAGCGCTCCGGGTCGTCGTAGCCGCTCGCCGCGGCGGGCGGCTACGACGACCCGGAGCGCTGGTGGGAGGACGTCGTGGAGTCCCGCCTGCAGGAGTCCACCCCCTTCGACGTCCTCACCGAGGCGATGGCCGCGCTGCGGGCCGCCGCGCCCGCGCTGCCCGCGGCGCAGCAGCTCGTGGAGGACCGGCGCGAGGCGCACATGCGCCAGGTCCTGCGCGAGGTCCTCAAGGGCGGCGCCCGGCGGGTCGCCGTCGTCTGCGGCGCCTGGCACGCGCCGGCGCTCAGCGGCGCGCTGCCGTCCGCGGCCTCCGACGCCCGCCTGCTGCGCGGCGCCCCGAAGCGCCGCACCACCGTCACCTGGGTGCCGTGGACGCACTCGCGCCTCGCGCACGCCTCCGGCTACGGCGCGGGCATCACCTCCCCGGGCTGGTACCACCACCTGTTCACCGCCCGCGACGAGCCCGTCGCGCGCTGGTTGACGAGGGTCGCCGGCGTCCTGCGCGCGGAGGACCTGCCCGTCTCCAGCGCCCACGTCATCGAGGCCGTGCGGCTGGCGGAGACCCTCGCCGTCCTGCGCGGGCGCCCGCTGGCCGGGCTCGCCGAGGTCACCGAGGCCACCCGCGCCGTCCTGGTGGACGGCGAGGACGCCCTGCTGGCCCTGGTCACCGACCGCCTGGTGGTCGGCGAGGCGATGGGCACCGTGCCCGACGGCGCACCGACCGTCCCGCTGGCCGCCGACCTGCGCGCGAGCGCGAAGCGGCTGCGGCTGGCCCAGGAGCCCGCCGAGCGGCTGCTGGAGCTGGACCTGCGCAAGGACACCGACGCCGCCCGCAGCCGGCTGCTGCACCGGCTGCGGCTGCTGGGCGTCGACTGGGGGGTGCCGGCCCGCCCGCAGGCCCGCAGCACCGGCACGTTCCGCGAGGCGTGGCGGCTGGTGTGGGCGCCCGAGCTCGCCGTGGCCGTCGTGGAGGCCTCCCTCTGGGGCACCACCGTGCCGGCCGCCGCGAGCGCCAGGGCGGTCTCCGAGGCCGCCGGCGCCCCGCTGCCCGAGCTCACCGCGCTCGTGGAGCGCTGCCTGCTGGCCGACCTGCCCGAGGCGCTGCCCGTGGTCGTCGGCGCGCTGGACGAGCGCGCGGCCCTGGACCTGGACGTCGCCCACCTGATGGCCGCGCTGCCCGCGCTGGTGCGCGCGGCCCGCTACAGCGACGTCCGCGGCACCAGCGCCACCACGCTGACCGCCGTCGCGGCGAGCCTGCTCGTGCGCACCTGCGCCGCGCTGCCGGCCGCCGTGACCAGCCTCGACGACGCCGGGGCCGCCGCGCTGCGGGCGGCGCTCGACGACGTCCACGCCGCCGTCCTCCTGTGGGACGACGCCGGGGCCGCCGACCGGTGGCTGGCCGCGCTCGCCGGGGTCTCCGCCCGCACCGACGTGCACGGCCTGCTCGCCGGCCGCGCCACCCGCCTGCTGCGCGACACCGGGCGGCTGCTGCCCGCCGAGGCCGCCCGCCGGCTGCGGCGGGCCCTGTCGCTCGGGGCCCCGGCCCCCGCCCAGGCGGCCTGGGTGGAGGGCTTCCTGGGGCGCGACGGGCTGCTGCTCGTCCACGACGCGGACCTGCTGGCACTGCTCGACGGCTGGGTGTGCTCGCTGCCGGAGCGCGAGTTCACCGACGTCCTGCCGCTGCTGCGGCGCACCTTCGGCGCCTACGACCGCGCCGAGCGCCGCAGCATCGGCGACGCCGTCACCCGCCGCCCCGCCGCCACCACCGCGCCCGCGGCGGTCGACGACGCCCTCGCCCTGCCCGCGGTGCGCAGCGCGGCGCTCCTGCTCGGAGGCCCCGCATGAGCACCGGCACCACCCACGGCCCCGACGGCCCCGACGGGGCCGTCGGGGCCGTCGGGGCCGTCGGGGC
>NZ_JAAALL010000487.1 GCF_009906315.1 Kineococcus vitellinus | reverse complement strand
CGCCTCCACCGCGCTGCGCCTGCTCGCCCTGACCTGCGTGCTGGCGGGCGTGCTGTGGGACGCCTCGGCCACCTTCGCCGAGCCCCGGCTGGGCCCGGCCGGCCTGGGCGCGAAGCTGGTCTTCTTCACGATCCAGAGCAACCTCCTGCTGGCCGCGGTGCTGCTGTGGTCGCTGCTGGCCGGGGCGGCCCGCCGCCGCCAGCCGCCGCCGCTGGTCGTCGGCGGTGCGACGTTCTTCGTCACCGTGACGTTCGCGGTCTACAACACGGTGCTCGTGCCCGGCGGCGGGCCGGGGGCGGTGCTGCTGCTCTCCGGCCGCCCGGCCAGCGACCTGCTGCACGTGGCCGCCCCGCTGCTGGCGCTGGTGGACTGGGTCTTCGGCCGCCCGCACCCCGGCTTCTCGGTGCGCCGAAGTCTCGTGTGGCTGCTGTACCCGCTGGCGTACGCGGGTTTCGCGCTGGTCCGCGGGCAGCTGACGAACTCCGTCGTGCGGTACCCCTACTGGTTCCTCGACGTCGACCGGATCGGTTGGGGCGGAGTGTCTCTCGCCGTCGCGGTGTTCGTCGTCGCGTTCGGCCTGCTGGCCGTGCTGTTCGCCCTCGCCGACCGGTTCCTCGGGCGATTTCCGCGACGGGCGGGCGGTGTGCTCCCATGAGGCGACCGCCGATTGGAGATCCGTGGAACCCGCCGTCGTGGCAGCCAGCTTCCTGCCCGTGCTGCTGCTGGAACTGCCCGACAAGACGTTCGTGGCGACGCTCGTCCTGGCGACCCGCTACCGCCCGCTGACGGCGTGGGTCGGGGTCGGCCTGGCCTTCGCGGTGCAGTGCGCCATCGCCGTCGTCGCGGGCGGGCTCCTCGCGCGCCTGCCCGACCGCCCGGTCGCGGCGGTGGCGGCGGCCCTGTTCGCCGTCGGCGCGATCACCCTCTTCCGCGGTGCGGCCAGGGCCCGGCAGGCCGAGGAGGAGGCGCTGCACGAGTACGAGGAGAAGGTGCGCGGCGGCAGGCCCGGGCTGCGGGGCGTCGCGGCCTGCTTCGGGGTGGTCTTCCTCGCCGAGTGGGGCGACCTGTCGCAGCTGTTCACCGCCGGCCTGGCGGCCCGCTACGAGGACCCGCTGTCGGTCTTCGCGGGCGCGTGGGCGGCGCTGCTGGTGGTCTCGGCGCTGGCCGCCGCGGCCGGGGCGACCCTGATGCGCAGGCTCAGCGTCGCGACCGTCAGCCGCGTCGGCGGCACCGTGTGCGCGGTCCTGGCGCTGGTGACGCTGCTGGAGGTGGCCGGGGTCGACCTGCCCCTCTGAGCGCCCCGCACCGGGACAAGGGGCCGCCTGGGTGATTGACTGTGGACGCGCAGTGACGGCTCGGCTCGCACGCGTGCTGGTGGTCGACGTCGTGGAGCAGCCGCGGCGCCGGCGGCGACGTCCTCGGGGGGAGGGAGTGGACCGGTGTTCCACGTGGTCCTCCCGCCCAGCCCGCGCTCGGTCGGCGTCGCCCGCTGGCTCATCGCGGAGTGGTGCGCCCCGTGGGTGGCGGCCTCCCAGGTCGAGGAGGACACCGTCGAGTCCGCGCTGCTGCTGGCCAGCGAGGTCATCACCAACGCCGTCGTCCACGGCGACGGCATGGTGCGGGTCTCCCTGAGCCGGGTCGACGGCTCCTCGCTGCGCCTGGAGGTCTCCGACGACGGCGGCGGGATGCCGCTCATCGGGGCCCAGCGCGCCGACGCCGAGAGCGGGCGCGGGATGGCGATGGTGGAGCTGCTGTCCACCCGCTGGGGCACCGAGCTCGGGGTGGGCCCGCTCGGCAAGACCGTCTGGTTCGAGCTGGGCGCCTGAGCGACCCGGCCCCGGGCCGATGACTCCCGCTCCTCCCGGCGGTCTGGACGTCACCCGCCCCGAGGAGATCGCCATGGCCGTCCGGCTCCCGCTCCACCCCGTCCC
>NZ_JAAALL010000486.1 GCF_009906315.1 Kineococcus vitellinus | reverse complement strand
CTTCACCGTGGGTGGGCTGCTGGTGGTGGCGCTGGGGATGCTGGGGTGGGCGCAGCGCAAGGCCGCTCACATGCTCGTGGCCGCCAACGAAGCCGCCGCGGGCGCTGAGGGCGGGCGCTGAGGCCGGGCGGTGAGGGTTGCGCGTGCCCGGCCAGCGCTACCGCCCAGCGCGCGGGCGGAGGCGCGCGACGCCGCACCAGTGGCTTGAAGGCCTGTTCCTACTCTCCGAGCCGCGGTGCACTCGTGCCTGTTGCGGACAAGATGAGGCAGTGCCGCGCTCCAGTACGTTCGGGCCGGCCGGCGTGTGCGTCTGAGCCAGCTCGATGTGCCGCAGCGGTGATGGGTGGCGGGGTCAGCCAGGCGCGTGGAGCCGTCACGGCCGTCACCGGGCGTGTCGGGGGCCGCCTGCGCCATCATCGTGCTGGCCGCGCCCACCTTGATCGGTCAGGTGATCGTTGAGGTGATCGCCCGGCGGGCTCGGCGGTGGATCAGCCGGTGCCCGAGCCGCCGTGTCCTGAGCGCTCGTGTTCCGAGTGCCCGTGCCTTCGCGCTAGCGCTGCAGCGCATCGGCCAGGCGCTGCGCGTCCTGCGCCGGCATGCCGGTCAACGGCAGTGTTCGTGGCCGTGCTCGAAGCTGCGTTCGTGGCTGTGCGTGTGCAGCACCGCTGGACGGGCGGGTGGTGATGGTGCTGTGCTCCTGCCAGCGCCCCTGCACCTGCACGGCCTCCACCTGGCTCCAGGTCAGCACGGGCCCAGCGGTGAGGAAGCGCCGAACGCGCAGACCTGCTCGCTGAGGAAGATGGCCGGTGGGCGCCACAAGTGGAAGCTGGGAGCGAGCGCGTAGAACGCCAGCCACATCAGCGCGGTGCCCACCTGGAACCAGTCCTCGGCGCTCACCACGCTGAGCACCGCCCCGGCGCTCGCGAGGGTGAAGGCGATCAGGATGACGCGGCGCGGCCCCCTGCCCAGCCGTACGCTGTAGGTGCTCTGCAACCCGCTCAGGTCGGGCTCACCGCCAGCAGGGCCCCGCTGGCGCTGGCCGTCACGGCCGTGCAGGCCCCGGGGTCCTGCGGGGCGTGCTGGGTCTGCTGCGGTGTCACCTTCTCCACCTCGCCTTCTCCTGCTCGCCTTCTCCTGCTCACCGGTGCCGACCGCTCAGCGCAGGGCGCCTGTCAGCGCGCCGAGGAGCACGCCTGCTCCGGCGATGGTGAAGAAGATGCCGGCGGCGGCCATCAGCGCCGGCGTCTGGTGCCGGCCGCGGGCGGCCTGGGCGGCGCGGGAGATGCGCTCGCGGAATCGGACGAAGCAGATGCCCATGACGATGGCCAGCGGTCCCCACACGAGGGCGGCGATCTGTCCTTGGCTCATCGCCCCACCGTGTCCATCGCCCTACCGTGCTGGCCGGGTGCCGCCGCGGCAAGCAGAGGTGCTTGCGCTCAGCGGTGCATCACCTGTTCGGGCTAGCCGCGCCCCGGAGCCGGACGTCATCTCGGCAGGAGCCTGCCATCGCATCAGCGGCTGGAGGCCGGCGGATCGGGTGGGCGGTAGGTCGCGGTGCTCCGAGGCGTCAGCGGGTGAGGCGTCAGCGGGTGAGGCGTCAGCGGTCTGGTCGGCGGCACAAGCACGGGTCGCCGTTGCCGACGAGCGCGACCAGCTCTCCGAGCACGGCCAGGACCACCGCTGCGGGCACAGCGTCATCGGTGTCGGAGCGCAGGTCCTCAGCGGACATCGCCTCGCCGGCGTGCGCCGGATCGTAGAAGACCGTCAGCGGTCGCGGTGGTCGCGCGATGCCCCAGTCCGTGCCGGAGCCGAGCAGCCGCACTGTGATCACCTGCTGCTGGCGGGTGTGGAAGGTGGCCTCCAGCACGACCCGGGCGGTGTGGTCGGTGTGGCCTTGGTCGGTGGGAGCGTGCGGGCCGGTACGCAGGTGGGTGTCCAGCCA
>NZ_JAAALL010000485.1 GCF_009906315.1 Kineococcus vitellinus | reverse complement strand
GTGCCACCGCTTCCGTCGGATGACTGCACCCGTGACTGCACCTGGGCGGCCCGCCCCCGGGGCGCGCGGGCCCGCGCCCGTGCCTACGCTCGGTCGGTGCCCGCCCGACGCCGTCACCGACGCCCCCGCCCGGGCCCGGCGCCGGTGCGCGTGCGGCTGGAGGCCGTCGACCTGGTCGCCGACCCCCCGGCGCGGCCGCTGCCGCACGGCGGGGTCCCGGACGCCGTCTGGAGCGCCTGGCGCGCCCAGCGGCCCCGCCGGCCGGAGGCGCCGCCGACCCTCACGCGCAGCAGGCCGGCCTCCGCGCCGGCGCCGGTGCCCGAGCAGCCGCCCTTCGACTGGCCCGAGGTCGTCGTGACCCTGCACCGCCACCTGCTGCTGCCCGCGCTGGGGCGCCGGGTGCGCATCGCCGCCGTCGGGACCACCGTGCGCCTGACCCACCTCGACGGGGAAGCGGTGCCCCTGACCGACCCCGCGGCGCGGCTGCGCGCCCGCGCCCTGCTCAGCGGGCACCGCGTCGACCTGGACCCGCACGAGGTCCTCGCCTTCGCCGAGTTGCACGCGGACCTGCGCGGCTTCCTCGCCGCCCACCCCCCGGGCGGCGACCTGGACCTGCGCCTGGTCCTCGCGGCGGCCGGCGCCGGGCTGGGCGCGGCCGACGTGGCCGCCGCCCACGCCGCGGGCACGCTCACCCCCGACCGCATCGCCTTCCTCGCCGCCTTCCGGGGCGCGCTGGGCGGCGCCTCCCCCGACGCCTCCCGGAGGACCTCCGCATGAGCCAGCAGCACACCGACACCTGCGACGCCCTGGGCGTCGCCCTGCTCGCCAACGTCCCCGTGGTGCTGTGGGGGCCGCCGGGCCAGGGCAAGTCGTCGGTCGTGCGCGAGCTGGCCGACGGCATGGGCGCCCACCTGGAGACGGTCATCGCCTCGATCCGCGAACCCAGCGACTTCGCGGGCCTGCCCGTCGTCGACACCGCCTCGGGGACCGCCGCGCTGGCGCCGCCGTCGTGGGCGGTGCGGCTGCGCGACGCCGTCGAGCGCGAGGGCCGCGGCGGGATCCAGTTCTACGACGAGGTCTCCACCGCGCCGCCCGCCACCCAGGCGGCGCTGCTGCGCCCGATCCTCGAGGGCGTCGTCGGCGACCTGCGCCTGCCCGCGCAGGTGCGCACCGTCGCCGCGGCGAACCCCCCGGACGTCGCCGCCGACGGCTGGGACCTCGCCCCGCCCGTGGCCAACCGCTTCCTGCACCTGACGTGGAGCCTGGACGCGGAGACCGTGCGCGAGGGGTTCACCAGCGGCTGGCCGCCCGTGCGCGTCCCGCGGGCCGACGAGGCGCGCGTGGCGGAGCTGCTGGAGCAGACGACGACGCTCGTCGGGGTGTTCCTGGGCTCCAAGCCCGAGCTGGTCACGCGGATGCCCTCGTCCTCGGACGAGGCCGGTCGCGCGTTCCCGACCCCGCGCTCGTGGGAGATGGCGGCGCGGCTGTACGCGCACGCCCGGGCGGCGGGGGTGAACAGCACGGTGATCACCCTCCTGGTCTCCGGGACCGTCGGCGTCGCCGCGGCCGGGACGTTCCTGGCCTACGTGCGCGACCTCGACCTGCCCGATCCCGAGGAGCTGCTGCGCGACCCGGACTCCTGGGTGGTGGACCCCCGGCGCACCGACAAGACGTACGCCGTCGCGGCCTCCGTCTGGGCGGCGACCGCCCAGCACACCACCGTCGAGCGGTGGCTGGCCTGCGGGCGGGTGCTGGCCCGCATCGCCGACGCCGGCAGCGCGGACATCGCCTTCTCCTACGGGCGCCGGTGGGCGCAGGGGCGCCCGACGGGGGCGATGCCGACGCCGGAGGTCATCACCTCCCTCGGCCCGATCCTCACCGAGCTCGGCCTGCTGACCGGCGACGCGTGAACGCGCGGCGCCCCGACCCGCGGCGGGGCCCGGGCG
>NZ_JAAALL010000484.1 GCF_009906315.1 Kineococcus vitellinus | reverse complement strand
CTCCAGCCCGCGCCCCGCGCCACCCCGTCGCTCGCCAGCCCGTCCTGCACGCTCACGCCCGCACCCCCTCCCCGGCGGCGGCGAACGCCCGCCACGCGTCGTCCTGCGCCTTCAGCAGGTGGGCGTAGGAGACGTCCTCGCGGGCGACGCCGAAGGCGTCGGCGCGCGCGAGGACGCGCTCGGCCCAGGCGCGGTGCGGACCCGCCTCGTTCATCTTGTTGCGGTAGGCCGACGCCATGGCGCCGCCGCCGCTCTGGCCGACGACGTCGGAGGCGTCGCAGAAGTCCTCGTGGGTCACCACCGACATGGCGTGCACGACGGCGACGTGCGAGGGGTGGATGACCGTCTTGCCCTGCAGGCCGTTGACCTGGTCGAGGACGAGCTCGCGCACGAGGCCGTCGAGGTCGTCGGCGATGAGCTGCTCGCGCAGCTGCTCGGCGCCGGAGCCGGTGAAGGGGCCGGCGGCCAGCGCGGTGCGGAAGACCCGCTCGCCGGAGGTGAAGTGCTCCCAGACCGGGGCGGTGATGGGGTAGCCGCTGCCGTCGGCGCGGCCCAGCACGTTGATGACGTCGCCGAGGACGTCCGCGACCACGCGCACGTCCCAGACGGTGGACCCGCGCGGGCGGCGCAGGCCGTAGGCGGCGGACAGGTCGGTGGCGCCGGTGCGCACCGCCAGCACGAGGTCGCGGTGGGCGTCGAGGACCTCGCGGATCGCGGCCAGCGCCGCGTGCCGGGTGTCCAGGTGCGCGATGTCCCGGCTCTCCAGCACCGGCATCGCCCACAGCCGCCGCCCGGCCCGCGCGGAGGCCTCCCGCACCGCCTGCATCCACCGCTCCGGCGCGGGCTGGCCCGCTCCGCCGAACTTGGGCACGACGAAGCCGAGCAGGCAGTCCAGGCCCACGCCGCTGCGGGTGACGACGTCGAGCAGCTGCTCGGGGCTGCGCGCGCGCACGAAGAGCATCAGCGGGGCGTCGCCGGCCCACTCCGGGGTGCGGGCCAGGCCCGCCAGCTCGCGCACGAGGGTCTCCTCGGCCTCGGCGACCCGGTGGTCGGGCACCGAGTCCTCCAGGCAGACCACGGCCGAGCGCACCCCGCGGCGGGCCAGCCGCAGCAGGTCGCCCGCCAGCCGCTGGCGGGTCGCGGGGCAGTACAGCGTGGCGCCCAGCGCGACGGCGAGCGCGTCGCGGCCGGCGGTGAGGTCGACGGGGCGGGGCGGCTGCAGGAAGAGCCGGCGGGTCTGCTCGTCGTCGAGCGCGGAGAAGTGGCGCACGGCGTCTCCCCGTCAGCCGACCGGGTCGCAGGTGCCTGGCAGGCCGGTCCGCCCGTTCACAGGTGCGGCGTGACCGCGGGCAGCAGGTCGCGGATGGTGCGCCCGCTGGCGGGTTCGCCGATGGCCGTCATGGCCCAGCCGGAACCCTCGCGGGTGAGCTTGGCCATGATCTGCGCGGTGTGCGGGCCGGCCTGCGACAGGGCGTAGCGGGCGAGCTCCACCTGCTGCGGCTGGGCGGCGTCCACGAGGCGGCAGAAGGCGTTCTGGACCGAGGAGAAGTCCTGGCCGGTGAAGCTGCTGACGGTGAACACCAGCGTGCTGACGGCCGGCGGCACCGCGGGCAGGTCGACGTAGATCGTCTCGTCGTCGCCCTCGCCCTCGCCGGTGAGGTTGTCGCCGGTGTGGGTGACGGAGCCGTCCTTGCTGCGCAGCTGCTGGAACCAGACCTGGTCGACGAGCTTGCCGGCCGTGTCGAAGAGCAGCACGCTCGCGTCGAGGTCGACGTCGACCGCCTTCTTGCGGAACAGGCCCTTGGCGACGGCGTCCCAGCCCAGGCCCATGAAGACGCGGGTGAGGGTGCCACCTCCGCTCTTGGTCAGCGACAGCTTCTGGCCCTTGTTCAGGCTGACGGCCACGGGGATCTCCTCGGTTCGGGATCGGGTGGGACGGGGTCGGG
>NZ_JAAALL010000483.1 GCF_009906315.1 Kineococcus vitellinus | reverse complement strand
CGCGGGGCATCTCCCACCTGGTCGGCGAGCGCGTCTCCCCCGCCCGGGTGTCGGCGGTCTCCAGCCACCCGGCGCCCGCCTGGTCCAGCGATCACCCCGTCCCCCGCGTGCTGCAGGCCGTGGGCCAGGACGGCGCTGCACGCCCCGCCGCAGGAACCGCCACGAGCACGGACGCCGCCGAGCTGCCGGTCCGCTTCCCGCTGGAGCGCGGCCGGGTGCAGCACCTGGCCGTGGACTTCGGGCGCATCGTCGTCGGGTTCGTCGAGGTCGACGTCGACGCCCCGGCGGGCACCGCGGTGGAGCTGCACTACCGCGAGAAGGCGTTGCGCGCCGACCCGGCCGCGGCGCAGCTCGACCCGGCCACCGGGGCCCGCTACGTCTGCGCCGGTGGGAAGGGCACCTTCGAGGCCCTGGAGGTCAACGGCTTGCGCCACCTGCACCTGGTCGTCCACGCGGGCGATGCCGACCAGCAGGGCGACGACGAGGTGCAGGTGGCGGAGGCGGAGGTGACGATCTCGCGGGTGCAGGTGCGTGAGCACCTCTACCCCCGCACCGGCGGCGCCTACTTCACCAGCAGCGACCCCGTGCTGGAGATCCTGTACCGCGCCGGGGTGCGCACCGTGCAGGCCAACTCCCTGGACGCCTACACCGACTGCCCCACCCGCGAGCAGCGCGCCTGGGTCGGCGACGGCGTGGTGCACCAGCAGGTCGACCTGGTCACCAACGCCGACTGGGGGCTGGCGGCCAACTTCGTGGAACTGGGCGACTCCCCCCGCCCGGACGGCATCCTGCCGATGGTCGTGGCGGGCGAGGTCGAGGCCGGCGGCGGGCTGACCATCCCGGACTGGTCGCTGAGCTGGACGCACGGCGTGCACGTGCTCCACCGCCACGACGGTGACCTGGAGCGCGCGCGGACGCACCTGCCCACCGTCGAGCGGATCCTGCGCTGGTACACCACCTACCTCGACCAGCGCGGCACGATCGCCGAGGTGCCCGAGTGGAACCTGGTGGACTGGTCCAGCATCCACCTCAGCGGGCGCAGCGCGGCGCTGACGGGCCTGTGGGCACGCAGCCTCGCGGAGTTCGCCGAACTGTCCGAGGCGGCCGGCAACCCCGGGTCCGCCGCGTGGGCACGGGCCCTGCACGCCGCCGCCGCGGACGGCCTGGAGGACTTCTGGGACGAGCAGCGCGGGGTCTACGTCGACCACGTCGTCGACGGGCAGCGCCGACCCGCCGTCTCGCAGGCCACCAACGCCGCCGTCATCGTCTCCGGCCTGGCCCCGCGCGAGCGCTGGGCCCGGATCGTCGAGCGCATCACCGATCCGGAGCGGGTGGTGGTGCGTTCCTGGATCGGTGACTACGACACCGCCGGGTACAGCTTCGCCAAGATGGCCGAGCAGTCCCGCGGCGTCCAGCGCATCGACTGGGACGTCGAGCAGCAGGTGGTGCGCGCCGAGCCGTACTTCAGCCACGTCGTGCACGACGCCGTCGCCGCAGCCGGGCGCGGCGAACTGCTGATCGACCTGGTGCGCGACTGGGAGCAGTTCCTGGTCGAGGGCTACGACACCTTCGGCGAGTGCTGGGGCTGGGGCACCCCGGTGCACGGCTGGAGCTCCACCCCCGCCCGCGACCTGATCACCCACGTGCTGGGCATCACCCCCGACCTGCCCGGGTACGCGCGGGTGCGCATCGCCCCGCGCCCCGGGCGCCTGCACGAGATCGCCGGCGCCGTCCCCACCCCGCACGGCCCGGTGGAGGTCCGCATCAGCGGTGCCGGCGCCCGCATCGACAGCCCCGTGCCGATCCTGCTGGTCGCCCAGGACGGCGCCGAGAGCGAACTGCCCGCCGGTCAGCACGAGGTGGACGTCCGCTGAGGCGGGGCGCCGGCACCCGCACGGCCGGGTGCCGAAGGCTGGACCTCTCCCGGGCAGCCACCTGGTCCTGACC
>NZ_JAAALL010000482.1 GCF_009906315.1 Kineococcus vitellinus | reverse complement strand
GCCGGCACGGCCGACGCTGGCCCCCACCCGCACCTGCGCCCCGGCGTGGCGACCGCTCAGCGCCACCGGCTCGCTCACGGCGTCGATGAGGCGGCGGCCGAGGTCCACCAGGGCCGCGTCGGCCGTGCCGGCCGCGCGGCCGTCCCCGCCCTCGACGAGGACGACGAACTCGTCGCCGCCCAGGCGGGCCACGACGTCGCCACCGCGCAGGCAGGCCGCCATCCGCGCGGCCAGCACCCGCAGCAGCTCGTCGCCGGCGGAGTGGCCGTGGGTGTCGTTGACGGCCTTGAAGTGGTCCAGGTCGACGAAGAGCAGCCCGATCCGGCCGCCGCTGCGGGCGGCCCGGTGCAGCGCCGCCTCGACGAGCAGCAGCGCCTGCGCCCGGTTGGGCAGGCCGGTGAGCGCGTCGTGGGAGGCCTGGTGCGCCAGGTCGGCCTGCAGCCGCTCGCGCTCGGAGAGGGCGCCGACCATCCGGCGCACCGAGTCGTGCACGACCTCCCCGAGGGGGCCGTGCACGGGGCGGTGCACGACGTCGGCGTCCAGCGCGCCGTCGGCGACGGCCTGGGCCTGGTCGCGCACCCGGCGCAGGTTGTCGACGGCGGCGGCCAGCCCGCGGGCCACGGTGCGCACCTCGGCGGGTCCGGACTCCTCCACGTCCAGCAGCTCGCCGTCGCTGACCGCGCGGGCCTGCGCGGCCAGGCGGCCCAGCGGGGCGGCGATCCAGCGGCGCAGCAGCAGGGCGGCGGCCAGCGTGCCGGCCACCAGCAGCGCGCAGACGGCGACGAGCACGCGCAGGGTGTCCCGGGCCTCGCGCGCGGGGCCGCCCGCCGCGGTGACGGCGTCCGCGCCGGTCCGCGCGACGACGGCGCCCAGCGCCGCGTCGCGGGCGCTGTCGGCCTCGGTGAGCGCGAGGAACTGCGCCGGCTCCAGCGAGCCGTCCTGCAGCGCCGCGGTGCGCAGCAGCGCCTCCAGCCGCACCGCCTCGGGGGTGGAGACGACGCCGGTCCAGCGGGCGGCGCTGCGCGGGGAGCTCAGGGAGGTCACCTCGGTGGCCGCGACGGCGTAGCCGCCCCAGGTCGACAGGAACGCCGCGCGGTCCTCGAGGCGCTCCTCGCCGCTCGTCGTCAGCGAGGAGAAGTACAGCGGCACCTCGACGCTGGCCAGCGAGGAGGCCCGCGAGATGCGCTGCAGGTCGGCGACGGCGCGGGTGCCGGCGTCGTCGAGGCCGGCGGCGCTCGCCCTCTGCAGGTGGTCGCCGACCCGGACCGCCAGGCGCGCGACGAGGCCGCGGTAGCCGCCGAAGACGGCCGACAGGTCGCCGTCGCCGGACTGCGCCCGCAGCCGCCGCACCTCCCGCCCGGCCGCGGCGGCCCGCGCGGCGGCGCCCGTGGTGCCGGCCGCGGCGACCGCCTCGTCGGTGGTCCGCTGCGCGGCGGAGAGCCGGGCGCCCAGATCAGCGCCCGCGGAGGTCGGCAGCGCCGCCAGCGAGGCGCCGTCCAGGCCCACGGAGGCCGCGGTGGCGGGGTCGCCCAGGACGGCCCGGCCGAGCACAGGCACGACCTCCTGGGCCACGGCCGCGCGCACGACGTCGAGGGCGACGGCGCTGCGCACCT
Source organism: Kineococcus vitellinus (assembly GCF_009906315.1). Lineage (GTDB taxonomy): Bacteria > Actinomycetota > Actinomycetes > Actinomycetales > Kineococcaceae > Kineococcus > Kineococcus vitellinus. The sequence continues at coordinate 347 of NZ_JAAALL010000482.1, read as the reverse complement.
CGTCGGTGGCCGCGGCGGCGGCGCCGGCGCGCTCGGCCTGCTCCTGCACGGCGTAGCCGACCAGGCCCACGAGCCCGACGAGCGGGACGAGGACGAGGGCGAGCAGGCTGCGCTGCAGCGACCCGGACCTGGTGCCGGGGCGTGCGCGGTGCGGGTGGTCGGCGGGCGGCTGGACTGGTGGCACGAACGCTCCTCGACGGCCCGGTGCAGCTCGTTGAGCTGTCAACCGAGTCTGCCACCCGGTTGCCCGCGCGCACCAGGGTGCAGCGCGACGCAGCGCGTCAGGCCCCGGTGCCGGCGACCGCCGCCCCCGCCGGCGGCACCGCCCCGCAGCGCCTCACCGTGGA
>NZ_JAAALL010000481.1 GCF_009906315.1 Kineococcus vitellinus | reverse complement strand
CCGCCGGGCCCTGCGGTGGCTGCTGGGGCTCGTCGTGGCCGGCCTGGTGCTGGGCGCCGGCGGCTTCGCCGCGGCCTACGCCCTCGTGGACGTGCCCGACCCCAACGAGCTCGCGGACGCGCAGGTCAGCACCGTCTACTACGCCGACGGCAGCACGCAGCTGGGCACCTTCGCCGCCCGCAACCGCGAGAACGTGACGATCGAGCAGGTGCCGCTGCACGTGCAGCACGCCGTCCTGGCCGCCGAGGACCGCGGCTTCTACGAGAACCGCGGGGTCTCCCCGTCCGGCATCGCGCGCGCCCTGTGGAACAACGTGCAGACCGGCTCGCAGCAGGGCGGCTCGACGCTCACCCAGCAGTACGTGAAGAACTACTACCTCTCCGCGGAGCAGTCGTACACCCGCAAGGCCGAGGAGTTCTTCCTCGCCCTGAAGATCGACCAGCAGCAGTCCAAGGACGAGACGCTGGAGAACTACCTCAACACCGTCTACTTCGGCCGCGGCGCCTACGGCGTCCAGGCCGCCGCCAAGGCCTACTTCGGCGTCGACGTCTCCCAGCTCACCCCCTCGCAGGGGGCGCTGCTGGCCGCCCTGCTCAAGGCGCCGGGCAACTACGACCCCCGCAAGGGCGAGGAGCAGGCCGCTGCCGCCGCCTCCCGGGTCTCCTACGTGCTCGACGGCATGGTCGAGGAGGGCTGGCTCTCGGCGGCCGACCGCGCCGCCGCGGGGATGCCGGAGACGATCGAGGTCGTCGAGGACAACCAGTGGTCGGGCACCAACGGCTACCTGCTGAAGGCCGTCCAGGACGAGCTGTCGGGGACCGTGGGCCTGAGCGAGGACGAGATCGAGCGCGGCGGGCTGCGGATCACGACGACCTTCGACGCGGAGGCCCAGGCCGCCGCGGTGGAGGCCGTGCAGGAGCAGCTGCCCGAGGAGCTGCCGGTGGGCTTCCACGTCGCGCTGTCGGCCATCGACCCCGCCACCGGCGGTGTCCGGGCCATGTACGGCGGCGCCGACTACCTGGCCAACCAGTACGACGACGTGAGGCTGGCGCGCGCGCAGCCGGGCTCGACGTTCAAGCCGTTCGCGCTGGTCGCGGCCCTGGAGCAGGGCGTCTCGCTGCGCACGACGTTCAACGGCTCCAGCCCGCAGACCTTCGGCGGCACGCCCGTGCGCAACTTCGGCGGCGAGCAGTTCGGCCGCATCGACCTGGTGACCGCCACCGAGCACTCGGTCAACACCGTCTACGCCCAGCTCAACGAGGAGGTCAGCCCGGAGGCCACCCGCGACGTCGCGGTCCGGATGGGCTACCCGGAGGACACCCCGGGCATCGGCGGCGACCAGTTCATCTCCAACGTGCTGGGCACCTCCTCCCCGCACCCCATCGACGTCACCCAGGCGTACGCGACCTTCGCCGCGCAGGGCAAGCGCACCCAGTGGCACACCATCGCCAGCATCGACGACTCCACCGGCACCCGGACCTACACCGCCTCGCCGACCACCACCCAGGCCATCGCCCCCGACGTGGCGGCCGACGCGACCTACGCGCTGCAGCAGGTCGTGCAGTCGGGCACCGGCTCCTACGCCCGGCGGCTGAGCCGCCCCGCGGCAGGCAAGACGGGCACCTCCAACGAGAACGTCTCCGCGTGGTTCGCCGGCTTCACCCCCGACCTGGCCGCCTCCGTCGCGCTGTTCCAGACCAGCCCCGACGGCACGAGCAACGAGTCGCTGGACCTCGGCGGCCGCGAGGTCACCGGCGGCTCCTACCCGGTGCGCATCTGGACGGCCTTCATGCGCGCCGCCCTCGCCGGCACGGAGGAGAGCGACTTCCCGGACCGCGCGAACGTCGGCACCTCCCGGGGCGCCACGAGCACCTCCAGCGCCACCGCGACCCGCTCCTCGAGCGCCACGGCGACCTCCTCGCCGACCACGACGTCCTCGCCGACCGACAGCCCCACGGGCACCCCGACGGACACCCCCACC
>NZ_JAAALL010000480.1 GCF_009906315.1 Kineococcus vitellinus | reverse complement strand
CGTCCGCCCCGCCCGCCCCGCGCGGACCGCCGACGTGGTCCACACTCGAAGCGGCGGCGCCGCTGCGGCGCGCCGGCGCTCGCACGGCGAGGGGGTCCCGGTGGCGGACGGCGACGAGGTGGACGGCGAGGGGAACGGCGAGGAGGCCGACGGCCTGCTGCCCGCCGACGCGCGGCGGCTGGCCGGCCTGGCGCGGCTGGCGCTGGACCTCAGCGCGGCGACGACGGTGCACGAGGTGCACGAGGCGCTGGTGGCCCGCGGCCTGCCGCTGCTGGGCGCGGACGGGTGCGGGGTGGTCACCCGCGCCGACGACGGCGGCTGGCGGCTGGCGCTGTCGACGAGCTTCGGGCCGGACCTGCGCGCCCGCTACGAGCACGAACCGCACGACAGCCCGCTGCCGGCGTGCCGGGCCGCGCGCGAGGGGGTGCGCGTCCTGGTGGCGGACCGCGCCGCCGCGCAGCGGGAGCACCCGCGGATGGCGGAGGCCGTGGACCTCAGCGGCCGCGAGCGGTGGGCGCTGCTGCCGCTGTTCGCGGGCCCGCACGTCGTCGGCAGCCTCGCGGTGTGCTGGACGCGGCCGGGGCCGTTCACCGAGCAGGAGGTCGCGCTGCTGGAGGCGTTCGCGGCGCACTGCGCCCCCACCCTGGACCGGGTGCTGGAGGCGCGCGCCGCCCGCCGCGCGGCGGGGGCGGTGGCGCGGGTGGCGCGCGAGCTGCAGCGCAGCGTCCTGGGCAGCCTGCCCTCGCCGGACGGGGTGCGCCTGGCGGTGCGCTGCACCCCGGCGGCCGAGGGGGCGGGCTTCGGCGGGGACTGGTACGACGCCTTCACCGACCGCGCGGGCGACCTCGTCGTGGCGGTCGGCGACGTCACCGGCCACGACGAGGTCGCGGCCGCGTCGATGAACCAGGTCCGCACGCTGCTGCGGGGCGTCGGCTGGGACAGCGGGGACGGCCCGGCCCGGTTGCTGGACCGCCTGGACGCCGTGGTCTGCGCGCTGGAGCCGGGCACGCTGGCGACCGCGGTGCTGGCGCTGGTGGGCACGGGCCCAGCGGGGGGCGCGGGCGGGCTGCGGGTGCGCTGGGCGAGCGCGGGGCACGTCGCGCCGCTGCTGCGCCACGTCGACGGCCGCGTCGAGCAGCTGGTGGACGGGGACCTGCTGCTGGGCGTGGACCCGGCGGCGGTGCGCACGGAGCACGTGCTGGAGCTGCCGGTGGGCGCGGCGCTGCTGCTGTACACCGACGGGCTCGTGGAGGACCGCGCGAGCGGCACCGGCGACGGCACCGGGTGCATCGCCGGCGTCCTGGCCGCCGGGGACCCGGGCGAGCCGGACGCGCTGTGCGAGGAGCTGCTGTCGGCCGGGGCGGCGGGCGGCGAGGACGACCGCACGGCGCTGCTGCTCGTCGCGGGCGCGGGCGCCGGGCGGGCGCCCGCGGACGACGCGGTCCCGGCGGGCGAGGCGGGTGCGGCGGGCGAGGTGGGCGAGGTGGGCGAGGCGGGTGGCGCGGTGGCACCCGCGGGCACGGCCGACGACGGCCCGTCGACCACGCGCGTGATCGTGCTGCCGCCGGACCCGCGCTCGGCGCGCGAGGCGCGCACCGTCGTGCGGGAGGTGTGCGCGCGCTGCGGCTGGGGCGAGGACGACGCCTCGACGGCCGAGCTGCTGACGAGCGAGCTGGTGACCAACGCCGTCGTCCACGGCCGCAGCGACGCGCGGGTGACGGTGACCAGCTCCGGGGACCGGCTGCTCGTGCAGGTCCACGACGGCAACGAGCGCCCGCCGCAGGTGCTCACCGACGACGACGCCGCCCTCAACGGGCGGGGCATGCGCCTGGTGGACGGCGGGGCCAGCGCCTGGGGCGTGCGGCACGACGCGGACGGCGGGCACCCGGGCAAGGTGGTCTGGTTCAGCCTCGAACGGGCCTGAGGCGGCGCGGGCGGGGACCTACGATCGACCCCGGCCCGGCCCGGCTCGCCCGGTCGGGGTCCCCGTCCCGCC
>NZ_JAAALL010000047.1 GCF_009906315.1 Kineococcus vitellinus | reverse complement strand
GCCCTTGACGGCGCCGGAGGTCATGCCGGCGACGATCTGGCGGTTGAAGAACAGGTACAGCACCAGCGGCGGGATCGTGATGAGCAGCACGTCCATGAACAGCAGGTTGTAGCTGGACAGGTTCTGGCTCTGGAAGGTGAACAGCGTCAGCTGCACCGTGGCGCCCGCGTCGCCGGGCAGGAAGTACAGCGGGGTCTGGAAGTCGTTGAAGACCGCCACCGACTGCACCAGCACCACCGTGACCACCACCGGGCGCAGCAGCGGCAGGATCACCCGGAAGAACAGCCGCAGCGGCCCGGCGCCGTCCAGCACCGCCGCCTCGTCCAGCTCCCGGGGGATGGTGGAGATGAAGGCGCGGAAGAGCAGGATCGTGAAGGAGATCCCGAAGGCGACCTCCACCAGGATCAGCCCCGGCATGGTGGCGAAGAGCCCCAGCCGCTGCAGCACCCAGATCGTCGGCACGATCGCCGGCGGCATGATGAGCCCGGCCAGCACGAGGAAGTTGATGAAGCCGGTGAGGCGGGTGGTGCGCCGCTGCAGCACGAAGGCGACCATCGAGCCCAGCACGACCATCAGGACCACCGAGGCCACGGTGAGGACGATGGAGTTGATGAAGGCGATGATCAGCAGGTAGTCGCGGGTCTGCACGACCTCCACGAAGTTGGACCAGCCCTGAAAGGAGCGCGGCAGGGCGAAGCTGAACTCCCCGGCCTGGCGGGCGTCCATGAGCGCCGTCAGCGCGATGAAGGCGAAGGGGACGATGAAGACGACGATGCTCGCCACGATCGCCACGATCCCCACCCCGTAGCGGTACAGCGCCGCCCGCGGGCCGCCCACCCGCCCGCCGGAGGTGCTGGAGAGGCGCTGGGGGTGCGCGGCGCGCTGCACCGCTCCCGCCGGCTCGGAGGCCGGGGTGGTGGTGGTGCTCACAGCTCGACCTCCTTGCGGGCCAGGAAGCGCGTCAGCGGCAGCACGATGGCGGTGACCGCGACGAAGAGGATGACGTTGCCGGCGGTGGAGAGGCCGTAGAAGCCGGCCTGGTACTGCTTGTAGATCACGCTGGCGATGACGTCGGAGGTGAAGCCGGGCCCGCCGCGCGTCATCGCCCAGATGAGGTCGAAGGAGCGCAGCCCCCCGATGAGGGAGAGCGTGACGACGGTGGAGGTCGCCGGCCAGGACAGCGGGAAGATGACGTTGCGGAACAGCGTCCAGGACCCGGCGCCGTCGACCTTGGCGGCTTCGTAGTACTCCTTGGGGATGGAGACGATGCCGGCCATGTAGATGAGGGTGGCCAGGCCCACGCCCTTCCAGACGTCGACCATGGCCACGGAGAAGAGGGCCAGGTCGGGGTTGGTCAGCCAGCCGGGGCCGTCGATGCCGATCACGCCCAGGGCGGCGTTGATCGCGCCCTTGGTGGGGTTCATCAGCACCTGGAAGGTGATGCCGACGCCGACGGAGGAGACCAGGACGGGGAAGAAGACGACGGCGCGCAGGTAGCCGCGCCCGACGATCTGGCTGGTGAGCAGCATCCCCAGGCCCAGGCCGAGGACCACCTTGGCGCCGGAGGTGAGAACGGCGTAGACGAAGGTGTTGACGAAGCCCTTCGTCAGGGCCGGTTCGGAGAAGAACTGCGCGAAGTTGCCCAGGCCGATGAACTCGGAGTCGAAGATCGTCCAGCGGGTGAGGGCGAAGTAGAAGGAGAGCAGGGTGGGGATGATGAACAGCACGCCGTAGATCACGGCGGCGGGCAGGTAGAACCAGCCCGGGTAGGGACCGCGGTGCCGGCTGGACCCGCCGGGGGTGCGGGCCGGCCGGGTCCGGGACCGGGCGGCGGTGGAGCTGATCGTCGTCGACACCTCGTGGGCCTCCTTCGACGGACCCACCCCCGGCAGGCGTCGGGGGTGGGTGGGGGTCGGTGGACTCACCAGCCCTCGAGACCGAGCTGCTGGGCCTGCTTCTCCACGTCCTGGTCGTAGAGGGCGGCGCCGTCGGCCGCCGGGCGGATGCCGGAGCCCACCTCGACGGTGATCTGCTCCAGCGCGGGGCCCTTGACGGGCGAGAGGAACTCCAGCGCCGGGCTCTGCGCGTCGGCCTCGAAGTAGGCGCTGACGTCCTTGGTCACCTGCGGCACGTCGGCCGGCAGCTCGCAGCCCTCGACCAGGTAGGGGCCGGTGGGCGGCGCCGCCTGCGTCTGCGCCTCGCAGCCGTCGGGGCTGGCGATGAAGGCCGCCAGCTTCTCGGCCGCCTCCAGCTTCGCGCCCGTCGTGCTCTTGGGGACGTAGACGGCGTTGGGGTACCAGGCGGTCAGGCCGTTGGTGGCCGCGTCCTCGCCGGGCAGCGCGAAGAAGCCGATCCGGTCGCCGGCGTCGGGGTCGGCGCTCAGCAGCGTGGTGACGTTGGCCGAGAGGATGGGGTACATCGCCCCCTCCCCGGCGGCGAGGGCCCGCATGCCGTCCTCGACCTTGGCGGAGGCGAAGTCGGCGTTCTGCCAGCCCTTCTCGTGCGCCTCCTGCAGGTGCTGGAAGCCGGCGAGGGCGGCGGGGTCGGTGGCGTACTTGGCCTGGTTGGCCGTGTACTGCTCGGCCCACTCGGGGTTGGCCGCCGCGACGTTGTGGAAGTCGCCGAGGACGAAGAGCTGGGAGGTCCACGTCTCGCCGTAGGTCTGCACGACGGGGGCGATGCCCGCGGCCTTGATCGCCTCGGCGTTGGAGGCGAACTCCGCCCACGTCTTCGGCACCTGCAGGCCCAGCTGGGCGTAGACGTCCCGGTTGTACATGACACCACCGCCGAACGCGGTGCCGTACGGCACGCCGTAGGCGGTGTCGCCGACCGAGACCTGGGGCAGGTAGGTGTCGTCCACGGCTCCGATGACGTCCTCGCCCAGCGGGGCGAGGTTCTTCTCGGGGGCGATCTGCTGGAAGAGCGAGCCGGAGTTGTAGTCGAAGACGTCGGCCATGCTGCCGGTCTGCAGGCGGGTCTTGACGAGGTTGTCGCCCTCGCCGCCCGCCGGGCGCCCGTCGAGCTCGACCGTGATGTCGGGGTTGGCCGCCTCGAAGGCCTCGACGATGCTCGTCGCCGTGGCCTGGGCGGTCTCGTCGCTGCCGGTGAGCCAGGTGATGGTGGTGCCGCCCTCGCCGCCCTCGTCGGAGGACGAGCCGAGGCTGCCGGCGCTGCAGGCCGCCAGGGGGGCGAGCGCCAGGGCGACGACCAGGGCGGCGGCACGGGTGGTGCGGGGGTGGGGAGCGGTGCGTGTCACTGGACGTCTCCTCGTCGAGACCACGGAGCGGCTGCGGTGCCGGACCAGCCGCCTGACACGATTCAAAGCGGCTGAGGCGAGTGTGGGGTCCCGCTCCGACCCCCGTCAAGCACTTGTCCCGGAGCGGGATCCGATCCGGTGGCAGGAGAGCGCTCTCCGCTCCGCACCCGGTCGCGGGCGGTTCCGGCGAACGTCTTGTGAAACGTGTCAAAGACCGGTTACCGTGCTCTCGACCCCCCGACGGAGTGGAGCCGTGATGACGACAGGACAGACCCCCTCGACGTCCCGCGAGAGCGTGCTCGCCGCCCTGCGCGCGCAGACCATCGAGCTCCCCTCGTGGGCGTTCGGGAACTCCGGGACGCGCTTCAAGGTGTTCGGCTCCCCCGGCACCCCGCGCGACCCGTTCGAGAAGATCAGCGACGCCGCGCAGGTGCACCGCTACACCGGTGTCGCGCCGCGGGTCTCCCTGCACATCCCCTGGGACCTCGTCGACGACTACGGCAAGCTCGCCGCGCACGCCGCCGACGACGGCGTCTCGATCGGGACGATCAACTCCAACCTCTTCCAGGACGACGACTACAAGCTCGGCTCGCTCACCCACCCGGACGCGAAGGTGCGCGCCAAGGCCGTCGCCCACCACGCCGAGTGCGTCGACGTCATGCGCGCCACCGGCTCCAAGGAGCTGAAGGTCTGGCTGCCGGACGGCACGAACTACCCCGGCCAGGACGACCTGCGCGAGCGCCAGGAGCGCCTGGCGGACTCCCTGCAGCAGGTCTATGCCCTGCTCGAGCCGGACCAGCACCTGGTGCTGGAGTACAAGTTCTTCGAGCCGGCGTTCTACTCCACCGACGTCCCCGACTGGGGCACCTCGCTGCTGCACTGCCTCGCGCTGGGCGAGCGGGCCAAGGTCGTCCTCGACACCGGCCACCACGCCCCCGGCACCAACATCGAGTTCATCGTCGTGCAGCTGCTGCGCGCCGGCCGCCTGGGCGCCTTCGACTTCAACTCGCGCTTCTACGCCGACGACGACCTCATGGCCGGCGCCGCGGACCCGTTCCAGCTGTTCCGGATCATGTACGAGATCGTCCGCTCGGACGCGCTGCGCCCGGACTCGGGCGTGAACTTCATGCTCGACCAGTGCCACAACATCGAGGCGAAGATCCCCGGGCAGATCCGCTCGGTGACCAACGTCCAGCAGGCGACGGCGAAGGCGCTGCTCGTGGACCGCGAGGCGCTGCGCGAGGCCCAGCAGGCCGGCGACGTGCTCGCCGCCAACGACGTCTTCATGGACGCCTTCTCCACCGACGTGCGCCCGCTGCTGGCGCAGCTGCGCGAGTCGATGGGCCTGGCGCCCGACCCGATGGCCGCCTACCTGGCCTCCGGGTACGCGGAGAGGATCGCCGCCGAGCGCATCGGCGGCCGGCAGGCCGGATGGGGAGCGTGAGCATGACCGGGGAGACCACCAGCACCACCGCGAGCACCACCGCGAGCGCCACCGTGGCCGCGCTGCTCGCGCGCTCCAACGCCCTCGGTGCGGACCCGCGCTTCACCAACTACGCGGGCGGGAACACCTCCGCCAAGGGCACCGCTGTCGACCCGGTGACCGGCGAGGACGTCGAGCTGCTGTGGGTCAAGGGCTCCGGGGGCGACCTGGGCACCCTGCGGGAGGAGGGCCTGGCGGTGCTGCGCCTGGACCGCGTGCGCGCCCTGCGGGGCGTGTACCCGGGCGTGGAGCGCGAGGACGAGATGGTCGCCGCCTTCGACCACTGCCTGCACGGCAGGGGCGGCGCCGCGCCCTCCATCGACACCGCCATGCACGCCCTGCTCGAGCCCGCGCACGTGGACCACCTGCACCCCGACGCCGGCATCGCCATCGCCTGCGCCGCCGACGGGGAGAAGCTCACCGAGCAGGTCTACGGCGACAGGGTGGTCTGGGTGCCCTGGCGCCGGCCCGGTTTCCAGCTCGGCCTGGACATCGCCGCGATCAAGGACGCGAACCCGCAGGCGGTCGGCTGCGTCCTGGGCGGGCACGGCATCACCGCCTGGGGCGCCACGTCGGAGGAGGCCGAGGCCAACTCCCGCTGGATCATCGAGACCGCCCAGGCCCACCTGGACGAGCACTCGGTGCCCGAGCCGTTCGGCCCCGTGCTGCCCGGCTACGAGCCGCTGCCCGAGGCCGAGCGCCGCGCCCGGGCGGCCGCGCTGGCGCCGGTGGTGCGCGGGATCGCCAGCCACGACGCCCCGCAGGTGGGGCACTTCACCGACTCCGAGGTGGTGCTGGACTTCCTGGCCCGCCAGCAGCACCCGCGCCTGGCGGCGCTGGGCACTTCCTGCCCGGACCACTTCCTGCGCACCAAGGTCAAGCCGCTCGTGCTGGACCTGCCGGCCACCGCGCCGCTGGAGGCCTACGTCGAGGCCGCCACCGCGCGCCTGCACGAGCTGCACGGGGCCTACCGCGAGGACTACCAGGCCTACTACGACCGGCACGCCACGCCCGACAGCCCCGCCATCCGCGGTGCGGACCCGCTGATCGTCCTCGTCCCGGGCGTGGGCATGTTCTCCTTCGGCCGCGACAAGCAGACCGCCCGCGTGGCCGGGGAGTTCTACGTCAACGCCGTCAACGTCATGCGCGGCGCGGAGGGCGTCTCCAGCTACTCCCCCATCGAGGAGGCGGAGAAGTTCCGCATCGAGTACTGGGCGCTGGAGGAGGCCAAGCTGGCGCGGATGCCGAGGCCGAAGCCGCTGGCCACCCGCACCGCGCTGGTCACCGGCGCCGCCTCCGGCATCGGGCGGGCCATCGCCACCCGGCTGGCCGCCGAGGGCGCCTGCGTCGTCGTCGCCGACCTCGACCTCGCCAAGGCCCAGGCCGCGGCCGCGGAGATCGCCGCCTCCACCGGGGCGAAGGTGGCCGCCGACGTCGCCGTGGGCGTGGCCGTGGACGTCTCCGACGCCGCCGCGGTGGCCGCGGCGGTGCAGGAGGCGGTGCTCGCCTTCGGCGGGCTGGACCTGGTGGTCAACAACGCGGGGCTGTCGATCTCCAAGCCGCTGCTGGAGACCACCGAGCGCGACTGGGACCTGCAGCACGACGTCATGGCCAAGGGCTCCTTCCTGGTCTCCCAGGCCGCGGCGAAGGTCCTCATCGCCCAGGGCCTGGGCGGCGACATCGTCTACATCGCCTCCAAGAACTCCGTCTTCGCCGGCCCCAACAACATCGCCTACTCGGCGGTCAAGGCTGACCAGGCGCACCAGGTGCGCCTGCTGGCCGCCGAGCTCGGCGGGCACGGGATCAAGGTCAACGGCGTCAACCCCGACGGCGTCGTGCGCGGCTCGGGCATCTTCGCCGGCGGCTGGGGCGCCCAGCGCGCCAAGACGTACGGCATCCCCGAGGAGGAGCTGGGGACGTTCTACGCCCAGCGGACCCTGCTCAAGCGCGAGGTCCTGCCCGAGCACGTGGCGAACGCGGTGTTCGTGCTCACCGCCGGGGAGCTGTCGCACACCACCGGCCTGCACGTGCCCGTCGACGCCGGCGTGGCCGCCGCGTTCCTGCGCTGACGCGCCCGGCACCCACGAGCACAGGGAGGGCGAATGTCCGTCCACGTCGCGGTGGACCTCGGGGCCTCCAGCGGCCGCGTCATGGTCGGCGCGGCCGCGCCCGGCCGGCTGTCGCTGCAGGAGGTGCACCGCTTCCCCAACGGCCCCGTGCCGGTGGGGAGCGACGGCGGCGTGCAGCTGCACACCGACGTCGTCGGGCTGTGGCGCGAGGTCCTGGCCGGGCTGGCCGCCGCGGCGCGCACCGCTCCGGGTGCGCGCACGGTCGGCATCGACACCTGGGCCGTCGACTACGGCCTGCTCGCGAGCGACGGCAGCCTGCTGGGGACCCCCCGGCACTACCGCGACCCGCGCACCGACGGCGTCGCCGAGCGGGTCTTCGCCGCCGTGCCGGCGCAGGAGCTGTACCGGCGCAACGGTCTGCAGCACCTGCCGTTCACGACGATCTACCAGCTGCTGGCCGAGGCGGGCGGGCCGCTGCTGGCGGTCGCCGACCGGGTGCTGCTCGTCCCCGACCTGCTCGGCTACTGGCTCTCCGGCGTCAAGGCCGCCGAGGCCACCAACGCCTCCACCACCGGGCTGACCGACGTGCGCAGCGGCCGCTGGGCCGAGGACCTGCTCGCGCTGGCCGGGGTGCGCCCGCAGCAGCTGCCCCCCGTCGTCGACCCCGGTGGCGCGCTCGGCGGCCTGCGCCCCGGCGTGCTCGCCGAGACGGGGCTGCCGGGCTCCCTGCAGCTGGTCGCGGTCGGCTCCCACGACACCGCCTCGGCCGTCGTCGCCGTCCCCGCCCGCGACGAGGACTTCGCCTACGTCGCCTGCGGGACGTGGGGGCTGGTCGGCGTCGAGCTCGCCGGCCCGGTCCTGAGCGCGGAGTCCTTCGCGGCCAACTTCACCAACGAGCGCGGGGTCGACGACCGCGTCCGGTACCTGCGCAACGTCATGGGCCTGTGGGTGCTGCAGCAGTGCCTGGCCGAGTGGAGCGCCGCCGAGGGCCCGCAGGACCTGCCCGCGCTGCTGGGGGCGGCGGCCGACGTGGGCGCCGGCGGGCCGCTGGTCGACATCGACGACCCGCGGTTCCTGCCGCCGGGGCCCATGGTCGAGCGGGTGCGGGCCGCGGCCGCCGAGGCCGGGTCGGCCCCGCCCACCTCCAAGCCCGAGGTGGTGCGCTGCGTCGTGGAGAGCCTGGCGCGCGCCTTCGCCCGCGCCGTCGACGACGCCGTCCGCCTCTCCGGGCACCGGGTGCGCGTCGTGCACCTGGTCGGCGGCGGCGCGCGCAACCGGCTGCTGTGCCGGCTGACCGCGGACGCGACCGGGCTGCCGGTGGTGGCCGGGCCGGTGGAGGCCACCGCGCTGGGCAACGTCCTCGTGCAGGCGCGCGCCGCGGGCGACCTGCGCGGGTCGCTGGAGGACCTGCGGGCGCTCGTCCGCGACACCCACGAGCTGACCACCTACGCTCCGAGCACAGCGCTCGTGCCCGGACTCGAGATCGGAACCGCGTGAAGATCGCCGTCATGGCCACCTGCCTCGGGGACGCGCTGTTCCCGCAGGCCGTCCAGGCCACCGTGCAGCTGCTGCAGCGCCTCGGGCACACCGTGCTCTTCCCGCCGGGGCAGACGTGCTGCGGCCAGATGCACGTCAACACCGGGTACCTGCGCGAGGCCGTGCCCGTGGTGCGCCACCACGTCGAGGTGTTCGGCCCCGTCGCCGAGGGCACCTGGGACGCGGTCGTGGCGCCCTCCGGCTCCTGCACCGGCTCGGTGCGCCACCAGCACGCGGTGGTGGCCCGCCGCGCCGGCGACGAGCGGCTCGCCGAGCGCGCGGAGGCCGTCGCGGCCCGCACCTTCGAGCTGTCCGAGCTGCTCGTCGACGTGCTCGGCGTCAGCGACGTCGGCGCGTACTACCCGCACCGGGTGACGTACCACCCGACGTGCCACTCGCTGCGGATGCTGCGGGTGGGCGACAAGCCGCTGCAGCTGCTGCGCGCCGTGCGCGGGCTGGAGCTGGTCGACCTGCCCGACGCGGAGGTCTGCTGCGGCTTCGGCGGCACGTTCGCGGTGAAGAACTCCGACACCTCAACGGCGATGCTCGCCGACAAGATGCGCAACGTCCTCGACACCCGCGCGGAGGTCTGCACGGCCGGGGACTCCTCGTGCCTCATGCACATCGGCGGCGGTCTGGGGCGGCTGCGCACCGGCGTGCGCACCGTCCACCTGGCCGAGATCCTCGCCTCCACCGAGGCGACGCAGACCCCGGCGGCCGCCGGCAGCCCCGGCGGCGTGCGCGACGAGCCCGTGGAGGCGCAGCGGTGAGCACCACCGACCTCGGCATGCCCGCCGTCCGCGACGACTCGCGCGACACCGGGCTGCCCACGCACTCCCCCGCCGGGCAGGGCCACCTGCGCGGCACCACCTCCTTCCCGCGGGCCGCGCGCACCGAGCTCGCCGACACCCAGCTGCGGCGCAACCTCGGCAAGGCGACCGGGATCATCCGCGCCAAGCGCGCCGGCGTCGTCGCCGAGCTGGAGGACTGGGAGGACCTGCGCCTGGCGGGCTCGGCGATCAAGGCCGACGTCATGGCGCGGCTGCCGGAGCTGCTGGAGCAGCTGGAGGAGAACGTCACCGCCCGCGGCGGCACGGTGCACTGGGCCCGCGACGCCGAGGAGGCCAACCGGATCGTCACCGAGCTGGTGCGGGCCACCGGCGCCGACGAGGTCGTCAAGGTCAAGTCGATGGCCACCCAGGAGACCGGCCTCAACGAGGCGCTGGAGGCCGCGGGCATCGCGGCCTGGGAGACCGACCTCGCCGAGCTCATCGTGCAGCTCGGCCACGACACGCCCAGCCACATCCTCGTCCCGGCGATCCACCGCAACCGCAGCGAGATCCGCGAGATCTTCCTGCGGGAGATGCCCGACGTGGACCCGGCGCTGTCCGACGACCCCCGCGCGCTGGCGATGGCCGCCCGCGCCCACCTGCGGCGCAAGTTCCTGTCCGCGCGGGTGGCGGTCAGCGGCGCGAACTTCGCCGTCGCCGACACCGGGACCCTCGCGGTCGTGGAGTCGGAGGGCAACGGGCGCATGTGCCTGACGCTGCCGCGGACCCTCATCACGCTCATGGGCGTGGAGAAGCTCGTGCCGACGTGGAGCGACCTGGAGGTGTTCCTGCAGCTGCTGCCGCGCAGCTCCACCGGGGAGCGGATGAACCCGTACACCTCGACGTGGACGGGTGTCACCCCCGGCGACGGCCCGCAGGAGTTCCACCTCGTCCTGCTCGACAACGGCCGCTCCGCGGTGCTGGCCGACCCCGACGGCCGGGCCGCGCTGCACTGCATCCGCTGCTCGGCCTGCCTGAACGTGTGCCCGGTCTACGAGCGCGTCGGCGGGCACGCCTACGGCTCGGTCTACCCCGGCCCCATCGGCGCGGTGCTCACGCCGATGCTCACCGGCATCAGCGGCGCCGACGACCCCAACGCCTCGCTGCCGTACGCCTCCTCGCTGTGCGGGGCGTGCTTCGACGCCTGCCCGGTGCGCATCGACATCCCGAACCTGCTCGTGCAGCAGCGGGCGGCGTCGGTGGAGTCGCACACCCGCCCCACCGCGCAGGACCTGGCGATGAAGGCGGCCGCGGTGGCGATGACCTCGGCGGGGCGCTTCCGGGCCGCCGAGAAGGGCCTGGGGCTGGGCCGGCTGCTGGCCGGGCGCGAGGGCCGCATCACCTCGCTGCCCTGGCCGGCCTCGGTCGTGGCCTCGCACTGGACCGGCGCCCGCGACGTGCCCGCCCCGCCGGCCGAGACGGCCCGGCAGTGGTGGGAGCGGACGGGGGGCGGGGCGTGAGCGCGCGCGAGGAGGTCCTGGCCCGGCTGCGGGCCGCGCGCGACGCCGGCGCCCCGCGCGAGGCCCCCGCCCCGGTGCCGCGCACCTACCGCCGCACCGGTGCGCACGCCCCCGGCAGCCCCGCGGTCCTGGACCTGCTCACCGAGCGGGTCGAGGACTACCGGGCCCGGGTGCTGCGCGTCGCCACCGACGGCGAGGTCGCCGCGGCCGTGGCCCGGTGCCTGGCCGAGGCCGGGTCGCAGCGCCTGGTCGTGCCCGCCGACCTGCCCGCGCCCTGGCGGGCCGGCTTCGGCGGGCGCAGCGTCCTGGAGGACTCCGCGCTCGCGCCGGCGAGCGTCGAGCAGCTCGACGGCGTCGACACCGTCGTCACCGCGAGCGCCGTCGCCGTCGCCGAGACGGGCACCGTCGTGCTGGCCGCCGGCGCACCCGGCCAGGGCCGGCGCGCGCTGTCGCTGGTGCCCGACCACCACGTCTGCGTCGTGCGCGGCGAGGGCGTCGTCGCCTCGGTGCCCGAGGGCCTGGCGCGCCTGGACCCGGGGGCGCCGCTGACGTTCGTCTCCGGCCCCAGCGCCACCAGCGACATCGAGCTGGACCGCGTCGAGGGCGTGCACGGGCCCCGCCGCCTGGACGTCGTCCTCGTCGGCTGACCGGCACCGCCCTTCCCGCCGCTCCCTCCCCGCCGGCGCCGGTCAGTGCACCGGCGCGACCGGGGAGATGACCACCCCCCGCACCGGGTGGTGCACCGTCGCCCACGTCGCCGACAGCGACTCGTGCAGCACCGCGGCGGCCGCGCCGTGCGCCCCCGCCTGCTCGCCGGCGTCGCTGACGCGCACCGCCACCCGGTGCACCTCGCGGGTCATGGCCACGGCCAGGTGGCGCTCGACGGCCGACAGCACCCGCTGCGCCCCGGAGCGCAGCCCGCTGCCGGCGAGGACGACCTCGCCGACGTCGAGGACGTTGACGACCCCCAGCACGACGCGGGCGATGTCGGCGGCCGCCTCCTCGAGCACGGCCGCCGCGTGGGCGTCGCCGCAGGCGGCGCGCACGCCGAGCAGGTCGTGGTCCTCGATGACGCTGCGCCCGGCCAGCCGCAGCCCGGCGCGGCGGGCGGCGGGCGGCCCCACGCGCTCGACGTAGCGGCGCACGACGGCGGCCGGTGCGGCCACCGCCTCCAGGCAGCCGCGCGAGCCGCACGGGCAGGCCGGTCCGCGCGGGTCGACGACGACGTGCCCGATCTCACCGGCGTTGCCCGAGCGCCCGCGCACGACCTCGTCGCGCAGGACGATGCCGCCGCCGATGCCCGCCCCCACGTGCACGTGCAGGAAGCTGCGGCCCGTGCGCGCCGAGCGCCACAGGTCGCCGACCGCCCCCGCCGTGGCGTCGTTCTCCACCAGCACGGGCAGGCCGAGCGCCTCGGCGAGCAGGTCCGCGATGGCCACCCCGCGCCAGCCCGGCAGGTTGATGGCCGAGCTGCGCACCGGCCCGGCGAAGTCGATGGGCCCCGGCACCGCCACCCCCAGCCCGCGCACGGCCTGCGGCTCCAGGCCCTGCAGCTCGGCCTCCTCCAGCAGCCGGCGCACCAGCCCGGCGGCGTGGGCGACGACGAGCTCGACGGGTGCCTGCGGGTCCGGCAGCGGTTCGCGGCCGCTGCCGAGCAGGCCGCCGCGCAGGTCCAGCAGCACGGCGTCCAGGTGCTCGCGGTCCAGCTGCAGGCCCGCGGCGACGACCGCGCCCGGGCGCACCGACAGCGCGGTGCGCGGTTTGCCGGCCACCCGCACCGCCGCCCGCACCGGTGCCGGTGCGGGCTCGGGCGCCGGGGCGCGGTCGTCGCCCTCCTGGACCAGGCCCCGCTCCAGCAGGCGGCGGACGATGTTGGACACCGTCTGCTGGGTCAGCCCGCTCGCGCCGGCCAGCTCCGTGCGCGACGTCCCCGGGTGGCGGCGGATGCCGTCCAGCACCACCGCCTGGTTGTAGTCGCCCACCCAGGGCAGGTTCGTTCCACGTCGCACCGCGCCTCCTCGCGCTCGGCGAACCGATGGGATCGTTCCCAGATCATGCGGCGCGTCCGTTGACACGGTCAATCCACTGGATTTACTTTTCCGGGGCGGAACGGCGGAGCAGCCGCTCCGGGCGAGTCGAAGATGATCGAGCCACCGCACCACGAGGGAGTGGGTTGTGCGACGTCGAACCTTCTTGACAGCAGCCGGCCTCGGCGCCGGCACCGCCCTCGGGACCGCCGCCTGCGGTGGCGGCTCCTCCGAGGGGTCCTCCGACACCGCCACCGTCAAGGTCGCGTACCAGCAGTGGGGTTCGGGCACGGTGATGAAGGACTACCTGACCGGGGTCAAGCAGGCCTTCGACTCCGCGAACAGCGGGACGACGCTGGAGCTGGTCCCCATCGTCGCCTCCGAGAACGACTACTACACCAAGCTGCAGCTCATGATGCGCTCCCCGCGCACCTCCCCCGACGTCGTCTACGAGGACACCTTCCTCATCAACTCCGACATCACCGCCGGGTACCTGCAGCCGCTGGACAGCTGGCTGGAGTCCTGGGAGGAGTGGGACCAGTTCCAGGACGTCGCCAAGGGCGCCGCCAAGGCCGGCGACGGCAAGACGTACGGCGTCCCCGACGGCACCGACACCCGGGCGCTGTGGTTCAACAGGCAGCTGCTCACCCAGGCCGGGTTGCCCGAGCAGTGGGCGCCGACGACGTGGGACGAGCTCCTCGCCGCCTGCCGCGAGATCAAGGGCAAGCTGCCCGGCGTCACCCCGATCAACGTCTACGCCGGCAAGGCCGCCGGCGAGGCCGCCTCCATGCAGGGCTTCGAGATGGTGTTCTACGGCACCGGCACGACGCTGTACGACCCCGACTCCGAGACGTGGAACGTCGGCAGCCCCGAGTTCCGCGACTCGCTGCAGTTCATCAAGACCCTCTACGACGAGAAGCTGGCACCGGACCCGTCCATCGCGCTCGACGCGCAGGTCGGCAACCGCGTCAGCGAGGAGTTCCTGCCCGGCGGCACGCTCGCCATCGCCCTCGACGGCTCCTGGCAGTCCAGCAACTGGCTGGAGACCGGCGGAGCGCCCTGGCCGGAGTGGAACGACGTCATGGGGCAGGCGCCGATGCCCACCCGCGACGGCTCCGAGCCCGGCAGCATCAGCATGTCCGGCGGCTGGACCTGGGCCATGACGAAGAACACCAGCAGCGCCGACAACGCCTGGAAGGCGATCTCCACCCTCACCGCCTTCGACAACAACCTGCGCTACAACATCAACTCCGCCGCCGTCGCCGTCCGCAAGGACGTCGCCACCGACCCGGAGTACACCGGTTCCAACCCGACGCTGGAGTTCTTCTCCAGCCTCGTCCCGGTGACCCAGTACCGCCCGCAGAACACCGAGTACCCGCGCGTCTCCAACGAGATCCAGGTCGCGATGGAAGCCGTCGTCACCGGCCAGGCCAGCGTCTCGGAGGCGGCCGACACCTACGACGAGGCCGTCAAGGGCATCGTCGGCGAGGACAAGACCGGCACGTTCTGAGACTCGATCCCCGAGGAAGGGAGGTCCCGTGGCAACGATCACCCGCCCGTCCCCCGGCGCCCCGGCCGGGGGTGAACTGCGACGACGGACGCACCCCGTCCGGGTGGACATCGCCCGGGCCCTCCCGCTCACGCCGGCGGTCCTGCTGCTGCTGGTGTTCCTCGCGGGCCCGATCCTGTGGTGCGTCTACGCGGCGTTCACCAACATCGCGCTCACCGGCGCCGGGTCCGGCGACACGCAGTTCGTCGGGCTGGCGAACTTCCGCGAGGCCTTCAGCAGCAAGGACTTCGCCAACTCCGTCGTCCTGACGCTCGTCTTCACCGTGCTCTCGGCGGTCGTCGGGCAGAACCTGCTCGGGCTGGCGCTGGCGCTGCTGCAGAAGCGCGCTGCCCCGGTGGTCCGCGCGCTCGTCGGCGCCACCGTCATCGGCGCCTGGGTGATCCCCGAGGTCGTCGCCGGCTACCTCTGGTACGCCTTCCTCGCCCAGGACGGCACGCTCAACGAGATCATCGGCGGCCTGGGCCTGAGCCAGAACTGGCTCTACACGCTGCCCATCGTCGCGGTGTCGCTGGCCAACGTCTGGCGCGGCACGGCGTTCTCGATGCTCGTCTACAACGCGGCGCTCTCGGAGATCCCTGCCGAGATCGAGGAGGCCGCCGAGATGGACGGGGCGACCGGCTGGGGCCGGCTGCGGCACGTGACCATCCCCATGATCCGCCGCACCGTCACCACGAACCTCATGCTCATCACGCTGCAGACACTGTCGGTGTTCGGGCTCATCTACACGATGACCAAGGGCGGGCCGGGCACCAAGAGCCAGACGCTGCCGCTGTACATGTACGAACAGGCGTTCTCCTTCAGCCAGATCGGCTACGGGACCGCCATCGCGCTCGTCCTGCTCGTGGTGGGCGCGGTCTTCTCCCTGGTCTACATGCGCCTGCTGCGCGAGGACGGTTGATGCCCCGTGACCACCTCCACCGGTAGCACCACCGCCGCGGCCCCCGTGACGACGCCGTCGCGGTCGGTCCGCTCGGCCAAGCCCCGCGGCCCGCGCACCTGGGTCGCCGGCGCGCTCGCGAACACCGTGACGGCGGTCATCGGCGTGCTGTTCCTCGTCCCGCTGCTGTGGGTCGTCTTCGCCGCCTTCAACGCCGACGCCGGCCTCAAGCTGTCCTGGCCCGGCTCCGGGTTCAGCCTGGACAACTTCCGCGCCGTCATGACCCCGGAGACGACCTACCGGCCCATGTGGAACGGGCTGGTGCTGTGCGTGAGCTCCTCGGCCATCGCGATGGTCGTCGCGACGCTGGCGGCCTACCCGCTGTCGCGGTTCGAGACGCGCTACAAGCGCCCGTTCCTGCTGACCATCCTCTTCTCCACCGGGCTGCCGATCACGGCCATCATGGTCCCCGTCTACGGGCTCTTCGTGCAGCTGAACCTCGTCGACACCCTCAGCGGCACCATCGCCTTCATGGCGACGACGGCACTGCCCATCGCCATCTTCCTCATGAAGAACTTCATGGACGGCGTGCCGATCACGCTGGAGGAGGCCGCCTGGACCGACGGGGCCAGCTCGATGCAGACGCTGCGCCACGTCGTGCTGCCGCTCATGTGGCCGGGGCTGTCGGTCGTGCTGATCTTCACCTTCATCGGCCAGTGGGGGAACTTCTTCATCCCCTTCGTGCTGCTGCTCTCCCCCGACCAGCTGCCGGCCTCGGTGAGCATCTTCACCTTCTTCGGCCAGTACGGCTCGGTGCAGTGGGGCCAGCTGGCGGCCTACTCGGTGCTCTACACGCTGCCGGTCGTGCTGCTCTACCTGCTGCTCTCGCGCCGCCTCGGCGGGGCGTTCACCTTCGGCGGGGCGCTCAAGGGCTGAGCGCGCCGGTGCTGCGAGCGCCCCCGCGACGTCCTCGTCGCGGGGGCGCTCGCGCTCACCAGTGCGCCGAGCGCGGCACCGGCTGGCAGCGCGGGCAGGAGAACGAGGAGCGGTTCATGAAGGCGTCGCGGCGCACGGGCGTCCCGCAGCGCGGGCACGGGCGCCCGCCCTGCCCGTAGACGGCCAGCGAGCGGTCGAAGTACCCGCTGGCGCCGTTGACGTTGACGTACAGGGAGTCGAAGCTCGTCCCGCCCGCCGCCAGCGCCGCGGTCATCACCTCGCGCAACCCGGCCAGCACCGCGTCCGCCTGGGCCCGGGTGGTGCTGCGGGTGGGGCGCGCGTAGTGCAGCCGGGCCCGCCACAGCGCCTCGTCGGCGTAGATGTTGCCCACCCCGGACACCAGCGACTGGTCCAGCAGCGCCCGCTTGAGGCCGGTGGAGCGCTCCCGCAGCCGCCGCGCGAAGGCGGCGTCGTCGAAGGCCGGGTCCAGGGGGTCGCGGGCGATGTGCGCCACGGGGACGGGCAGCCGGTGCGCCCAGGCGGCGTCGGGGGACTCCCCCAGCCCGCCGGGCCCGCCGTCGGGGGTGGCCACCAGCGGCACGACGGCGATGCCGCCGAAGGTGCGCTGGTCGACGAAGCGCAGGTCCTCACCGCCGTCGGTGAAGCGCCACAGCGCGCGCAGGTGCTTCTCGGCCGGCGCGTCCGCGCGCTCCACGAGCAGCTGACCGCTCATGCCCAGGTGCACGACCAGCGCCTCGTCGGCGTCCCCGCCGGCCGTGGCCAGCGGCAGCCACAGGTACTTGCCGCGCCGGACCGCGTCGGCCACGACGAGGCCCCGGGTGCGCGCGACGGCGTCCTGCGGCCCGGCGAGGTGGCGGCGGGTCACCCGCGGGTGCAGGAAGTCCACCTCGCGCACCGTGCGGCCCACCACCCAGCGGGCCACGCCCCGGCGCACGACCTCGACCTCGGGCAGCTCGGGCACGGCGGCTCAGTGCGCGGAGCGCACGGCGCTGGCGGCCGTGGCGGCCCGCAGCGCCTCGACGGCCGCGGCGGCGGCCTTCTGCTCGGCTTCCTTCTTGCTGCGCCCCTCGCCGTGCCCGAGCGGCGTGCCGCCCACGACGGCGTCGGCGGCGAAGCTCTTGGCGTGGTCGGGACCGGAGTCGGTGATCGCGTAGGAGGGCACGCCGAGGCCCTCGGCGGCCGTGAGCTCCTGCAGCGCCGTCTTCCAGTCCGTGCCCGCGCCCAGGCGCTCGGAGGACTCCATGAGCGGCGCGGTCAGGCGCAGCACGAAGTCGCGCGCGGCGTCCACGCCCACCGACAGGAAGGCGGCGCCGATGACCGCCTCCATGGTGTCGGCGAGGATCGAGTTCTTGTCCCTGCCGCCGGTGGACAGCTCGCCCTTGCCCAGGCGCACGTGCGCGCCCAGGTCCAGCCCGCGGGCGATGTCGGCGAGGGCGCGGGAGTTGACCACCGCGGCCCGCAGCTTCGCCAGCCGCCCCTCGGACACGTCCGGGTAGCGGGTGTAGAGCTGGTGGGTCACCACGAGCCCGAGCACCGAGTCCCCGAGGAACTCCAGCCGCTCGTTCGTGGGCAGGCCGCCGTGCTCGTAGGCGTAGGAGCGGTGCGTCAGCGCCAGCTCGAGCAGGTCGGCCTCGATGTCGAGGCCGAGGGCAGCGGACAGCCGGGCGACGTCGTCGACGTCGCCCGGCGTGCCGGCGGTCCCCTGAGCGGTCAGCTCAGAGGTCCTTGACCTTGCGGCCCTTGTACTCCAGGTACAGCGGGGTGCCGGCGGAGTCGGTGACGACGCGGGCCGTGTGCGGACGGGCGTAGGCGACCCGGCCGCCGACGCTGGTGCGCGTCAGGGTCTCCTCGTACGTCTTCCACTGGCTGCGGCGCGACCGCGTGTTGCTGCGGGACATCTTCCGCTTCGGGACGGCCACGATCAGCTCTTCTCTCTCGTTCCGGACGGGGACTCGTCGGTCTGCTCGAGCAGACCTTGCAAGGCGGCCCAGCGCGGGTCCGCCGGTTCTTCGGCGACCGGGGTCCGCTCGGAGACCCCGATCTCGTAGTCCTGCTGGCAGGGGCCGTCGCACTCGGGCTGGAACGGCAGCTCCAGCACGACCGCGTCGCGGACCGCGGGTTCGAGGTCGACGAGCTCGCCCGGGGCGACCTCACGGATCTCGTCCTCGTCGTCCGCCACCTCCGCCGGCGTCTTGCCGGGGTAGGCGAACAGCTCCTGCAGGTCGACCTCGACGTCCTGCGTCACCTCGGTCAGGCAGCGCACGCACTCGCCCACCGCGGTGCCGCGCACGGTGCCGGAGACGAGCACGCCCTCCATCACGGCCTCCATGCGCAGGTCCAGGTGCAGGTCGCTGCCCTCGGGCACGCCGATGACGGCGATGCCCAGGTCCGCCGGGGCGGGGACCGTCCGCTGCAGCGTGCGCATCGTGCCGGGCCGGCGGCCCAGCTCGTGCGTGGACAGCACCAGCGGCGCGTGGGGGTCCAGCTGCCCCTCGTGCACCCTGCTCACGTCCTGCTCCTCACAGCGTTGACCGCGACCGCGGTCGATCGACACCACGCGGCCCCGCCGCTCGTGGTTCGCACCACACGCGCCGAGGCCGTCCCCAAGCGTAACCGAGCAACGCCCGACGACCCAATCGGCCGCCGGCGCCGCCTCAGCGCGCCACCGTGGCCCCGCTCGGCGTCGGCGGCTCCTGCACCCCGCCGGCCTCCGGCTCGGCCGGCGCGTCGGTCTCCGGACCGCGCAGCTTCAGGCGGTCGCGCCCGCGGCGGGCCTGCTGCTGCAGCCGCTCCAGCTCCTCCTCGAAGTCCCCCAGCTTGCCGTCGCACCAGGCGTCGGCGTCGACCCGCAGCCGCTTGGCCTCCTCGCGGGCCGTCGCGACGATGTGCTCGGCCCGCTCGCGGGAGGCGCGCGTGACCGCCTGGGCATCCACGAGCTCCTCGGCCTCCGCGCGGGCCCGCGCGACGAGCTCCTCGGCCTCCGCGCGCGCCGCCGAGAGGACCTCGTCGCGCTGGGCGAGCACGTCGCCGGCCTGCTGGACCTCCGCGGGCAGCAGGCGGCGGACCTCGGCCACCAGGCGCAGCAACTCCTCGCGGTCGACCAGCACCGACGAGGACAGCGGAACCCCGCGCGCCCCCGACACGAGCGCGGCCAGCTCGCCGAGCTTCTCGTGCACCTCCACAGCCACTGCCTCCCGTTGGTCCGGTCCGCGGTTCAGTCCGCAGGACCCGCGGCATTCTCCCCCAGCCGCCGCACCAGGGCGTCGCGCACCGCCGCGGGCACGAGGTCGGACACGTCCCCGCCGTGGCGGGCGACCTCCTTGACCAGGCTGGAGGAGACGTGCTCGAAGCGCGGGTCGCCGACGAGGAAGACCGTCTCCACCCCCGCCAGGTGGCGGTTCATCAGCGCCATCGGCAGCTCGTAGGCGTAGTCGGTGCCCCCGCGCAGGCCCTTGACGACGACCGCGGCGCCCAGGCGGCGGCAGTGGTCCACGAGCAGGCCGTCGCCGAAGACCTCCACCACCACGCGCTCCGCGCGCGCGTCGCCCGTCGCGGCCAGCGCCTCGCGCACCAGCCGCGCCCGCTCGGCGGGCTCGAACAGGCCGCGCTTGGCGGGGTTGACCGCGATCCCCGCGTGGACCACGTCGAAGACCGCCGCGGCGCGCAGCAGCACGTCGAGGTGGCCGAGGGTCACGGGGTCGAAGCTGCCGGGGCACACGCAGCGGGTCGGCACGCCCGGCACGCTAACAGCGGGCCGTCCACACGCTCGTCTCGCCGTAGCGGCGCCGGCGGACCTCGCCCGGCGGCTGCGGCCAGCGCGGTTCCGGCGAGCGGCTGGAGCGCTCCACGACGACGGTGGCGCCCTCGGCCAGCAGCGGCGCCGCGGCCGCCAGCACCCCGGCCAGCTCCTCCTCGCCGACGGCGTACGGCGGGTCCAGCAGCACCAGGTCCCAGCCGCCCTCGAGCACGGCGCCCGGCGAGGCCAGGAAGCGCTCGACCCGCTCGTGCACGACCCGGACCCCCTCCAGGCCCAGGGCGGCGGCGTTCGCCCGCGCCGTCGCGGCCGCGGCCCGGGCCGCCTCGACGAGCACCACCTGCGCCGCGCCGCGGCTGGCCGCCTCCAGCCCCAGCGCGCCGGAACCGGCGTAGAGGTCCAGCACCCGGCCGCCGGAGACGGCGCCCGCCGCCTCCAGCGCGGAGAACAGCGCCTCGCGCACCCGCTCGCTGGTGGGGCGCGTGGTCTCCCCCGGCGGCACCTTCAGCCGCCGGCCGCCGGCCGCACCGGCCACGATCCGCGTCACGCGCTCCTCCTCACGTCGTCCTCCTCGCGCGGTGGGCGGCGTAGGCCCAGCCGATCGCGACGGCGGCCGCGCTCGCCGCGGCCTGCCCGGCCAGCAGCCAGTCCCAGGCGCCGCGGGCCAGCAGCGCCACGAGCACCGGCACGGTGACCAGGACCGCCAGGTCGGGGCCCGTCGTCGTCGCGGCCGCCGCGCCCGGCGGCAGCGCGCCCATGGCGGTCGCGACGACCGGCCGGGCCAGGTCCGGGTCCGGCCGCACGGCGCCGCGCAGCGCCGCCGCCGCCCACCCCGGGCCCGCCAGCAGCCCGAGCAGCGCCCAGGACCACCAGGC
>NZ_JAAALL010000479.1 GCF_009906315.1 Kineococcus vitellinus | reverse complement strand
GTCGCGCAGCGCGGCGTCCATCGCGTCCTCGCCCTCCACGGGCGCGTCGACGGTGCCGAGGCGCCGCTGCACGAAGGCCGCCACGTCGTCGAGGTCGTCGGCGGTCGGCAGCAGGTCCGGGTGGTCCCACACGGCGTCGCGGGCGCCGCGGTCCCCGCGCGCGAGCAGCTGCTCCCACAGCGCGCTCGCCTCCCGCGCCCGGCGCGGGCGCAGCTCCAGGCCCACGAGCACCGCGAAGGCGTGCTCGGCCGGTCCGCCGGTGGCCCGGCGCCGGCGCATCGTCTCGCGCAGCGCGGCCGCGTGCGGCAGCACGCCGCGGGCGGCCTCGTCGCTGACGTGGTCCACCCAGCCCTCGACGAGGGCGAGCGCCGTCTCCAGCCGGGCCAGCGCCGCCTTCTGCTGCGGGGTGCTCTCCGGCTCGAAGATGCCCGAGCCGAGCGCCTCCTGCAGCGACTCGGGGTTGGTGGGGTCGACCTGGCGGGCCGCCTCGGCGATGCGCTCGCCGTCGACGCTGATGCCGCGCGCGAAGGACTCCACGCTGCCGAGCAGGTGCCCGCGCAGCCACGGCACGTGGGCGAACAGGCGCTGGTGGGCGGCCTCGCGCAGCGCCAGGTAGCGGCGCACCTCGTCCAGCGGCACCTCGAGGCCGTCGGCGAAGGAGCGGACGTTGGTCGGCAGCAGGGCCGCGCGCCCGCTCGGCGCCAGCGGCAGGCCGACGTCGGTGGTGGAGACGACCTCGCCGGCGAGCTGGCCGATGGCCTGGCCCACCTGCATCCCGAAGACCCCACCGCCGACCTGGCGCAGCATGGCGCCGGCCGAGCCGAGCATCGCCGCGAGCTCCGGCGGTGCCTGCGCGGCCATCGCGTCGCCCATGGCGGCGGCGACGTTGGTGGCGACGGGCTCCACGAGCTGGCGCCAGACCGGCATCGTCTTCTCGACCCACTCCGCGCGGCTCCACGCCTCGAGGGTCGTGGCCGCCTGCTCGAGGTCGGTGACGCCGTCCAGCCACAGGTCGGCCACCCGCAGGGCGTCCTCGACCTCGCGGCGGTCCACCGCGTTGGGCGTCGGGTCGCCGGTCTGCGCGGCGGCCTGGCGGGCCAGGTCGTGCGCGACGTCCCAGTTCACCGGGGCGTCGGAGGGGGTGGAGAGGAACTTCTGCAGCTGGGCGAGCACCTGGCCCATGACGGCAGGGTCGAAGCCCGCCTCGCCGAAGCCCGGGATCGCACCGGGGAAGCCCCCGGGCATCCCGCCGGGGAAGCCGCCGGGCACCTGCCCGCCGGGGAACTGCCCGCCGAAGAGCGGGCCGAGCAGGTCCTCCAGGGGGTTGCCGCTGCCCGAGGGCTGCCCGGGCTTGGGCGCGGGCGTGCCCGAGGGGCGGAAGCCCGGCTGGCCCCCCGCGTCCCGGTCCTCGCGCGGGGTGTCCTCGGGGCCGTCCTCGCCCTCGGGGCGCTCGCGCCCCTCGTCGTCTCGCTGGTCCACCGTGTCCTCCGCCTCCTGGACCCCGGCCGCCCGCGTGCGGGCCGTCGCGGTCCGGTTCCGTCTCCCGCAGGTCGTCTCCCATGATGACGCCCCGCTCCGGGCACGACGAGCGGCGGGAGCGCAGCGTTCCGCCGCGGCCCCGGTCGGCGGCGGACTTCGCGGGCAGCGAACGTAGGGTGCGGGGGTGTCGAGCGCAGCCCCCGGCGACCTCCCGACCGGTGCACCGGGCCAGGTCCCGGGCCAGGGACCGGAGCCGGGACCGGAGCAGGGACCGGAGCAGGGACCGGGCCAGGGGACGGAGCGGGGGCCGGGTGCGCACGCGGGCGCGGGGGAGCCGGCCGGGCGCCAGGGCCTGTCGCCCCGCGGGCTGCTGCTGGCCGTCTCCGCCTTCACCGCCGTCCTGCTGACGGCGCTGCTGGGCGTCCTGCACGTGCCGTACGTGGCGCTGAGCCCGGGACCGGTGGTCGACGTCATCGCGGGCTCCCACGCGGGGCGGGAGCAGGAGGAGGACCGCGGGCAGGGG
>NZ_JAAALL010000478.1 GCF_009906315.1 Kineococcus vitellinus | reverse complement strand
GGCCGGAGCGGGCGGGCCGGCCGGCCGCCCCGCCCGCTCCGGCCCCCGGCGGGGGTTCAGCCACGCCCCCCGCGCGCCGATGCTCTGGCCAGCTCGTCCCGTCCCTGGAGGTGGCCCGTGTGCCGACTGCTGGCCCACGCCGCCCCGCGCCCGACCACGTTCGCCGAGCTCATCGGCCCCGAGCAGCTGGCGGCGTTCCGGACCCTGTCGTGCCTGCACGCCGACGGCTGGGGCACGGCCTGGCTGGACGGCGCGGGCGACGGCGCGGGCGGGGGTCCCCGGGTGCGCAGGGTGCGCGACGCCCTGCCGGTGCAGCGCTCCCGGCGCGGCTCGAGCGCGCTGTCGCAGCGGCCGAGCACGGCCCGGCTGGTGCACCTGCGCCTGGCGACCTCGGGCATGGCGGTGGGGCACGAGAACAGCCACCCGTTCCTGCACGGCGGGATCGCCTTCGCGCACAACGGTTCGGTGCCGTCGCTGCCGCTGCTGGAGGAGCTGGTGGGCCCTCAGCACCTGGCGCAGGTGGGCGGCACCACCGACAGCGAGCGGATCTTCGCGCTGGTGCGCCGCCACGCGGACGCCGGGGCGGACCTGGCGGGCGCGGCGGCGGCGGCCGTCCTGCGGCTGCGCGAGGCCCTCCCCGCGGCCAGCCTGAACGCGGTGCTGCTGAGCGCCGAGGAGCTGGTGGTGGTCCACTCCAGCGAGTCGGCGCCCGTGCCGCTGGAGGAGCTGTGCGCCACGGGGCTGGCCCCGGCGCAGCTTCCCCTGGACCACGCGGGCGCGTACTACCGGATGAGCTGGCTGCGCCGGCCGGACGGCGCGGTGGTGTTCACCTCCGCCGGCATCGACACCACCGGCTGGCAGGCGCTGCCGCCGGCCTCGATCACGACGGTGCGCCTGGACACCCTGCAGGTGCGGGTGCAGGACCTCGCCGCCGCGGCGGCGGCCGTCCCGGCGCGCTGACCGGCCCGCCGCCCGCCTAGGGTGGCGCCGTGACGGACCAGCCCGTGCTCCCCGGCAGCACCACGCCCGCCGCGCGGGCCCGCATCGGCGTCTGGGGCGGCGGGCCGTGGGCCGACCCCGCCCGCCGCGCGGAGGCCGGCGAGGCCGCCCGCGAGCTGGAGGACCTCGGGTACTCGCGCATCTGGCTCTCCGGGGGCTTCGAGCCGGGCCTGCACCCGGTGTTCGGGGAGCTGCTGGCGGCCACCGAGCAGATCGGCGTGGCCAGCGGCATCGTCAGCGTCTACGCCGCCACGCCGCGCGAGTGCGCCGAGGGCTTCGCCGCGCTGCAGGAGCGCCACCCGGGGCGGTTCCTGCTGGGCCTGGGCAACAGCCACGCCGTCGTCGTGGAGGGTTCCGGGCAGGACTACTCGAAGCCGTACTCGCGGGTGGTGGAGCACCTGGACGCCCTCGACGCCCTCGACGCCCTCGACGCCCCGGGCGCGGCCGGGGCCGTGCCGCGCGATCGCCGCGTCCTGGCCGCGCTGGGCCCGCGGATGCTGCGCCTGGCCCGGGACCGCTCCCTGGGCGCGCACCCCTACTTCACCACCCCCGCGCACACCGCGTTCGCGCGCGAGGTCCTCGGCGCGGGCGTGCTGCTGGCGCCGGAGGTGGCCGTGGTGCTCGAGGAGGACCCCGAGCGGGCGCGCGAGGTCGCGCGCCGCTACGCCACCGGGTACCTGGCGCTGCCGAACTACACGAACAACCTGCGCCGCTTCGGGTACGGCGACGAGGACTTCGCCGACGGCGGCAGCGAACGGCTGATCGACGAGCTGATCCCGTGGGGCGACGCCGCGACCGTCGCCGCGGGCGTCGCGCGGCACGTCGACGCCGGCGCCGACGAGGTCGCCGTGCAGGTGCTCACCGCCTCGGGGCGGGAGTTCCCGCTGCGGCAGTGGGGCGAGCTGGCCCGCGTGCTCATCGGCTGAACGGGCCACCGGCGGGCCGGCCCGCACCGGGCGGGCGACGCACCTGCAGCTGGTGCGCACCTCCCCCGCGGCGCCCGCCGAGC
>NZ_JAAALL010000477.1 GCF_009906315.1 Kineococcus vitellinus | reverse complement strand
GGCCTGCAGCGGGGCCGGGACGGGGCCGTCGCCAGCGTCACCGCCGAGCAGACCCTGCCGCCCGACGAGCTCGTGATCGTGCGCGACGGCCCCGTCCCGGCCCCGCTGCAGGCCGCGCTGGAGCGCTGGCGGCGCGAGGGGGCCGGCGGGGTGCCCGTGCTCGTGCACGAGCTGGCGGTCAACGCGGGCCTGGCCCGCGCGCTGGAGGAGGGGCTGCGCCGCTGCAGCCACGACGTCGTGGCCCGCATGGACGCCGACGACGTCAGCCTGCCCGGGCGCTTCGCCCGCCAGCTGCCGCTGGTGGCCGCCGGCGCCGACCTCGTCGGGTCGGGGCTGCTGGAGATCGGCGCCGACGAGGACGACGTCGTCGGCCGGCGCACCCCGCCCACCGGCGCGGAGCGCATCGCCGCGTACGCCCGCTTCCACGACCCCTTCAACCACCCGACGGTCGTGTACCGCCGCTCGGCCGTCGAGGCCGCGGGCGGCTACCGCGACCTGCCGCTGATGGAGGACTACTGGTTGTTCGCCCGGATGATCGCGGCCGGGGCCCGCGTGGAGAACGTGCCGGAGCCGCTCGTGAAGTACCGCGTCGGCGCCGTCCCGGGCGCGGGGGCCTACGCGCGCCGCGGGGGCGCGCGGCTGTGGCGCTCGGAGGTGGCGCTGCAGGCGCACCTGCGCCGGGAGGGGTTCACCTCGCCCGCGCAGGCGGTGCGCAACGTCCTCGTGCGCGGCGGCTACCGGTTCGTGCCGACGAGGGTGCGCACCGTCGCCTACCGGGCGCTCATCGCGAAGGGGGCGGGCAGGTGACGGCCGTCGCGGAGTCCAGCCCGCCGGCGCCGGCGGCCCGCCCGCGCGTCCCGGAGGTCCGCTCGATCACCGGGCTGCGCATCGTGGCCGCGGTGTGGGTGCTGCTCTTCCACTGGAAGTTCACGCCGCCGCCGGAGTACGCCGGGCTGCGCGCCCTCCTGACCCCCGTGCTGGACTCCGGGCACCTGGGGGTGGACCTCTTCTACGTCGTCTCCGGGTTCGTGATCACCCTGACGTACCTGGACACCCTGGGCGCCCGGCCGCGGCTGGGCGCCTGGTGGTCGTTCTGGTGGGCCCGGGTGTGCCGGGTGTGGCCCGCCTACGCCGTCGTCGTGGTGCTGTTCGGCCTGTGGCTGCTGTGGCGGCGCAGCGTCGACCCCGCCTTCTACGCCTACCAGGGCGTGCAGCCCGACCTCGGCTGGCGCAGCTGGGTGGAGCAGCTGCTGCTGGTGCAGCTGTGGCACCGCCCCGACTTCGACGGCGCCAGCTTCGTGGGCGCCACCTGGTCGGTCTCGGCGGAGATGGCCGCCTACGTCGCCTTCCCCGTGCTCGCGCTCGTGCTGCACCGGCTGCGCCGGCTGCCGTGGTGGCTGCTGGTGGCGGGGGCGGTGGGGCTGCTGCTGCCCGCCGCGCTGCGCTCGTACCGCACGGGCGTCATCTACTGGGACTACAGCTGGCTGGAGCGGATCTCCACCGAGTTCGGGGCCGGGGCGCTGGTGTGCCTGGCCGTGCGGCGGCTGCAGTCCTCCGAGGTCGCCCGCGAGCGCGCGGCGCGCTGGGCGCCGCGGCTGGCGTGGCTGCTGGTGGCCGAGGTCGTCCTCGTCGTCGGCTGGGCGGCCTCGCGCCCCTACGACCGCTACGCCGTCGTCGCCGTGCTCTTCCCGCTGCTCGTGGGCTGCCTGGCGCTGTCCGAGCGCGGCCCCTCGGCGTGGCTGTCGCGCCCGGCCGTCGTGCTCGGCGGGCGGATCTCCTACAGCGTCTACCTCGTGCACGTGCCGGTGTACGAGGTCTTCTGGACCTTCCAGCGGGAGGTGCCGCAGATCGCGCCGGGCGGTCCGTGGACGGCCTTCGTCGTGCCCCACCTGCCGCTGGTCGCGATCGCGCTCGGGTGGGTCCTGTGGAGGTTCGTCGAGGAACCGGGCCGGCGGCGGATGCGCGCCCTGGGCCGGCGCCGGCCGGCGGGCGGGCGGGCGGCGCCCGCTCGGGC
>NZ_JAAALL010000476.1 GCF_009906315.1 Kineococcus vitellinus | reverse complement strand
GTGCAGGATCTGCGCGTGGACACGACGATCACCGGGCAGGACGTCGGCGCGGCGCGGGAGCGGATCCGGGGCAGGGTGCGCCGGACCCCGGTGCTGGAGGTGGGCGGGGCGGGGCGGCCGCTGTGGCTGAAGTGCGAGTTCCTCCAGCACACCGGGACCTTCAAGGCGCGCGGCGCCTTCAACCGGCTGCTGGCCGCCGCGCAGGAGGGTTCCCTGGACCCCGCTCGCGGGGTGGTGACGGCCTCCGGCGGCAACGCGGGGCTGGCGAACGCGCACGCGGCCGCGGCGCTGGGGGTGCCGGCGACGGTGTTCGTGCCGCTGACCGCCCCCGCGGTGAAGGTGGCGCGGCTGCGGGGGCTGGGCGCCGACGTGCGGCTGGTGGGCAGCCAGTACGCGGAGGCGTATGAGGCGGCCGTGGAGTTCTCCGCCGCCCGCGGGGCCGTCTTCGCCCACGCCTACGACCAGCCGGAGATCGCGGCGGGGGCGGGGACCCTGGCCCTGGAGGTCCTCGAGGACGTGCCGGACGTCGACACCGTCGTCGTCGCCGTCGGCGGTGGCGGCCTGTTCGCCGGGGTGGCCGCGGCGCTGGAGGGGCGGGCCCGCGTCGTCGCCGTCGAGCCGGAGGGCGCCCCGACGCTGCACCGGGCGCTGGCCGCCGGGCGGCCCGTGGACGTGGACGTCGCGGGCGTCGCCGCCGACTCCCTGGGCGCGCGCCGGGTGGGCTCCATCGCCTTCGACGTGGCCCGGCGCACCGCGCCCGTGAGCCTGCTCGTCGACGACGCGCGGATCACGGCCGCGCGGGCGCAGCTGTGGGAGCGCTTCCGCATCGCGGCCGAGCACGGCGCCCCCGCCCCTCACAGCGTCGAGGGGTCGGTGTTGGCCCCGCACACCACGACGCTGTGAGGGGCGGGGGCGGCGGCGTCAGCGCGGGCGCGGACCACGGGAGCGCGCGAGCAGCACGGTCAGCGCGGCGGCGACCGGCGTCCACAGCAGCCGCTCGAGGAGCGAGGGCGAGGCGAGGTTCAGCAGGGTGCCCACGGCCGTGAGGCCGCTGGCCGCGGTCAGGACGCGGCGCCGGGCGCGGGCGGGCACCAGCGTCGAGGCGGTGGTCGCGGCCAGCAGGCCGTAGCCGGCCGCCGAGGCGGCGCTGGCCGCCCGCAGGCGGCGCGGCAGGACGCCGGGCTGCGCGCCGCCCCAGGCCGCCGCGCCCCAGGGGGCGCCCGCGGCCAGGGCCAGCTGGAAGGCCGCCACCGCCCCGGTGAGGGCGGTGGCCGCGACGACGGCGGAGCGCTCGGGGCGGGGCGCGGCGACGGCAGCGGGGAGCATTCCTGGAAGATAGGGTATCTGGCAGATATGCTCAAGGGGTGGCGAGGACACCGCAGACGCAGCTGGCCGTGCTCGGCGCGCTCTCGATCGAGCCCATGACGGGCTACCGGCTGCGCGCGGAGATCGTGCAGACGCTCGGGCACTTCTGGCACGAGAGCTTCGGCCAGGTGTACCCGGCCCTGACCGCTCTGCAGGCGGACGGCCTGGTCGAGCGCGAGGACGCCGCCGGCGGCTCCGGCACCCCGTTCCGCATCACCTCGGCCGGCCGGCGGCGGCTGCGCGAGCTGCTGGGCGAGCCCTTCCGGCAGCCGCCGCCGCGCAACCCCCTGCTGCTGCGGCTGTTCTTCGGCGACCAGGTGCCCGCCGACCTCGTGCACCGCTGGCTCGCCGACGCGCTCGCCGAGGCCGAGGAGGCCGCCGCGCGCTGCGAGCGGCTGCGCGCCGAGGTGGAGGCGGAGGTGCGGGCCGAGGCGCGGGCGGGCGGCGCCGGCGGTGCGAGGTTCCGCCTGGTGACCGTGCTCGCCGGCCTGCACGCCGCGCAGGCCCAGGAGCGCTGGGCGCGCGAGGCGCTGGCGCTGCTGGCGGACGGCGAGGACGGCGAGGACGGCGAGGACGGCACCACCGGGTCCGCGGGGACGGCGTGAGCCCGCGGGGACGGGACGGGGCGGGCCGCGGGTCAGGCCGGCGGG
>NZ_JAAALL010000475.1 GCF_009906315.1 Kineococcus vitellinus | reverse complement strand
CCTGTCCCGCCGCGAGCGCGCCCGCCGCGAGCGCGTGCGCGAACCCGACCAGCAGGTCGAGCTGCCCGACATGCCGCGCCGCGAGGGCGCCGGCGAGGTCGAGGGCCGTCCCGAGCGCGCCGAGCGCCAGGACCGCGCCGAGCGCCAGGACCGCGCCGAGCGCCAGGACCGCCCCGAGCGCCAGGACCGCCCCGAGCGCGGCGACCGCGCCGAGCGGGGCGAGCGCCCCGACCGGGGTGAGCGCGCGGACCGCGCCGAGCGTCCCCGCGAGGAGCGCCCCGCGGCAGCGGCCGCGGCGCCGAGCGCGGGCCCGGTCGACGACTTCGACGACGAGCGCGGTGGCCGTCGCGGCCGCCGCAACCGCTACCGCGACCGCAAGGGCCGCCGCGGGGCGCGCGGCGAGGCGGGCGTGCTCGAGGTCGACGAGCAGGTCGGCGAGGACGACGTCCTGCTGCCCGTCGCCGGCATCCTCGACGTGCTCGACAACTACGCCTTCATCCGCACCTCCGGCTACCTCGCCGGTGCGAACGACGTCTACGTCTCCCTCGGGCAGGTCAAGAAGAACAACCTGCGCCCCGGCGACGCCGTCACCGGTGCCGTGCGCCAGCCCCGCGAGGGCGAGCAGACCGGCCAGCGCGCCAAGTTCAACGCGCTCGTGCGGGTGGACACGATCAACGGCGCCGACCCCGAGCAGGCCCGCAACCGCCCGGACTTCACCAAGCTGACGCCGCTGTACCCGCAGGAGCGGCTGCGCCTGGAGACCGAGCCCAACGTCCTGACCACGCGGATCATCGACCTGATGTCGCCGCTGGGGAAGGGGCAGCGCGGTCTGATCGTGGCTCCGCCGAAGGCGGGCAAGACGATGGTCATGCAGGCCATCGCCAACGCGATCACGACGAACAACCCCGAGTGCCACCTCATGGTCGTCCTCGTCGACGAGCGGCCCGAAGAGGTCACCGACATGCAGCGGACGATCAAGGGCGAGGTCATCGCCTCGACCTTCGACCGTCCCGCCGCCGACCACACCGCGGTCGCCGAACTCGCCATCGAGCGGGCCAAGCGCCTCGTGGAGCTCGGCAACGACGTGGTCGTGCTGCTGGACTCGCTGACCCGCCTGTCGCGCGCCTACAACATCTCGGCCCCGGCCAGCGGCCGGATCCTGTCCGGTGGTGTCGACGCGTCGGCGCTGTACCCGCCCAAGCGCTTCTTCGGCGCGGCCCGCAACGTCGAGAACGGCGGCTCCCTGACGATCCTCGCCTCGGCGCTGGTCGAGACCGGCTCCAAGGCCGACGAGGTCATCTTCGAGGAGTTCAAGGGCACCGGGAACATGGAGGTGCGGCTGTCGCGCCAGCTGGCCGACAAGCGCATCTTCCCCGCGGTCGACGTGCCGGCCTCCGGCACCCGTCGCGAGGAGATCCTCATGTCGCGCGAGGAGCTGCAGACGGTGTGGAAGCTGCGCCGCGTGGTCACCGCCCTCGACGCGCAGGCCTCCATCGAGCTGCTGCTGGACCGGCTCAAGAAGACCCGCAGCAACCTGGAGTTCCTGCACCAGGTGCAGACCTCCACCCCGCTGGTCAACAAGGACTGACGGGAATCCCCGCAGGAGCCGCTCGGTTCTACCCACCGGCGGCTCCTGTGGGAGACTGCCCCGACTGCAGGTACCGGCTCACGCCGCGCACGACGTCCCGCGGGACGAGGCGACCCGGTGCCGACTGAGCGACTGAGGAGAAGACGATGAAGGCCGGCATCCACCCGGAGTACGTGCAGACCCAGGTCACCTGCACCTGCGGCAACACGTTCACCACCCACAGCACCTCGACCAGCGGTGAGCTCCGCGCGGACGTGTGCAGCGCCTGCCACCCGTTCTACACGGGCAAGCAGAAGATCCTGGACACCGGCGGCCGCGTCGCCCGCTTCCAGGCGCGCTACGGCAAGAAGAGCGCCAAGTAACCCGCTGACAGCGCCGGTCCCACCGCCCCGAGGGGTGGAGGGACCGGCGCTGTCA
This sequence comes from Kineococcus vitellinus, assembly GCF_009906315.1. GTDB lineage: Bacteria > Actinomycetota > Actinomycetes > Actinomycetales > Kineococcaceae > Kineococcus > Kineococcus vitellinus. The sequence goes on along the minus strand of NZ_JAAALL010000475.1, from coordinate 21 downwards.
GCGGGTTACTTGGCGCTCTTC
>NZ_JAAALL010000474.1 GCF_009906315.1 Kineococcus vitellinus | reverse complement strand
CCCCGCCGACCTCGTCCTGACCGCCCGCGCTGGGCGAGGGCGGTCAGGACGAGGTCGGCGGGGTCGGGGCGCACCTCCCGGTGCGCCTGCAGCCAGCCGAGCAGGCCGTCGGGGCGGTTGGTGATGACGCCGTCGACGCCCGCGTCCACCAGCGCGCGCCACAGCACCGGCTCGTCCACGGTCCAGGCCCACACCGCCAGCCCGGCGGCGTGCAGCTCGGCCACCGCGGCGGGCCGCGCCGCCAGCGAGGCGACGTCGGGGTTGCAGGCGACGACGCCGAGGTCGCGGCGCAGGGCGCGACCCCGCGCGAGGGCGTCGGGGCCGAGCGCGTCGAGCAGGACCGCGCGGCGCACCCGCGGGGCGAGCTGCTGCACGGTGGCCAGCGTGGCGACCTCGAAGCTCTGCAGCACGACCTGCTCGAGGGCGCCGGTGCGACGCAGCTCGCGCAGCACCCCCGCGACCTGCGGGCGGTCCCAGGTGCCCTTCAGCTCCAGCAGCAGCTGGGCACCGGGGTGCTCGGTGAGCAGGTCCAGCAGGTCCGCCAGCAGCGGGACGCGCTGGCCGCGGTAGGCGGCGGAGAACCACGACCCGGCGTCCAGGCGGGTCAGCTCGGCGGCGCCGAGGTCGGCGACCCGGCCGCTGCCGGCGGTGGTGGCGTCGACGTCGGCGTCGTGGATGAGGGCGGCGGAGCCGTCGGCGGTGGGGTGCAGGTCGGTCTCGACCATGTGGGCACCGCAGCGCAGCGCGGCTTCGAAGGCGGCCAGCGTGTTCTCGGGCGCCACCGAGGAGTACCCGCGGTGGGCGATGACGAGGGGCGAGCCCTGGGCGACGGGCTGGGCGACGGGCTGGCTGTCGATGGTCACCAGGGGTCTCCACCCTGCTCGGCTCGGGTGCCGGGACCTCCCCGGCGCGTGCTCCAGGAACGCTTCGGCAGCCCGGGCCGCCGGCTGGAGCGCGCGCCGGGGACTTCTCAGCCCTCGGCGGCGGAGACGTCGACCAGGACCTTGCCGACGACGCCGCCCTCGACGGCCTCGTGGGCGGCGGCGGTCCGCTCCAGCGGGAAGCGCACCAGCGGCAGGCCGTGCTCGCGGCCCACCGGCAGCGCCCCGTCGCGCAGGGCGGCGGTGACGTCCTCGGCGGCGGCGGCCAGGTTCTGCGCGCCCATCGTGTACATGAGGATGAACTGCAGCCGGGTGTTGAGCACCATGTTCGCGCGGATGTCCACGCGCACGTCGTCGCCGCCGTCGTTCGCGTAGCTGGCGACCACCCCGCGCGGGCGCAGCACCGCCTGGTCCAGCTCCAGGTTCTGCGCGAGCGCCACCTCGACGACGACGTCCACGCCGTCGGGGGCGACCTCGCGGATCGCGGCGGCGGGGTCGCCCTCGCGGTAGTTGACGACGTGGTGCGCGCCGGCGGCCGTGGCCAGCTCGGCCTTCTCCGGCCCGCTGACGGTGGTGACGACGGTGGCGCCCGCCCAGCGGGCGAGCTGGATCGCGGCGTGCCCGACGGCGCCGGCGCCTCCTGAGACGAGGACGGTGCGGCCCGCCAGGGCGCCGGGCGCCAGCCGGCGGGGGCCGTCCTCGTCGAGGGTGAGGGCGCGGTGCGCGGTGACGGCCGGCACGCCCAGCGAGGCGCCGACGTCGAAGGGGACCCCGTCCGGCAGCGGCGCCACGCGCTCGGCGGGCAGCACCGTGAACTCCTGCGCGGTGCCGGTGGGGCGCTGCTGGGCGGCCATGACGGTCCACACCCGGTCCCCCACCGCCAGGCCGTCGACGCCCTCGCCGACGGCGTCGACGACCCCGGCGCCGTCCTGGTTCGGGGTCACCTCCGGGAACGGGGCGGGCCGCCCGTCACCGCTCCCGCGCCGGGACTTCCAGTCGGTGGGGTTGACGCCGGAGACGACCACGCGCACGCGGACCTCCCCGGGCCCGGGCTCGGGCACGTCGCGCTCGACCAGCCGCAGGACGTCGGCGGGTCCGGTCTCGGAGTACACGATGGATCTCACGTCGGCGCCAACCCCGACCGGGC
>NZ_JAAALL010000473.1 GCF_009906315.1 Kineococcus vitellinus | reverse complement strand
GGAGCGGGGCGTCGAGGTCGGGCGGGCCGTCACCGTGCACCCGGCCACCCCCGTCGGCGGCACCGCGCTGCCCGCGCGCCTGGCGGGGCGCACCAACCTGCACGAGCAGGTGCGCTACTGGGGCTCGGCGATGCTCGACCCGCACACCGACGGCGGCATGTGCGAGCTCAAGGCCGTGCGGGTGGAGCAGCTGCGCCCGCTGCCCGAGGGCGTGGGCACCCGCGTCGGTGCCCTCGCCGAGCCCTTCGCCGTCGCCCTGCACGCCGTCGGCCGCCTCGGCGACGTCACCGGCCGCCGCGTCCTGGTCAACGGCAGCGGCCCCGTCGGCGCGCTGGTCGTCGCCGCCCTCAAGCACCGCGGCGCCGCGCACGTCGTGGCCGCCGACGTGGCGCCCGCCTCGCTGGCCGTGGCCCGCGCGGTGGGCGCCGACGAGACCGTCGACCTGTCGGCCGGGCAGCGGCTGCCGCAGGAGGAGGAGCTCGTCGTGGAGGCCTCCGGGGCCCCGGCGGCCCTCGGCGGGGTGCTGGCCGCCACGGCCCGCGGCGGGCGGATCGTCCAGGTCGGGAACCTGCCCGGCACCCCCGCCCCGGCGGCGCTGGGCGACCTCGTCACCCGCGAGATCACCTGGAGCGGTTCCTTCCGCTTCGTCGACGAGATCGACGAGGCGGTCGCCGCGATGGCCGCCGGCGTCGACGTGTCCCCGGTGATCACCCACGAGTTCGACGTCGCCGACGCCGTGGAGGCCGTGCGCGTCGCCTCCGACCGCTCCACCGGCAGCAGCAAGGTGCTGGTGCGCTTCGGCTCCGGCGGGGCCGCGTCCGGGCGCAGCGCGTCTGACAGGATCGCGCCGTGACGTACACCGCAGACGCCGGGCGCTACGCGTCCATGCCCTACCGCCGCTGCGGGCGCAGCGGCATCGAGCTACCCGCCCTCTCGCTGGGCTTCTGGCACAACTTCGGCGACGACAAGCCGTTCCAGACCCAGCGCGACATCACCCGCCGCGCCTTCGACCTGGGCATCACCCACTTCGACCTGGCCAACAACTACGGCCCGCCCTACGGCGCCGCCGAGACGAACTTCGGGCGCCTCATGGACGAGGACTTCCGCCCGTACCGCGACGAGCTCGTCATCTCCTCCAAGGCCGGCTGGGACATGTGGCCCGGCCCCTACGGCGACCGCGGTTCGCGCAAGTACCTCGTGGCCTCGCTGGAGCAGTCGCTGCGCCGCATGCGCCTGGACCACGTCGACGTCTTCTACCACCACCGCCCGGACCCGGACACGCCGCTGGAGGAGACGATGGGCGCGCTCGACGCCATCGTGCGCTCCGGCAAGGCGCGCTACGTCGGGATCTCCTCCTACGGCCCCGAGCGCACCCTGCAGGCCTCGCGGATCCTGCGCGAGCTGGGCACCCCGCTGTTCATCCACCAGCCCTCGTACTCGATGTTCAACCGGTGGATCGAGTCGGGCCTGCTCGACGTGCTCGAGGCCGAGGGCGTCGGCTGCATCCCGTTCACCGCGCTCGCGCAGGGGCTGCTGACCGACCGCTACCTCGGCGGGATCCCGCAGGACTCCCGTGCGGCGCAGGGCAAGTCGCTGGACCCCTCGATCCTCACCGAGGACACGCTGGCGCGCATCCGCGGTCTGCAGGAGATCGCCTCCGGGCGCGGGCAGACGCTGGCGCAGCTGGCGCTGTCGTGGACGCTGCGCGACGAGCGCGTCACCACCACGCTCATCGGGGCCAGCTCGGTGCGGCAGGTGGAGGACAACGTCGCCGCCGTCTCGAACCTGGAGTTCTCCGCCGACGAGCTGCGGGCCATCGACGAGTTCGCGGTCGACTCCGGCGTCGACCTGTGGGCGCAGGTGCGCGAAGCCGGCGACGCCGGCGCCTGAGGCGCGCGGGCGGTGGGCCGGCGTCCGCGCCGCCCCACCGCCCCACCGCCTCGACGTGCGCACCTCCACCGCCCGGGGGACGCCGGCCGCTCCCGGCTACTGCGGGAGGTGGAGGGGGGACCGTACCCGGGGACGACGCCCCGGTGATCGCGCGCGGGCCACGCGCCCAGCG
>NZ_JAAALL010000472.1 GCF_009906315.1 Kineococcus vitellinus | reverse complement strand
GGTCAGGACAGCACGAGGGCGCCGGGCCAGCGCGCGAGCGGCGGCGGGGGCCGCCACCGGTCGGCGCCGGTGCGGGTGCCCGGGGTGAGCGCGCCGAGGACCCGCCCGCCGGCGGCGCCGGTGCAGGAGGGCACGTTGCCGGGCAGGCCGTGCGCGTGCGCCCAGCCGAGCAGCGCGAACGCGACGGCCTCCTTCTCGTCGGCGGGGCAGCCGAGGTCCTCGCTGCGCGCCAGCGCGCCGGGCGGCAGGTGGGCGCCGAGCGCGGCCACCAGGGCGGGGTTGCGCACCCCGCCGCCGGAGGCGAACACCCGCTGCGCACCGGCCGCGGTGAGCGCCTGCGCCACCGTGCGGGCGGTCAGCTCGGTGAGGGTGGCGACGAGGTCGGGCAGCGCCGGCCGCAGCCCGGTGCGCGCCAGCACCGCCGGCACGTACCCGGCGTGGAAGAGCTCCTTGCCCGAGCTCTTGGGTGCGGGCAGCGCGTAGTACGGCTCGGCGAGCAGGGCCCGCAGCAGCTGCGCGTCGACGGTGCCGGCGGCGGCGAGCGCGCCGTCGCGGTCGAAGACCTCCGGCGTGGCGGGGTCGGCGGCGACGGCGGCGTCCACGAGGGCGTTGGCGGGGCCGGTGTCGAAGGCCACCGGCTCGGCGCCCGGGCCGCAGACGGTGGCGTTGGCGATGCCGCCGAGGTTGAGCGCGGCGACGCGCTCGCCGGCGGCCACGTGCGGGGCCAGCAGCAGCCGGTCCAGCAGCGGCACCAGCGGGGCGCCGTGCCCGCCGGCGGCCACGTCCGCGGTGCGCAGGTCCGCCACGACGGGGACGCCGGTGGCCTCGGCGGTCCAGGCCGGCTGGCCCACCTGCAGGGTGCCGCGGGCCCGGCCGTCCTCGACCCAGTGGTACAGCGTCTGCCCGTGCGAGCAGACGAGGTCGAAGGGCTCGGGGACCGCCGCCGCGGCGGCGGCGAACTCCTGGCCGATGCGCACCTGCAGCGCGCACAGCTCCTGCGCGCTCAGGCGCGCGGGCGGCAGCGCCCGCACCAGGGCGGCGCGCAGGTCCGGCGAGTACGGGACGCTGCCGCGGTGGCCCAGCCGGGCGTGCAGCACGTCGCCCTCGAGGCGGAAGTCCACGACGGCCACGTCGATGCCGTCGTGGGAGGTCCCGGAGATCATCCCGAGGACGCGCGTCACAGCTCGCCCAGCGCCCGGGCCAGCGATCCGCCGGCGCGCTGCAGCGCGGCGCGCGCGGCCGGGGCGTCCACGCCCAGGCGCAGCATCGCGACGGCCGTCCCGGCGTGCCCGTCGGCCGCGTCCAGGGCGGCGCGGGCCTGCTCGTCGCCGGCCCCGCTCGCGGCGGTCACGATGCGCAGCGCCCGCCGGCGCAGCTTGGCGTTGGTGGCCCGCACGTCGACCATGAGGCTGCCGTAGGTCCTGCCGAGGCGGACCATCACCAGCGTGCTCAGCGTGTTGAGCACCATCTTCGTCGCCGTGCCCGCCCGCAGCCGGGTCGAGCCGCGCACGACCTCGGGGCCGACGACGACCTCGATGGCGACGTCGCTGCGGGCGCTGACGGGCGTGGCGGTGTTGCAGGAGACGCCGACGCGCAGGCAGCCGAGCTGCCCGGCGCGCTCCAGGGCGCCCAGCACGAAGGGCGTGCGCCCGCTGGCGGCGATGCCGACGACGCTGTCCAGCGGCCCGGCGCCGACCTCGTCGAGGGCGGCGGCCCCGGCCGCCGGGTCGTCCTCGGCGGCCTCGACGGCCGCCACGAGCGCGGCGGGCCCGCCGGCGACGATCCCGACGACGAGACCGGGCGGGGTGCCGAAGGTCGGCGGCACCTCGGAGGCGTCCAGGACGCCGAGGCGGCCGGAGGTGCCGGCGCCCACGTGCAGCAGCCGACCGCCGCGGGCCATGCGCTCGGCGATCGCGTCGACGGCGGCGGCGACGGCCTCGTGCTGGGCGGCCACGGCGGCCGCCACGCGCGCGTCGCCCTCGCCCACGAGCCGCACCAGCTCGAGCGTCGAGAGCGCCTCCAGCTGCGGGCCGAGCTCGCCGGAGGACTCGGTGGCCAGCGCGTCCAGGTCCTCCGGCC
>NZ_JAAALL010000471.1 GCF_009906315.1 Kineococcus vitellinus | reverse complement strand
CAAGACGTGAAGCCGCGCGGTCCGATCGAGATCGAAGCGGCTCGCCGTCTCACCGAGGACGGCACCCTCAAGGACGAGGCGAAGACCGACCCTCAGTGATCAACAGGTAACGCAACACCTTCTGAGGGGCACGGTGCCGGCGGCGCGCAGCTCGGCGCCGGCGCGCTCGGCCAGGGGCCCGGCGCCGGCGCCGGCCGCCTCGAAGGCGTGCAGCGCGGTGGTGAGGTGCTCGCGCGCTTCGCGCACCCGCCGGTCCCGGCGCAGCCGCTCGCCGTGGAGCAGGTGGGTGCGGGCCTGCTCCAGCGGGACACCGGCGTCCACGCCGGCCGCCAGGGACGCCTCGTAGTGCCCGTGGGCCGAGGGTCCGTCGTCCAGCAGCGCGCGGCTGCGGTGCGCCAGGGCCTGCAGGTGCGGCGATCCCAGCAGGCGGGCGGCCCGCTCCACCCGGGCGAGGACCGGCAGGGCCGCTGCGGGTTCGCCGCAGCGGACGGCGGCCTCGGTGAGGTCGGCGACGGCCCACTGCTCGAAGACGGGGTGCCGGGAGGTGCCCCGCAGCTCGTGCAGGGCATCGCGGTGGCGCTGCTCGTGCAGGGCCAGCAGCCCCGCCGCCCACGCCACTCCCGCGGGCGGGCGCGCGACCCCCGCGGCGTTCAGCAGCTGGTGGCAGTGCCGCAGCGCCGCGGCGGCCTGCGCCGTGCGGCCGGCCGCCAGGTGCACCTGCGCGGTGCTGGCCCCGGCCAGCGCCGCGACGAGCGGGAGACCGAGGTCGAGGGCGGTGCGCTGCGCCTGCTCGGCGTGGGTGGCGGCCTCGGGCAGCTGGCCGCAGACGACCTCCAGGAGCGCCAGCCCGCTCAGCGCCTGGACGACGTCGCCGGGGGAACCCTGCCGCCGCAGCACGTCGGCCGCCGCCGTCCGGACCCGGCGCGCCGTGGCGAGGTCCTGCAGCAGCTCGGCCGCCTGCGCGAGCGTGAGCAGGAACAGCGGGTGGCGCCCGGGCGCACCGGACAGCAGCCCGGGCAGCAGGGGGCGCACCGCCGCCGCGTGCGCGAGCGGGTCGAGCACCGCCAGCCCCAGCTGCTGGGCGGCGTCCCAGCGCCCCAGGTCCACCGCCGCGAGGGCGTCGTGGACGGTGCGCCGCAGCGCCGGCTCCTGCGGGGAGTCGGCGTCGACGTGGTCGCCGACCCGGTTGCTGACGTGGAAGGCGGCGGCGACCAGCACGTCGGTGCGCTCCTCGGGGTGCTCGTGGCCGCCGGGCCCGCCCAGCGCCCGCGCGTAGGCCAGGTGCTCGGCGGTGCTGTCGTGCTCCCTGCCCCGGTACGTGCTCACCAGGTCCTGCGCCTGCGCCCACTCGAAGCGCCGCCGCGGCGACATCGGCAGCGCGACCGCCTCGGCGAGCACGTGCTCGGCCTGCTCCAGGTCCCCCGCCTGCCGGGCCAGCTCCGCCGCCTGCACGAGGCGCCGCACCCGGTCGTCGACGCGCTCGGACAGCTCGGCGGCGCGGTGCAGCGCGGTGGCCGCCTCCGCCCGCGCCCCGCGCTCGGCGGCCCGCTGCGCGGCGCTCTCCAGCTCGGCGGCCACGGGCTCGTCGCGCTCGAGGGTGGCCGCCGCGCGGTGCCACGCCGCCCGGCCGCTGTCGCCCAGCGCGGCGGCCAGGACGCGGTGGGCCTCGGCCCGCTCGAGCGTGGACGCGGCGCCGAGGACGGCCGAGCGCAGCAGCGGGTGGCGCAGCTGCAGGCGGTCCCGGACGACGGTCACCAGGCCCGCCCGGTCCAGCGCGTCCAGGTCGCGCGGCGCCAGCCCCAGCCGGCGCCCGGCCGCCAGCAGCTCGGGCACGCGCGCCTCCTCGCCCGCGGCGGCCAGCAGCAGCAGCCTGCGGCTGCCCTCCGGCAGCTCGGCCACCTCCGACAGGAACGCCGCCGCCAGGCGACGGGTGGTGGGCAGCGGTGCGCTGGAGGGGATGCGCTCGTCGGGGCCGCGGCTGCGCAGGGCCGTGGACAGCTCGCGCAGCGCCAGCGGGTTGCCGCACGCCTCCCGCAGGAGGCGACGCCGCGCACCCGCCTCCAGGGCCGGCCGCCGCTCCGGGGCGGGAGCGCCGGCCGGCCCTGGAGGCGGGTGCGC
>NZ_JAAALL010000470.1 GCF_009906315.1 Kineococcus vitellinus | reverse complement strand
TCTCCAGCAGGGTGCCGGCGACGGGGGAGGGGATCTCGGTGTCGACCTTGTCGGTGGACACCTCCAGCAGGGGCTCGTCCACCTCGACGGTGTCGCCGACCGACTTCAGCCAGCGGGTGACGGTGCCCTCGGTGACGCTCTCGCCGAGCGCGGGCATCTGCACGGCCTGCCCGCCACCGGAGCTGGGCGCGGCCGCCGCGGCGGGGGGTTCCTCCGGAGAGGGTTCCTGCGCGCTCTCCGGAGCCTGCTGGGCCTGCTCGGGCGCCGGCGGGGCCGGTGCCTCCTGGGCCGGGGCGCTCGGCGCCGACTGCCCCTGCTCGGCGGGGTCGCCGACCCGGGCGAGGTCCGCGCCCACCTCCACCGTCTCGTCCTCGCCGACGAGGATCTCCAGCAGGGTGCCGGCGACGGGGGAGGGGATCTCGGTGTCGACCTTGTCGGTGGACACCTCCAGCAGGGGCTCGTCCACCTCGACGGTGTCGCCGACCGACTTCAGCCAGCGGGTGACGGTGCCTTCGGTGACGCTCTCCCCGAGCGCGGGCATCTGCACCGAGTTCGACATCTCTACGGTTCTCCTCACGGACGTGGTGCGGCGTCCGTGGACGCCGGCGTTGCGGTGGCGGTCAGGAGTGCGAGTGCAGCGGCTTGCCGGCCAGCGCCAGGTGCGCCTCGCCCAGCGCCTCGTTCTGGGTGGGGTGGGCGTGCACGAGGGCGGCGACGTCCTCGGGGAAGGCCTCCCAGTTGACGATGAGCTGCGCCTCGCCCACCTGCTCGCCGATGCGGGCGCCGACCATGTGGACGCCGACGACCGGGCCGTCCTTCTGCCGCACCAGCTTCACGAAGCCGGTGGTGCCGATGATCTGGCTGCGGCCGTTGCCGCCGAGGTTGTACTCGACGACCTCGACGTCGCCGAACTTCTCGCGGGCCTTGGCCTCGGTGAGGCCGACGGAGGCGACCTCGGGGTCGGAGTAGGTGACCTTCGGGATGCCCGTCTCGTCGATGACCGCGGGCTCCAGGCCGGCGATGTCCTCGGCGACGAAGATGCCCTGCTGGAAACCGCGGTGCGCCAGCTGCAGGCCCGGGACGATGTCGCCGACGGCGTGGACGCCCTCGACGTTCGTCCTCAGGCGCTCGTCGGTGAGGACGAAGCCGCGGTCCATCGTGATGCCCTGCTCCTCGTAACCGAGGTTCGCGGTGTTCGGGCCGCGGCCGACGGCGACGAGCAGGAGGTCGGCCTCGAACGTCTTGCCGTCCTCGAGGGAGACCACGACGCCGGAGTCGGTCTGCTCGACGCCCTTGAAGCGGACGCCGAGGGAGAACGCGATGCCGCGCTTGCGGAAGGCGCGCTCGAGCGCCTTGCTGGAGGCCTCGTCCTCCAGCGGCACCAGGTGGGGCAGCGCCTCGACGATCGTCACGTCGGCGCCGAAGGACTTCCAGACACTGGCGAACTCGACGCCGATGACGCCGCCGCCGAGGACGACGACGCGGTCGGGCACGGAGTCCAGCTGCAGCGCCTGCTCGCTGGTGATGACCCGGCCGCCGATCTCCAGGCCGGGCAGGCTGCGGGAGTAGGAGCCGGAGGCCAGCACGACGTGCTTGCCGGTGTAGCGCCGGCCGTCCACCTCGACGGTGTCCTTGGCCACCAGGCGGCCCGCACCGGCCACCAGCTCGACCTTGCGCGACTTCACCAGGCCCTGCAGGCCCTTGTACAGGCGGGCGACGACGCCGTCCTTGTACTTGTTGACCCCGGCCATGTCGATGGACTCGAAGGTCGCGCGGACGCCCACGGCCTCCGAGTCGCGGGCCGCGTCCGCGACCTCCGCTGCGTGGATGAGCGCCTTGGTCGGGATGCACCCCCGGTGCAGGCAGGTCCCGCCCAGCAGGTCCTTCTCCACGAGGGCCACCTTCAGGCCCAGCTCGGCGGCGCGCAGCGCGCAGGCGTAACCCCCGCTGCCACCCCCGAGGATGACGACGTCGTATTCCTGACCGGCGGCACCTGCCACGAAAAGCTCCTGAGGTCGACTGTGCTGGCGACTGCTCCGCCGCTGATCCTCTCACTCCCCGGCCCGGGCGGCGCCGGGGGGTGGAACGCGAGCACGGCGGCACCCGCAGGGGGTGCCGCCGTGC
>NZ_JAAALL010000046.1 GCF_009906315.1 Kineococcus vitellinus | reverse complement strand
GAGCAGGGCCGCCCGCTGCAGCGCTGGCTGCCGGTGGCGGCGGCCCTGCTCGTCGGGCTCGCCCTCGGCGGGGCCGGCGGCCGGCTGCTCGGGCGCGGGGAGGACCCCGCACCCGCCCCGGCGGCGGTGACGGTGGCGGCCGCGACGCTGCAGCCGCTGCAGGGTTCCGGCTCGGGCAGCGCCGAGGTCGAGGACGTCGACGGGCGCCGCCTGGTGCACCTGCACGTGCAGGGCGTGGCGCCCGCCGGGGACGGCTACCTGGAGGCGTGGCTGCTGGACGCCGACGGCGGTCTCGTGGCCCTCGGCACCGTCGAGCCCCTCGACGGCGCCGCCGACCTGACGCTCGCGCTGCCCGCGAACCTGGACGTCGGGCGCTGGTCCACCGTCGACGTCAGCCGGGAACCGGCCGACGGCGACCCGCGCCACTCCAGCGACAGCGTGCTGCGCGGCACGCTCGCCCCGCGCGCCTGAGCGCGGAGCGGGCCCGCCCGCTCAGCCGCCGTCGCGGCCGCTCCCGCGGTCGGCCATCTGCTGCAGCATCGCGTTGTAGCGGGCCAGCTCGGCGTCGCCGTCGCGGGCGGCGGCCCGGTCGCGGCGGCGGTTCTCCCGGGTGTCCGAGCGCGACCAGCCGATCGCCACGCCCAGCACGAGCACCAGGGTGGGGACCTCGCCGATGCCCCAGGCGATGTCGCCGCCGCGCTGCTGGTCGGCCAGCAGGTCGGCGCCGGGGGTGATCCGGGCGAACCAGTCGGCGGCCAGCAGCTGGGTGCCCTGCATGAGGGCGACGCCGAAGAAGGCGTGGAAGGCCATCGTCGCCAGCAGCAGGATCAGGCGCAGCGGGTAGGCGGGCCGGGAGGCGCCGGGGTCGACGCCGATGAGCACGGAGGAGAACAGGTACCCCGTGCCGAGGAAGTGGACCATCATCAGCTCGTGCCCGACGTGGGTGCGCAGCGCGAGCTCGAACAGCGGCGAGTAGTAGAAGACGATGAGCGAGCCGGCGAAGAGCGCGGCCGCCACCAGCGGGTGCCCCACGAGGGCGAGGAAGCGCGAGTGCACGATCGTCAGCAGCCACTCGCGGGCGCCGCGCGAGCCGTCGCGGCGGGCGGGCAGCACGCGCATCGCCAGGGTGACGGGCGCGCCGAGCACGAGCATCGGCGGGACCACCATCGTCAGCAGCATGTGCTGGAGCATGTGGGCGCTGAAGGTGGTGCGGCCGTAGGCGGCGGGGCCGCCGCTGGTGACGAACAGCAGGGCGAGGCAGCCCAGGACCCACCAGATCGTGCGGCCCGCCGGCCAGCCGTCGCCGCGGGCGCGCAGCCTGCGCACCCCGAGCAGGTAGCCGACCAGGGCCAGCACCCCGATCGTCAGCCACAGCAGGTCCGGGGAGGTCTCGGTGAACCAGCGGGCGGTGGTCAGCGCCGGCGGGACCGGCTCGCCGAGCAGGTCCTCGGCCGCCGAGGAGCCCGGGGCGTCGTCGGGCACCGGGGTGGGGCTGCGGCTGAGCGCGACGCCGAGGCCGGTGGCGGCGCCCATGAGCACGAGCTCGCCGACGGCGATGCGCGCGAAGGCGCGCGGCCGGGCGGCCAGCAGCGGGATGGTCCGCCGCCGGTGCCAGGCGCCCAGCGCCCCCAGGGCGAGCAGGGCGAGCACCTTGGCGACGACGAGGGCGCCGTAGCCGGAGGCCAGCCCGGACCAGCCGCCCAGGCGCACGGAGGCGTTGACGACGCCCGACAGCGCGACGGCCGCGAAGCACCACAGGGCGATCGTGGAGTAGCGCCGGGCCAGCACCGGCAGGTCCAGCGGGCGCTCGCCCCCGGCGGCCGCGACGGGCGCGCGCCCGCGCCAGGGGGCCACCAGGAGCACCGCGGCCAGGCCGCCGACCCAGACGGTCACGCCGACGAGGTGGAAGGCGAGCGAGCTCACCGCGGTCTCGTGCGAGGCCGAGCCGGAGGCGTGCCCGGACAGCGACAGCGGCAGCAGCGCGACCAGCGCCAGGGCGGTGCCCCAGGCGGCGCCGGTGGGGGTGGTGGCCGCGGCGCCCACGGTGGCGACGACGGCGGCCAGCACGGTGGTGACCAGCAGCGCGCGGCCCAGGTCGATCTGCTGGGCGAACTGGGCGAACTGGGCGCCGAAGCCTTCGGCGCCGGGGGCGGCGCCGATGACGTCCATCGCGGTGAGCACGAGGACGAGCAGCGCGGAGAGGGCCCACGCCCCGGCGGCGGTGCCGGCGGTGCGCACGGCGCGCGTCCAGGCCGCCGACGGGTGCGGCAGCAGCACGGTGGCCACGGCGAAGGCGCCGACGGCCAGCGCCGCGGACAGGTCGTGCACGGTGCGGGCCACGGGCAGGCCGTAGCGCACGAGGGGCCCCGGGTCGCCGAGCACGGAGGGGGTCAGCCCGCCGGCGAGGGCGAGGGCGGTGAGCAGGACCGCGAGCGCGGCCAGGAGGACGGCGACCGTGGTCAGCAGGACGCCGGGGACCGGGGGTGCGCTGCGGGCCGGTCGGATGGGTGCGGCCACTGCACCAGGGTAGGTCGCCGCCCGGACAGCGCCCGGCGGCGGGTGCGCCGCGGGGCGGGGGGTGCGCTCAGGCGCTGACGCGGGCGCTGCGCACGGGCGCGTGCGCGGTGGTGACGTCGAACCAGACGGTCTTGCCGAGGGCGTCGACGTCGACGCCGTGGGCGTCGGCGAGGGCCTCCACGAGGGCGATGCCGCGGCCGTTGAGGGCGCCGGGGTCCAGCTCGCGCCGCTGCGGCAGCCGGGTGTTCTCGTCGCCGACGCCGACGCGCACGCGGTGCCCGGCGCGGCCGATGCGCAGGACGACCTCGCTGCGCCCGTGCAGGACGGCGTTGGTGACCAGCTCGGCGGTCAGCAGCAGGAGGGTGTCGACGACGTCGCCGATCACGCCCTCCCGGATGCACCAGTCGGCCACGATGCGGCGCGCCGCCCGCGAGGAGGTGGGGTCCGGCGCCAGCGTCGTCTCGCTCGACCAGTTCGTGACTGACACTACGTGACTCTCCCGATACGTAGGGTTACTAGGCACCGTAGCGCAGCGCTGCTCGAACGGAGCAGTCAGCAGGGTGCCACCCGCCTCGGGACGCCCGCCGGGCGCCCCGCCGCGACAGGACCCCGGACCCCGGTGGTCGATCGACACGTCGCAGTCCCCCGTCCCGCACCCACGGCTGGTAGCTTGTCCACGTTCGTTGCATGTAGCAGTCAAGGATCTCGCCGTCCCGGCCGATGCCCCGGGTGGTACTTCGTCCCGGCGGGGTGTCTCGTTACACCACGCGAGCGACGATCCCCGCGCGACACGCGCGACACGTGAAGCACCCCGTACCCCGCACCCCTCCACGTCCAGGAGCAGATCGATGCCCAGCCCCGCTCCGGGGCCCGTCCGGTGACGGCCGCCCCCGCCGAGGGCTCCGCGCTGCGCCACCCCGCCGAGGTCGCCGCCCTGGCCGACGAGGTGGGCCGGCAGGTGCGCGCGCTGCACGCCCTCAAGGCCCAGCTGGCCCGCGGCCAGAGCGAGGTGGAGCGCGCGATGCACCTCGTCCTCTTCCACCTGGCCGACGCCGGCCCGCTGCGCGTCAGCGCCCTCGCCGAGCGCCTGGGCACCGACCCGTCCACGACGAGCCGCCAGACGGGTGAGCTCGTCAAGCGCGGCCTGCTCGAGCGGCTGCCCGACCCCGACGACGGCCGCGCCAGCCTGCTGGCCGTCACCGACGAGGGCCACGAGGTCGTCGCCGCCATGAAGGAGCGCCGCCACGAGCGGCTGGCCCGCGCCGTCGAGGGGTTCACCCGCGAGGAGCTGGTCTGCTTCACCGCCCTGCTCGCCCGGTTCGCCGACGGCCTGGAGCAGGCCCGCCTCGACTCCCTCCGACCCGCCCCGCCCCACGCCCAGGAGATCGCATGAGCAGCACGACCGCCGGTCCGCAACCGGCAGCAGCCGACGCGCCGGTGTTCACCCACCGGCAGATCATGGCGATCCTGTCCGGCCTGCTGCTGGGGATGTTCCTCGGCGCGCTGGACCAGACGATCGTCTCCACCGCCATCCGCACCATCGCCGACGACCTCGACGGGTTCTCCCTGCAGGCGTGGGCGACGACGGCCTTCCTCATCACGTCGACGATCTCGACGCCGCTGTACGGGAAGCTGTCCGACATGTACGGCCGGCGGCCGTTCTTCATCGCCGCCATCACGATCTTCGTCGTCGGCTCGGCGCTGTGCGGCATCTCGACGTCGATGTACGAGCTCGCCGCCTGGCGCGCCCTGCAGGGCCTGGGGGCCGGCGGCCTGATGTCGCTGGCGCTGACGATCATCGCCGACGTGGTGCCGGCGCGGGAGCGGGCCAAGTACCAGGCCTACTTCATGATGGTCTTCGGCACCTCCAGCGTGCTGGGCCCCGTCGCCGGCGGTTTCTTCTCCGGCCTGGACTCCCTGCTGGGCCTGGCCGGCTGGCGCTGGATCTTCTGGATCAACGTGCCGCTGGGCGCCCTCGCGCTGATCGTCGTCATGCGCAACCTGCACCTGCCCAAGCGCACCAGCCACCACCGCATCGACTGGCCGGGCGCGATCGCGCTCGTCTCCTGCCTCGTGCCGCTGCTGCTGGTCGCCGAGCAGGGCCGCGAGTGGGGCTGGGGCTCGGCCGGCGCGCTGATCTGCTACGCCGTCGGCGCCGTCGGCTTCGTGGCGTTCGTGCTCGCCGAGCGCGCCTACGGCGAGGAGGCGCTGCTGCCGCTGCGCATGTTCAGCGGGCGCACGTTCGTCGTCGGCAGCCTCGGCTCCTTCATCCTCGGCATGGGCATGTTCGGCGTCTTCGCCGTCCTGCCGCAGTACCTGCAGGTCGTCAAGGGCCTCACGCCCACGATGGGCGGCCTGGCCATGCTGCCGGTCGTCCTGGGCATCATGAGCGGCTCGGCGTTCTCCGGGCAGTTCATCGCCCGCACCGGCAGGTACAAGGTGCTGCCCGTCGTCGGCACCGGCCTGATGGTCGTCGCGCTGTTCCTCTTCTCCCGGGTCAACGCCGACACCCCGACCTGGCAGACGATGATCGCCATGCTGCTCATGGGCTGGGGCCTGGGCGGCAACATGCAGCCGGTCATCCTCGCCGTGCAGAACGCGGCCTCGCGCAGCGAGATCGGCGTCGCGACCAGCTCGGTGACGTTCTTCCGCCAGATGGGCGGCACGCTGGGCACCGCCGTCTTCCTGTCGATCCTCTTCTCCACCCTCGGCGACAAGATCGGCGCGGCCTACTCCGCCGCCGGCCGCACGCCGGAGTTCCAGGCCGGGCTGCAGCAGGCGCAGCTGGACCCGCAGGGGCTGAACGACGTCCTCGCCCGCGCGCAGGACGACACCTCGATCCTGAGCACCCTGCCCGACGCGGTCTCCCACCCGTTCAAGGTCGGCTTCACCGACTCCACGAGCACCATCTACCTGGTCGCCGCGATCGTCATGGTCGCCGGCTTCGTCACCATGCTGTTCCTGCCCTCGCTGCCGCTGCGCAGCGCGGGCGGCGGCCACGGCGCCCCGCCGGCCGGCGGCCAGGGCGGCGCCGAGCAGGCCGCGCAGGCCCCCGTCGCCGCCGCCGGCGGCTCCGTGGAGCAGACGCAGGACGCGACGAGCGCGCACGCGGGCACGAGCACCGCCGACGGCACGAGCACCACCGACGGCGCGAGCACCGCCGACGGCGCGAGCGCCCGGAACGGGTCCGCGGTCGCGGGCGCGCGGGCGGCCGGGACGGACATGGCACCGGGTGAGCTCGCCGAGCGCATCCGCAGCGGCGTGCAGCAGGCCAAGGCCGCGCAGCGCGCCATGGAGGAGCTCGCCGAGGAGGCCGAGCGCCGCGAGGCCGCCTTCGACGCCGCGGTGGAGGACCTGCGCGGGCTCGGCCTGGACGACCCCTCGATCGAGGCGGCGCTGGGCGAGGACGCCGCGGCCCCCCGCGGCCGGCACGCCGGCGCGCACGCCGACGGGACGCACGCCGACGGGACTCGCGCCGACGGCACGCACGCCGCGGCGCAGGAGGTCGGCGCGCAGAACTGACGCCGACGCACCGAGGGCCCCGGAGCACCCGCTCCGGGGCCCTCGGTGCGTCCGGGCCCCGGTGCGCCGTCGTCACCAGCGGTGGGCGACGTCCACGACGATCCGCGCACCGCCGCCGGGCCCGTCCAGCGCGAGGACCCGGAACGGCAGCCGGGCCCGCACGCCCAGCCCGAACGTCGTGTGCCCCTCGAAGGAACCGGCCCACGCCACGTGCCGCAGCGTCGGGTACCCGCGCACGTCGGCCAGCTCCCCGTCGGGCAGGAAGAAGGCGTCGGTGGCGGCGACGGGCTCGACGACCACCACCTCCAGCCGCGCCCCGCCGCGGACCGGGACCACGTCCCCGGACCCGTCGCGGCGCACCTGGTCGACGTAGCGGACGAAGTAGCCGTCACCGGGACCGGCCAGGTCCACCACGAACCGGTCGTGGCAGGCGTGCGTGCCGACGCGCACGTCCACGACCTCCCCGGCGCGCTCCGACGGCGCGCTGCGCGGCAGCGAACCCCAGCCCGTCGGGCAGGCCGCCCGCGCCGAGGCCGGGGGCGCCAGGCCCACCAGGGCCGCACCCAGGAGCAGGGACGCCAGTGCCGCTGACCGCCTCATCGCGGCCTCCTCCCGACGGGGACGGCGCCGTGCCGTCCGGCCACCGCCCCCATCGTCCTCCCGCGGGGGGGCGGCGCGACAGGGGTCGGCGCGAGGCTCTGCGCGGGTTCCGCGGCGGGGTCCGGCGCGGGTGTGCGGTGAGCCTGCCCTCCCGTCGGGCAGCCTCACCTTCTCTTGACGGAGTCAAAACACGGCGTACGGTGGGCGGCGTGCCCACGGAGCGCGCGACCCTCGCCGAGGAGCTGCTGCGCGGCGCCGGCCTGCGCTCCACGGCCCCGCGCCGCGCGGTCCTGGAGGTCGTGCTCGGCACGCCCCACGCGAGCTCCGGCGACATCGCCGGGCAGCTCGCCCGCGCGGGGCGCGCGACGTCCCGGCAGAGCCTGGCCAACGTCCTCGACGACCTCACGGGCGCCGGGCTGCTGCGCAGCACCCAGCCCGCCGGGTCGGCGGTGCGCTACGAGGCGCGGGTGGGCGACGAGCACCACCACCTCGTCTGCCGCGGCTGCGGGACCGTCGTCGACGTCGAGTGCGCGCACGGCGCACCGCCGTGCCTGCTCCCCGCCGGCGACCCGGGCTTCCCCGTGGTCGAGCGCGCGGAGATCACCTGGTGGGGGCGCTGCGCGGAATGCGCCGGCTCCCCCGCACGCTGAAGATCACACCACCGATCCGGAAGGGTTCGCGATGACCACCACGCAGGACGTCACCAGCACCGGCCTCGACCAGACGCACGTGCCCGGCTTCCAGGGCAGCGGACGGCTGAACGGCTCCCTCCAGCAGGTCCTCGTCGACCTCACCGCGCTGCACCTGCACGGCAAGCAGGCGCACTGGAACATCGTCGGGCGCAACTGGCGCGACCTGCACCTGCAGCTCGACGCGCTCGTCGAGGCCGCCCGCGAGGCGAGCGACACGATCGCCGAGCGCATGCGCGCCGTCGGCGGCGTCCCGGACGCCCGCCCGCAGACCGTCGCCGCCCAGAGCACGATCGGCGACCTCGGCGCCGACGAGATCGAGACGACGGCCGCCGTCGAGGCCGTCGTCGCGCTCACCCGCCGCACCGTCGAGACGCTGCGCCGCGTGCACGACCCGGTCGACGCCGAGGACCCCACGACCGCCGACCTGCTGCACGGCATCATCCACGAGCTGGAGAAGCAGGCCTGGATGATCGGCTCGGAGAACCGCGCACCGCGCCGCTGACCCGCCACTGACCCGGGCGCCGGCCCGCGGCCGGCCCCGGTGGGGCAGGATCGGCCCGTGCCGAGCCTGCTGATCACCGGGGCCGCCGTCGCGACCGTCGACGCCGCGGGGACCGAACACGCCGTGGGGCACGTCCTCGTGCGCGACGGGGCCATCGCCGCCGTCGGTGCGGGCGAGGCGCCCCCGGGCACCGTCGCCGACCGGGTCGTGGACGCCCGCGGGCACCTGGTGACCCCCGGGTTCGTCAACACCCACCACCACCTCTACCAGTGGGCCACGCGCGGCTTCGCCGTCGACGAGGGCCTGTTCGCCTGGCTGACGACGCTGTACCCGGTGTGGGCGCTGCTGCGGGCCGCCGACGTCGAGGCCGCCGCGCGCGCGGGCCTGGCCCGCCTCGCGCTCACCGGCTGCACGACGACGACCGACCACCACTACCTGCACCCGCGCGAGGGCGGCGACCAGCTCGCCGCCACGATCGAGGCGGCCGCGAGCGTCGGCCTGCGCTTCTCCCCCACCCGCGGCTCGATGGACCTCGGCTCCTCCGCGGGCGGGCTGCCGCCGGACTCCGTCGTCGAGGACGTGGAGGCGGTGCTGGCCGCGACCGCCGACGCCGTCGCGCGCCACCACGACCCCTCGCCGTCCTCGACGGTGCGCATCGGCGCCGCGCCCTGCTCGCCGTTCTCGGTGAGCCCGCGGCTGCTGCGCGAGACCGCCGCCCAGGCCGCCGAGCTCGGCATCCGCCGGCACACCCACCTCGCGGAGACCGCCGACGAGGAGGAGTTCTGCGCCCGCACCTTCGGCGCCCGCCCCGTGGAGGTCCTGGAGGACCTCGGCTGGCTCGGTCCCGACGTGTGGCTCGCGCACTGCGTGCACCTGTCCGACGCCGACATCGCGACGCTGGCCCGCACGGGCAGCTCCGTCGCGCACTGCCCCAGCTCCAACGCCCGCCTGGGCGCGGGCGCCGCGCGCGCCCGCGACCTGCTGGACGCCGGCGTCCCCCTCGGCCTCGGCGTGGACGGCGCCGCCTCCAGCGAGCAGGGCTCGCTGGCCGACGAGCTGCGGCAGATGGTCTACACCGCCCGGCTGCGCGGCGGCCCGGAGGCGATGAGCGCCCGCGACGCGCTGCGCGCGGCCACCGCCGGGGGCGCGGCGTGCGTGGGGCGCTCGGCGGAGATCGGCTCGATCGAGGTCGGCAAGCGCGCCGACCTGGCGCTCTGGGACCTCCGGGGCCTGGGGCACGCCGACCTCGACGACCCCGTCGTCGCCCTCGTCATCGGCCCGACGCCGCCGCTGGCGCTGACGACCGTCGAGGGGCGCGTGGTCGTCGAGGACGGGCAGCTGCGCACGACCTCCGAGGAGCGCGCGGTCGCCGACCTCGTGGCGGCCCGGCGGCGGGTGCTCGCCCGGCGCTGAGGCACCGGGCCCCGGGGCGACGTGAGACTCGCCACTGCCGCCGCCCGCGGCGCCCCGGCACCCCCGGGCGCGGCGCTACGGTCGGGGGATGACGGCTGAACGCAAGGTGCACATCGTCGAGCCCCGCTACGCGCGCACGTGGTTGCTGGTCAACGCGACCCGGACGGAGCTGTTCGACGTCTCGCTCGCCTCCCGCGCCGACCAGGTCGTCCTCGACCTCGAGGACGCGGTCGACCCCAGCCGCAAGAGCTCCGCCCGCGAGGACGTCATCCGCTGGCTCAGCAACGGCGGGCAGGCGTTCGTGCGCATCAACGACGTCACCACCCCGCACTGGCGGGACGACGTCGACGCGCTCAAGGGCGTGCCCAACCTGCTCGGCGTCATGCTCGCCAAGACCGAGGCCGGTGAGCAGGTCGACGCCACCTGGCACGCGCTCGGCGGCCGGGCCCTCGTCGTCGCCCTGTGCGAGTCCGCGCTCGGCATCGAGGACGCCCGCGAGATCGCGACCGCCCGCGGCACCTTCCGGCTGGCCTTCGGCTCCGGGGACTACCGCCGCGACACCGGCGCCGGCGCGGACGACCTCGCGATGGCCTACCCGCGCAGCCGCCTCGTGACGGCCAGCGCCATCGGGCACCTGCCCGGCCCCGTCGACGGCCCCACCACCGGCGGCGGCCACCCCGAGCTGCGCGAGGCCTCCAACGTCGGCGTGGCGATGGGCATGATGGGCAAGCTGTGCCTGGACCGCGAGCAGGCCAACGTCATCAACGAGGTCATGAGCCCGAACGTCTCCGACGCCACCTGGGCCCGCGACTTCATCGCCGACTTCGAGAAGAGCGGCGGCGTCGTGCGCGACGGCTCCGACCTGCCCCGCCTGGGCCGCGCCCGGCGCATCCAGGAGCTCGCCGACGCCTTCGGCATCCAGCCGCTCTGAGGGTCCACCCGGTCACCGCCCCCGCCCGGCGGTGACCGGGGACCCGCGCGGGCGCGGCCCTCAGAGGTCCAGCGCCACGGCCGCCTCCAGCGCCGCCTCGATGCCGGCCGTCCAGCCGGCGTGCAGGCGCTCGCCCGCCTCGTACACGCTCGAGCCGTCGACGAGGTTCGAGCTGCACGCGCAGATCATCCCGGCCCGCAGCCCGCGCAGCCGCGCGACGACGTACATCGCCGAGCTCTCCATCTCGATGTTGAGCATCCCCAACCGGGAGTACCCGGCGACGACCTCGGGCGTCTCGGCGTAGAAGGCGTCGGAGGACACGTTCAGCCCCGAGCGGACCGCGACGTCGCTGCCGGCCGCGACGCGCTCGGCGGCGCGGCGCAGCTCCAGCGCCAGCTCCAGGTCCGGCACCGCCGGGTAGCCGTGGTGCACGTAGGCCGCGGTGGTGCCGTCGGCGCGCAGCGAACCCTCGCTGACGAGCAGGTCGCCGGCGCGCACCCCCGGCTGCAGCGCCGCGGAGCTGCCCACCCGGATGACGGAGGTGACGCCGACCCGGGCCAGCTCCTCGACGGCGATGGCCGTGGAGGGGCAGCCCATGCCCGTGGAGGTGGCGGTGATGAGCTTGCCCCGGTAGGTGCCCGTCATCGTGCGGTGCTCGCGGTTGTGGGCGACGTCGCGCACGTCGGTGAGGAACTCCGCGACCAGCGGGACCCGGAACGGGTCCCCCGGCAGCAGCGCCACCGTCCCGACCTCACCGGGCGCCACCCCGATGTGGAACTGCCGGACGTCCCGGCCGACCTCGTCCTTATCCACTCCTGCGCTCATCCGCGCATGCTGCCCGAGCGCTCGGGCCGCCCCGGCGCCGGGTCCTGCGGACGGGACCCGGCGCCGGGGTACGGCTCAGTCGAGCGGGCTGAAGGCGGAGTCGTCGACGCGCACGACCTGCCCGGCGCCCGTCTGGCCCAGCGCGCTCCCGACGACGCTCCACGCCGTGGAGTGCAGGGCCCCGTCGGCGAAGCGCAGGCCCAGCGGCAGCGTCACCTGCGCGGCGCTGCGGGTGCCGTCGGGCGCGACGCGGACGACCTGTCCCAGCGTGCTGATGTCGAAGTCCGGCGGCAGCTCCGGGGTCTGGGGAGCACCCTCGAACAGCTCCGACACGTACACCGACCCGTCGTCGCCGACGGCCACGCCGACCGCTCCGGTGAAGCCGTCGATCCGCTCCACGACCGAGCCGTCGTGCGGGTCGAGGACGTACACGCGGGCCGCACCGGGGGCCTCCGCGCCGAGGGTGGAGACGTAGAGGTTGCCGTCCGGGCCCCACGCCAGCCCCGTCGGGACCGAGTCGCAGCCGACGTGCTCGGGGTCGTTGTTCTCCGCCCCCTCGCAGGCGCCGGTCGTGACGAGCGGCGGCACGAAGAACGTGCTGACGGTGCCCTTCGCGTCGACCGCGAGGACGGCGTTCGCCCCGGCGTCGGCGACGTAGACGTCCGCCCCCTGCCCGCGGTCGGCGAGCACCGAGAACGGGTTGCTCAGCGCGTCCAGGGGCGCACCGTCGTCGCCGAACTGCCGCTGCCCGTCGGGGTTGTTCGCCAGCTCGTAGGCCAGCAGGTCGGCGAGGGCCTTGCGCGGTTCGCCGCGCCGGGAGGTCCACAGCGTCGACCCGCCGCCGGTGCCGGGCTCGGCCTCGCCGGTGAGGTGGAACAGGGTGCCGTCGCGGCGGTCGACACCGGTGATGCCGGTGATGCCGCCGACGCGGACGCTGGGCCCGTCGCCGCCGGGGATGATGCCGCTGATCTCGCCGCTGCCGCTCTCGGCGACGTAGAACCTACCGTTCTCGGCCGACAGGCCGAACGGGTCGTCGAGCCCGTCGGCGACGACGGTGATCGGGTCGTGGTCGTGGTGGGCCCCCGCGGCGTGCGCCGGGGCCGCCGTGGTGACCGCCGTCGCCGCTGCGGCGACGAGGACGAGTGCTGCTGACTGGAGCCGGTGCGCCATGGCCTTCTCCTCGGGTCCGGGGACTCCGCTGTCCCCTGCGCGCCGGACCGTACTCCGCTGTGCGGCCGCTGTGCAGTCCCCCTGCCGGGGGACTGCGCGGCGGGGACCCGCGGACCGGTGGCTCAGCCGCCGAGCCGGCCGACGGTGAACGCGACGAGGAAGCCCAGCGTGGTGATGAGACCGGTGTAGACCTGGGTGCGCTCGAACGCCTCCGGGATCATCGTGTCCGCGACCATCGTGAGGATCGCACCCGCCGCCAGCGCCGTGATGGCCGCGACCACCTGCGGCGAGGCGTCCCCGAGCGCGAGGTGGCCCAGCGCCGCGGCCGCCGCGCTCACCAGCGCGATGGCCGACCAGACGCCGAACACGTAGCGGGCGCTGCGCCCCGCCTGCTTCATCCCGGCGACGCTCGAGAGCCCCTCGGGCACGTTGGAGATGACGACGGCCGCGACGACCGCCACGCTCACCCCGCTCCCGCCGAGCAGGCCGATCCCCAGCACCACCGACTCCGGGATGCCGTCGAGCAGGGCGCCGACCGCGATCGCGGCGCCGCTGCCGCCCTGCTCGGACTCCGAGGGCTGCTGGTCCCCGGACCGCTTGCGGTGCCGGGCGCCGCGCCTGGCGAGGACCACGTTCGCCGCCAGGTACAGCAGGGCGCCGGCCAGGAACGCCGTCGTCGTCGCGAGCAGGCCACCGGTGTCGGCGGCCTCCTCGGCGAGGTCGAACGCCAGCGCTGAGATGAGGACGCCGGCGCCGAACGCCATCACCGCGGCGACCACCTTCGAGGGCACGCGCACGAACCAGGCGATCGCCGCTCCCACGACGAGCGCCGCCCCGCCCAGCAACCCCCACGCACCGGCTTCCAGCCACCCCGGCACCGCAGACCTCCCGACCCGTCGACGACAGCACCGGGGAGCCCCCTACCCCGGGGGCTGCGGGGGGAAACTCACGACCAGGTGAGGGCGCGCGCCGGGTCCTCCAGGACCGCGGCGATGTCGGCCAGGGCGCGCGAACCGCTCTCCCCGTCCAGCATCCGGTGGTCGAACGACAGGCTCAGCGTCGCCAGGTAGCGCGGGCGCACCTTCCCCTTGTGCACCCACGGGCGCTGGGAGATCTTGCCGACGGCCAGGATCGCGGCCTCGCCGGGGTTGAGGATCGGCGTCCCGGCGTCGATGCCGAACGTGCCGACGTTGGTGATGGTGATGGTGCCCTCGGCCAGGTCGCGCGGCTGCGCCTTGCCGGCGCGCGCGGTGGCGGTCAGCTCGCCCAGGCGGACGGCGAGGTCCTTCAGCGACAGCTCGTCGGCGTCCTTGACGTTCGGGACGAGCAGCCCGCGCGGCGTCGCGACCGCGATGCCGAGGTTCACGTAGTTCTTCACGACGATGACCTGGTTCGCCTCGTCCCAGGTCGCGTTGATGTCCGGGTTGCGGCGCACCGCGACCAGCAGCGCCTTGGCGACGAGCAGCAGCGGCGACACCCGGACGTCGGCGTACTCCGGGTCGGCCTTCAGCCGCTGCACGAGCTTCATGGTGCGGGTCGCGTCGACCGTCGTGAACACCGTGACGTGCGGAGCGGAGAAGGCGCTCTCCACCATCGCCGCGGCGGTGGCCTTGCGGACCCCGCGGATCGGCACGTGCCGCTCGCGGTCGTGCTTCTCGACGCGGCGGGCCGGCTCGGCCGGTGCGGACGGCACGAGGGCCAGGACGTCGGCGCGGGTGACGGTGCCGCCCGGGCCGGTGGCCCGCGCGGTGGCCAGGTCGACGCCGAGGTCGCGGGCGAGCTTGCGGACCGGGGGCTTGGCCAGGACGTGCCCGCCCGCGGCCGGCTGCTGCGCGGCGGTCTGCTGCGCGGCCGGGGCGCCGCGGCGGCGGCGCGAGGGCGCCGCCTCGCGGGTGCCGTACCCGACGAGGGTGGCGCCCGAGGAGTCCGCGCCGGCGGCGGGGGCGGCTGCCGACGGGGTGGCCTCCGCGGGAGCGGGGGCCACGGGTTCCGCGGGTTGCGCGGGTTCGGCGGGTCCCGCGGGTTCGGCGGGTTCGGCGGGTTCGGCGGGTTCGGCGGGTTCCGCACCGTCGCCGATGACGACGATGTCGGCTCCCACGTCGACCGTCTCGCCCTCGGCGGCGAGCAGCCGCACGACCGTCCCGGCGTACGGGCTGGGCAGCTCGACGAGCGACTTCGCGGTCTCGATCTCGACGAGGACGTCGTTGACGGCGACGGTGTCGCCGGTCGTGACCTTCCACGAGACGATCTCGGCTTCGGTGAGTCCCTCGCCGACGTCGGGCAGGGCGAACCGCTGGTTCAACGAGTTCCTCTCTCAGGCGGCCAGAGCCTGCTCGACCGCGTCCAGGACCCGGTCGACCGTGGGCAGGTAGTGCTCCTCGACGCGCGCGGCCGGGTAGGGCAGGTGGTACCCGCCGACCCGCTTCACGGGCGCCTCGAGGGAGTAGAAGCAGCTCTCCTGGATGCGGGCGGCGATCTCCGCCCCGGCGCCGAAGAACACCGGCGCCTCCTGCACGACGACGAGGCGGCCGGTGCGGCGCACCGACCGCGCGACGGTGTCGACGTCCAGCGGGGAGATCGAGCGCAGGTCGACGACCTCCAGCCGGGTGCCGTCCTCGGCGGCCGCGGCGGCCGCGTCCAGGGCCAGGCGGACGGTGGGCCCGTAGGCGACGAGGGTCGCGTCGCTGCCCTCGCGCAGGACGCGGGCGCGGTGCAGCGGCGCCACCTGCCCCGGCGCGAGGTCGACGTCGACGTCGCCCTTCTCCCAGTAGCGGCGCTCGGGTTCCAGGAAGAGCACCGGGTCGGCGGAGGCGATCGACTGCTGCACCATCCAGTACGCGTCGTGCGAGGAGCTGGGGGTGACCACGCGCAGGCCGGGGGTGTGCGCGAACAGCGCCTCCGGGCTCTCGGAGTGGTGCTCCACCGAGCCGATGCCGCCGCCGCTGGGGATGCGCAGCACCACGGGCACCGACAGCCGCCCGCGCGAGCGCGCGCGCAGCTTGGCCAGCTGGGTGGTGATCTGGTTGAAGGCCGGGAAGACGAAGCCGTTGAACTGGATCTCGCACACCGGGCGGTACCCGCGCAGCGCCATGCCGATCGCCGTGCCGACGATGCCCGCCTCGGCCAGCGGCGTGTCCAGGACGCGGTCCTCGCCGAAGTCCTTCTGCAGGCCGTCGGTGACGCGGAAGACGCCGCCGAGCGCGCCGATGTCCTCGCCCATGAGCAGGACGCGGGGGTCGCGCTCCATCGCCGCGCGCAGCCCCGCGTTGATGGCCTTGCCGATCGCCATGCGCTCCATCAGGACGCTCCTCCCGCCAGCTCGCGTGCTTCCTCGTCGTGCTGCTCCCAGGCCGCCAGGAACTCGTCGCGCTCGGCGAGGACCTGCGGGTGGGGTTCGGCGTAGGCGTGCTCGAACATCGACACCGGGTCCGGGTCCGGGATCTCGCGCACGCCCGCGCGCAACCGCTCGGCGAAGGCGTCGGACTCCGCCGCCAGCGCCGCCTCGTGCTCGTCGTCGAGCAGGCCCTCGGCGCGCAGGTGGGTGCGGAAGCGGTCGATCGGGTCCTTCTCCCGCCAGGCGTCCACCTCGGCCGCGGACCGGTAGCGGGTCGGGTCGTCGGAGGTGGTGTGCGCGCCCATCCGGTAGGTGAAGGCCTCGATGAACGTCGGGCCGCCGCCGGCGCGGGCCCGGTCCATCGCCGCGCGGGTGACGGCCAGGACGGCCAGGACGTCGTTGCCGTCGACGAGGACGGCCGGCATCCCGGAACCGGCGGCGCGCTGGTGCAGCGGGACCGGCGACTGCCGCGAGACGGGTTCGGAGATGGCCCACTGGTTGTTCTGGCAGAAGAAGACGACCGGCGCCTGGTAGACGGAGGCCCAGTTCAGCGCCTCGGCCGCCTCGCCCTGGCTGGTGGCGCCGTCGCCGAAGTAGGTGATGACGGCGCTGTCGCGGGCGGCGTCGCCGGTGCCGACGGCCCCGTCGCGCTGCACGCCCATGGCGTAGCCGACCGCGGGCAGCATCTGCGCGGCGATGACCAGCGTGTAGGGGTGCATCCCGGTGGTGGCCGGGTCCCAGCCGCCGTGGTCGACGCCGCGGAAGACGCTGAGGATGTGCAGCGGGTCGATGCCGCGCGCCAGCACGGCCCCGTGGTCGCGGTAGCTGGGGAAGACCTGGTCCTGGCGGCGGGTGGCGCGCCCGGCGCCGACCTGCGCCGCCTCCTGGCCGCGGCTGCCGGGCCACAGCCCCAGCTGCCCCTGGCGCTGCAGCGCCTCGCTCTCGGTGTCCAGGCGGCGCAGCAGGACCATGTCGCGCAGCAGCGCGAGCAGCTCCTCGGGCTCCAGGTCGACCTCGTGCTCGGGGTGGGTGCGCCGCACGCCGTGGCGGTCCAGCAGCTGGACCATCGGCTGCGCGGCCGCCGGGTCCTGCGGGTACTGCGCTTCCTGCGGTGCCTGCGGGTCGCGGGGCGGGCCGGCCGCTGCGTCGGTCACGTGCGTTCCTCCACCGGGGACGGGTGCTGTGGCGGGACGGCACCAACCTACGGTCCCGTACCCTACGGGAGCGTAGGGTTCCGCACGCGCCGGTGCAACCAGCCCCGCCGCACCGGCCGCTCAGGCGCGCACGGGCGCCAGGGAGGCCGCGACCTCGAGGAAGCGGCTGTTGCCGGCCGTCTCGGCGACGGTCACCCGCAGCCCGTGCGGGTGGAAGGCGCGCACCACCAGGCCCTCGGCGGCGAAGTCGTCGGCGAGCTCGGCGGTCCGCTCCCCCGTGGGCAGCCAGACGAAGTTGCCCTGGGCGTCCGGCACCCGCCAGCCCTGCTCGCGCAGCCCGTCCAGGACGCGGTGGCGCTCGGCCACGAGCGCCGCGACGCGCTCCATGAGCTCGGCCTCGGCGGCGCCCTGCAGCGAGGCCACGACCGCCGCCTGGGCGATGGCGCTCACCCCGAACGGGGTCGCCGCCCGGCGCAGCGCCGAGGCGACGTCGGGGTGGGCGACCGCGACGCCGACCCGCAGGCCCGCCAGGCCGTAGGCCTTGGAGAAGGTGCGCAGCACCACGACGTTGGGGTGGGCGCGCGCGAGGTCGATCCCGTCGGGCACCTCGGGGTCGTCGACGAACTCGTGGTACGCCTCGTCGAGGACGACGAGCACGTGGCGGGGCACCCGCGCCAGGAAGTCCTCCAGCTCCGCGCGCCGGATCGCCGGGCCCGTGGGGTTGTTCGGCGAGCACAGCACCACCAGGCGGGTGCGCTCGCCGACGGCGGCGGCCATCGCCGGCAGGTCGTGGCGCGCCTCCTCGGTCAGCGGCACCTCGACGGGCACGGCGTCGCTGATCGCGGCCGTGATCGGGTAGGCCTCGAAGGAGCGCCACGCGTAGACGACCTCGTCGCCGGGCGCGCACGTGATCTCCGAGAGCTGCGCCAGCAGCCGCACGCTGCCCGTCGCCGCGGCGAGCTGGTCGACCCGCACGCCCCAGCGCTGCGCGACCGCCGCCAGCATCGCCGTGGCGGCGGGGTCGGGGTAGCGGTTGACGCTCGCGGCGGCCCGCGCGATCGCCGTCAGCACGCTGGGCAGCGGCGGGTGCGGGTTCTCGTTGGAGGAGAGCTTGAAGACCTCCAGGCCCTCGCGCGCCACGGCGGGCTTGCCGGCGACGTAGGCGGGCACCCGGGCCAGGTTGGCGCGCAGCCGCGGCGGGAGGGGGAGCTCGGAGGCCGTCGTCATGCCCGCCAGGGTACGGACGCCGCCCCGGGCGATGCTGTTGACTCTGGTCCGTCCCGTCCGCCCCGCCCGGAGGTACCGCCCGTGTCCGACGTCCCCGCCGCAACGGCCCCGCTCCACCTCGTCCCCTTCGCGGAGGACCCGATGGCGCTGCGGAGCACCTTCTCGCTCTTCCCCTCCGGCGTGGCGGCGATCTCGGCCGTCGTCGACGGCGAGCAGGACCCCGACGGGCGGGTGCGCCGGGAGGCCGTCGTGCTCGTCGCCTCCTCCTTCCAGGTCGGCATCTCGCTGGACCCGCCGCTGGTGCTGTTCGCCGTGCAGCACACCTCCACCAGCTGGCCGCGGCTGCGGGCCGCCCTGGAGCGCGAGGGCGCCCTGCTCGGGGTCTCGGTGCTCGGGGAGGCGCACGACGCGGCCGCCCGCCAGCTGGCCTCCAAGGCCGCCGACCGCTTCGCGGGCATCGAGACCACGACCACGGCCTCCGGCGCGCACTTCGTGCACGGCGCCCCCGTCTGGCTGGAGTG
Organism: Kineococcus vitellinus; assembly: GCF_009906315.1. Taxonomy (GTDB): domain Bacteria; phylum Actinomycetota; class Actinomycetes; order Actinomycetales; family Kineococcaceae; genus Kineococcus; species Kineococcus vitellinus. The sequence goes on along the minus strand of NZ_JAAALL010000046.1, from coordinate 2,688 downwards.
CTCCATCCACTCCCAGGTCCCCGCCGGCGACCACGACGTCGTGCTGCTGCAGGTGCACGCCATGGGCGGCGCCCCCGACACCGAGCCGCTGGTCTGGCACTCCTCCGGCTTCCGCACCCTCACCCCGCGGCCCGCCGCGCAGGCGCAGGGCTGATGCGCACCGCGGTCGTGGTCGGCAACCCCAAGCCGGCCTCGCGCACCCTGACGGCCGCCACCACCGCGGCGCGCCTGCTGTCCGGCGACCCGGACCGGGACCCGGACCTCGTCCTCGACGTGGTGACCCTCGGCCCCGGCCTGCTCGGCTGGGGCGACCCGGACGTGCAGCGGGCCGTGGAGCAGGTGGCCTCCGCCGACCTGCTCGTCGTGGCCAGCCCCACGTACAAGGCGACCTACACCGGGCTGCTGAAGCTGTTCCTGGACCAGTTCGCCGGCGGGGAGGGGATGCGCGGGGTCGTGGCGGTCCCGCTGATGCTGGGCGCCGGGCCGGCCCACGCGCTGGCGCCGGAGCTGCTGCTGAAGCCGGTGCTGGCCGAGCTGGGCGCCGCCTGCCCGGCGCCGGGGCTGTACCTGCTCGACGCGCAGGTGCAGGCGCAGGGCGCGCAGACCCCGGCCCTGGCCGCCTACGCGCAGCGCTGGGGGGCGACCCTGCGCGCCACCGCCGCGGCCGGTCACGAGACCCGCACCGCCCGGTAGTCGAACACCTCCACCACGGCCCCGGGCGCGTCGAAGAAGGCGCGCCCGGAGTCGCGGAAGGCCACCAGCGCCGGGTCGTCGTCGGCGTCGGCGAGCTGCGCCGTGCGCAGGTAGGCGCTCCAGCCGTGGTCGGCCAGCGGGTCGCCCGGGTCGCCGCCGGCGTCGCGCAGCACGAGGGTGCGCGAGGCCGAGCCCTGCGCCTGCTGCCCGTCGAGGGCGGGCACCACGTCACCGGTGTGCTCCAGGCTCAGCACCCGCACCCCCGGCGCCACCGGGGTGCCGTCCACCGGCGCGCCGGCCGTGACGACGTGGGTGACGGCGAACTCCGCCGTGACCGCCGGGTCGGCCGCCAGCGCCGCGACGGTCAGCCCGCCCTGGCTGTGCCCGGCCAGCAGGACCGGTTCGCCCGCCCCCACGCCGGCCTGCCGCATCGCCGCCACGACGGCGGCGGCCGTGGCCGTGGGCTGCCCGGCGACCGCGCGCAGGTTGGTCGTCAGGTCCATGGGCGTGCCGCCCGGTGCGGGCAGCGGCGTCCAGGACTGCGTGCCGGGGACCTCCACGACCCAGGCCACCGCGCCGTCGGCCTGCGTCACCCGCTCCAGGCGCACCCCGCCCGGCTCGGGGGTGCCGGCGGGGGCCAGCCGGTCCCCCACCGAACCGTGGCGGGCCTCGTAGCCGGTGGACTGGTGCGCCACCCCGTCGAGGACCTCGGCGATCCCGGCCGGCGGGCGGGAGGGCAGCGCCCGCGGCCGCCGCACCGGGCGCACCTCGACGGCGGTCTCCCGCAGCAGCGGGCCCACCGCCCCCAGCGCGGTGAGCGACGCCGCGACGCCGGCGACCCCGGAGCCGCCCGGGGAGGAGGCGCGCAGCGCCCCGGGGGCCAGCACCGCCAGCCCCGCCGCCAGCTCCGGGTGGCGCGCGGCGGCGGCGTCCAGCACGTGCGGGGCGGTGGCCACGACCTCCTGCACGAGCTCGGGGTGGGCGGCCAGGAAGCGCCCCGCCCCCGCGAGGTCGCCGGCCACGCGGTCGTCGACCCGGGAGAACTCCTCGCGCGCGTGGACCTCGAGCGCGTGCAGGTCCACCCCGCCGGGCTGCGTGGACGCCTGCGCGGCGTGCGCCAGCACCCGCACCGTCGCCTCCTGCAGGCGGAAGGCGCCGTCGGCGGCCAGGAGGGCGCCCGCGGCGAGGGTCAGCTGCGGGGCGGCCTCCACGACGGCCTGGGCGACGGCGCGGCGGGCGACCTGCACCACGGCGTCCGCGACCTCGTCGCCGACGCGGTAGCGCAGCGCCGCCACCTCCACGCGGGCGGCGAGGTCGAGCACCCGCGCGGCCGCGGCGGCCGGCCCGCCGGCGCCGAGCAGCACCTCGGCCAGCCCCGCGAGCGCGGGCGCGCAGGTGGCCGGGGCGAGCGGGGCGCTGAGCAGCAGCACCGGGTCGGCGCCGGCCGCGGCGACCTCGGCGGCCACCGCCGCCAGCTGCGCGGCGACCCCGCCCAGCTGCGCGGCGGCCGCGTCGAGGGCGTCCGGGTCGGCGGCGACCGGCCCGGTGACGACGGTGAGCTGCCCGCTCACGCGGGCACCGGGGCGAGCGGGAGGGCCCCGAGGGCGTGCGCGTGCGCCCGCAGCCGGGAGGCGGCCTCCTCGCAGCCGTCGGCGAGCGCGGCGACCGAGCGCTCCAGCGCCGTCAGCCCGCCGCGGAAGCGCACCGCGCTGGGCCCCTGCCACTCGACCGCGCCGGCGGCGGCGATGCCCCGCCGGGCCGCGCGCACGTCCTCCGCCGCCCGGGCCAGCCGGCGCGCCAGGGCCTCCACCTGCGCCCGCGCCCGCTCCGCCGCTGCGGGACCCGCCCCCGTCACGTCCACCACGCCCGTCCCTCCGTCCGCTGAACCTGCTCGCGGACCGTAGGTGCGCCCGCGGGCGCCGCGGCCCGGCACCGGCGGGCGCTGTGGAGGCCCGGGCCCGGTGCGCCGGGTGTGCGGACCGCGGCGACGATGGT
>NZ_JAAALL010000469.1 GCF_009906315.1 Kineococcus vitellinus | reverse complement strand
GGCGCGGGCGGGGGAGCGAGCAGGGGCGCGGCCGGCGGCGCCGGCACCGGCTCGGGCGCGCCCCCGTGCCCGCTCTCGTGCCCGGTCTCGTCGACGGGGGCGGGCACGGCCTCGCGCACGTAGTCCAGCAGGACGCCGTCCGAGCGGCGGTACCTGCGGGGTGCGGACTCGTCCTCCTGCGTGGGGTGCTCCCCGGTGGGCACTGCCTGCGACATCGTCGACCTCCGCTGCTCCCCACGGGCATCGGCCGCCACCGGGCCCGCCTGGAGCCCGCGGCGCCCGGGTTCACCCGCTCGGACGCGGGGAGCGGGCGTCCTCAGGAGCAGGCGGTGGGGGAGAAGCCGGAGATCGAGGAGTAGAAGAGCGCCGAGCGGGTGGAGGCGTCGTAGGCGCCGGCGCAGAACGAGCTCGCGTCGGCGTGCACGATCGCCACGTCCTGCGGCACCTGCGCCAGCCCCAGGTCGTCCAGCCGCGTCGTGTAGCGGCCGTGGTCGGCCCGCCAGGCCGCCTGGGCGGTGGCGACCCGCTGCAGGCCGGTGCGCAGCGAGGTGGCCGCGTCGGCGTGCTGCTCGCCGATGACGACGGGGGCGACGACGGCCGCGGCGAGCGCGAGGACCGTGGCGGCGCTCGCGAGCACGACGACGGCCCGGCGCGGCCCGGGCGCGGGCTCGTGCGCGGGCTCGTGCGCGGGCTCGTGCGCGGGCTCGTGCGCGGGCTCGTGCGCGGGCTCGTGCGCCGTCCCGTCCGTGGGGACGTGCATCCGCTGCCTCCTCCCGGCGCTCTCGTGCGGACCCTTCCGCGGGCTCCTCCGGGCATCGGGCGCCGGGGGTGGGGACTGAGGTCGCGGGCGGGCGCGCCACCCGGACGCGCGCCGGCTCTCCACCGTCCGGCGCAACGCCCGGCGCGCCTGCTCGCCACGCGCGCAGGCGGGCGCCCCGCTGCCCGCTCGGTAGGATGGCCACGCCCCACCCGCGTCCGGTCCCGGTCCGCGGGACGCGACAGACGCAGACGAGACGGACTGAGAGACGACGTGGCATCGACGAACGACCTGAAGAACGGCACCGTGCTGAACCTCGACGGCAACCTCTGGTCGGTGGTCGAGTTCCAGCACGTCAAGCCCGGCAAGGGCGGCGCCTTCGTCCGGACCAAGCTTAAGAACGTGCTCTCCGGCAAGGTCGTCGACCGCACCTTCAACGCCGGCACCAAGGTCGACACCGCGACGGTCGACAAGCGCGACATGCAGTACCTGTACAAGGACGGCGAGGACTTCGTCTTCATGGACTCCTCGACGTACGACCAGATCACCATCCCGGCCGCGACGGTGGGCGACGCCGCCGACTACATGCTCGAGAACCTCGAGGTCATGGTCGCCACCCACGAGGGCACCCCGCTGTACGTGGAGCTGCCGACCTCCGTGGTCCTGGAGATCACCTACACCGAGCCCGGCCTGCAGGGCGACCGCTCCACCGGCGGCACCAAGCCCGCCACCGTGGAGACCGGCGCGGAGATCCAGGTCCCGCTGTTCCTCGAGACCGGCACGAAGGTCAAGGTCGACACCCGCTCGGGCGACTACCTCGGCCGCGTCAACGACTGAGGGTCGTGATCTGAGATGGCTGCCCGCCGCAAGGCGCGCAAGCGCGCGCTGGAGGTCCTCTTCGAGGCCGACCAGCGTCAGCTGGACCCGCTGACCGTCCTCAAGGACCGCATCGTGCGCGCCGACCCGCCCGTCGGCGAGTACGCCGTGACGGTCGTGGAGGGCGTCGTGGAGCACCAGGCGCGCATCGACGAGGTGCTCTCCACGTACTCGATGGGCTGGACCATCGACCGGATGCCCGCGGTGGACCGCGCCGTGCTGCGCATGGGCGCCTGGGAGGTCCTGTACGCCGCGGACGTGCCCGACCACGTGGCCGTCAGCGAGGCCGTGGAGATCAGCCAGGAGCTCTCGACCGACGAGTCGCCCAAGTTCGTCAACGGCCTGCTGGCCCGCATCGCGGAGCTCAAGGAGACCCTCACCGCCTGAGCGGCGCTGCCCGACGGCCCGGTCACCCCCTCGGGGTGACCGGGCCGTCGTGCGCCCGGGAACGGCGCGGGAGGGGTGCTGGAAGGGCTGCGCGAGGGGCGCCGGGAGG
>NZ_JAAALL010000468.1 GCF_009906315.1 Kineococcus vitellinus | reverse complement strand
GGTGGGCGTGCCGGGCCGGGCGCGCTCGAACCTGGACCCGCCCAGCGCGGCGGCGCTGGGCCTGCTCGCGGCCCAGGTCGGCGCGTTCCTGCTGCTGCGACTCCCGCCTGCACCTGGCGCTGGCCGAGGCCGGCGGCTCGACCTCGCTGGTCGCGGCGGTCGCGGACGCGAGGATCCGCGTCAACGACCTGCTGGACCGCATCCCGCTGCTGGCGGTGAACCTGCAGCACTCCAACGCCCAGCACCGGCGCGTCGTGGCCGCCGTGCTGGCGCGCGACCCCGCACGGGCGCGCGCGGAGATGGTGCGCCACGTCGAGGGCAGCGCCGCGCTGCTGCGCGGGTTCCTCAGCTGAGGCCGTCGCCGCCCGGCGGCGGCGGCGCCCGCCAGCACCAGCGCCAGGACGGGGACGGCGAGCGCCCGCCGCTGCAGCCAGCCCGGCGAGGAGGGCTCCCCCAGCACGCCGGGCAGCCCGGCCGCGGCGGCGGCGAGCAGGACGGGCTGGTGCAGCAGGTAGACCCGCACCCCCGCCCGGTTCAGGCGCAGCAGCGCTCCGCGCACGCGCTCCGCGCGCACGAGCGCCAGCAGCGGCCGCCGCAGCAGCAGGAACGCGCCGACCTGGGCCGCGAGCAGGCCCAGCGCCGCCGCGCTGGGCGGGTCCAGGTTCGAGCGCGCCCGGCCCGGCACGCCCACCGCCGAGGAGGGCCAGCCGGCCGCGAGCACGAGCACGAGCGCACCGGCCGACCCCGCCACCAGCAGCGCCGCACCGCAGCGCCGCCGCGGCAGCAGGCCGTGCGCGTCGGCCACCCCGAAGCCGTAGGGCACGCTCCAGCACGTCACGGCCTGCACCGCGACGAGGACCGGGTGCCCGCGGGCGACCTGCGCGACGTCCAGCACGAGCAGGGCGGCGGCGGGGACCAGCAGCAGCCACGGGGAGGGCCGGCAGGTGGCCGCCAGCACCCGGTGCCCCGCGGACAGGACTCCCAGCACGCCCAGGAACCACAGCGGGGAGGCGATCAGCCCGGCCACCGTCGGTGCGGTCCGCTCCCCGGGGACCGCGAGCACCGCCAGGGCCGTCAGCGCGGCGCCGCCCGCGGCCAGCGCCGCCAGCGCCCGGCAGGTGCCCGACCACGGCCGCCTGCCGCCGCGGCGGGCCGCGGCGAACCCCGCGGCGAAGAACAGCGGCCCCAGGGTCTGCAGCAACCAGGTGGCGGGCAGCAGCCGCGGGCGGGAGGCCAGCGGGCTGGCCGTCGACAGCCCGGCGGCGCCCGGCACCAGGCCGGTGACGAGCCAGTGCCCGAGGACCACGGCCGCCAGGCCCACGACCCGCAGGGCGTCCACTGCGGGATCGCGACCCCCGAGCGCCGGGTGCGGCACCGGGTCCGGCACCGGGTGCGGGGTCACGGGCGCACCAGGTCGGCGACGGCCGTGAGCGTCGGGCTGCCCGGTGCGAGGTAGTCGTCGTGGTCGCAGTTCGCCGGCACCGGCAACCGGCGCGCGCCGGGGGTGGTGGCCGGGTCGCGCCCCAGGCCCAGCCCGCCGATGCGCACGTGGGGCACCCAGCGGACCGGGTCCGCCGATCCGGTCGCCGTCCACCGGCGCACCCCCGCGGGCAGCCGTCCCTGCCCCACCCCCGGGCTCGCGAGGTCGACGACGTCGCGCACCCCGCGCGCGCGGGCGTCGGCGAGCGCGGCCGCGCACACGGGGCTGCCGTAGCTGTGGCAGACCAGCACGACGCGCCGGGCCGGCAGGTGCCGGTGCAGGCCGTCGAGGAAGGTCCGCAGCCGCCGCGTCCCCGCGTCGAAGGTCGCCACCTCGGTGCCGACGCCGCCGACGAGCACGGCGACCGCGGGGGCGGCGGCCAGGTCGCCGAAGACCTCGGTGAGCAGCCCGCGCCCGGAGGTCTCCAGCGCGAGCAGCTGGCGCTCGGGGGCGGCCAGCGCCCGCAGCACCGCCGCCCGCTCGCCGCCGCTCCCCCGCGCCGCCCGCAGCGCCTCCTCGCGGTGGTGCTGGTAGAGGGTCGGCAGGCTCCGCCGGGGATCGGCGGGCACGGTGCCCACCGCGGCGCCGGAGCCGGTCCCTGCCGGGCCGCCGGCGCCGGGGTTCCCGCGCGCACGGTGGTCCACGCCGGCGATGGTAG
>NZ_JAAALL010000467.1 GCF_009906315.1 Kineococcus vitellinus | reverse complement strand
GGCGGGGCGGGGCCGGCCGTCGCCCGAACCGGTGCCGCGGCCCTCTCCCGGCACCACCGGCCCCCGGGGGTGCGCGAGGATGGGGGGATGCGCGAGCGCACCAACCCCCGGCGAGCCGGACGGACCACCCCCCACGCCGAGACCCACGCCGAGACCCACGCCGACCCGCACGGCGAACCCCCGGCGGGCGGGCAGGCGTGGCACGAGCTGCCCGACGCGCTGCTGACCGACCTCGAGCGCGCCGGCTACTACCCGGCGCTGGTCGCCGACTGCCTGCGCACCGCCGTCTCCGGCGAGCCGGTCGGCGCGCACCTGGTGCACCCCGAGACGACCTTCGACGCCAACGAGGTCCGCCGCCACGTCACCGTGCTGGCCACCACCCCCACCCGCCTCGTCGTCGCCCACGCCGACGACCACGGCCCCGACGAGACCGCCAGCGAGGCGTACGCGGTCTGCTCCACCGAGAGCGTGGCCCTGGACCGGGTGCACTCCGTCGTCCTCTCCCAGGTCGTCACCCGCCCCGCCGAGCACCGCCCCGGCGCCGTCCCCGCCGAGGTCAGCCTCACGCTGGGCTGGGGCGCGGTGCAGCGCGTCGACCTCGAACCGGCCTCCTGCCCCGACCCCGACTGCGAGGCCGACCACGGCTACACGGGCTCGCTGACCGGCGACGACCTCACGGTGCGCATCGCCAGCGCCGCCGAGGGCGCCGACGCGGTCGCCGGGGCCCTCGCCTTCGCCCGGGCGCTGTCGGCCGTCACCTCCCGCTGACGCCGCCCGTGCCCCCCGTGCTCCCGGCGGCCCCCGCGTACGGCACCGACACCCTCGCCGACCTGCTGCCCGCCGTCGGGCGCGCGCTGGGCGTCGACTCGCTGGCCGCGGCCTCCCCGCGGCTGCTGCTGCCGCGGGCGCAGCGCATCTGCCTGGTGCTCGTCGACGGCATGGGCGACGTGGCGCTGCAGGCGCGCTCCGGGCACGCCCCCACCCTGCGGCGGTGGCGCTCGCAGGGCCTGCACCGCGTGCTGGGCGCCGGTTTCCCCACCACGACCGCCACGAGCATGGGCCTGCTGGGCACCGGCCTGCCCCCGGGCGGGCACGGCCTCGTCGGCTACGAGGTCCTCGACCCCGAGCGCGACGAGCTGCTCAACGAGCTGCAGTGGAACGGGCCCGTCGACCCCCGCCGCTGGCAGCCGCACCCGACGGTCTTCCAGCAGGTCGCGGCCGGCGGCGTCGACGTCGTGCGGGTCGCGCCGCCGCACTTCGACGGCTCCGGGCTCACCGAGGCCGCGCTGCGCGGCGGGCGCTTCGTCGGCACCCCCGAGCGCCTCGAGGCCCGCGTCGACGCGGCGGTCACCGCCGTGCGCTCGGCCACCGAGCAGCTCACCTACCTGTACTGGGGCCGCCTGGACGCCACCGGGCACGCCGAGGGCGTGGACTCCTGGCAGTGGGGGGAGGAGCTGGGCCGCGTGGACGCCGCGATCGCCGAGCTCTCGCGCCGGCTGCCGCGCGGCACCCTGCTCGTGGTCACCGCCGACCACGGCATGGTCGACGTCGCCGCCCCCGCCCGGATCGACCTCGCCCACGAGGACGCCCTGCGCGCCGGCGTCCGGCACGCCGGCGGCGAGCCGCGCGCCGTCCAGCTCTACGTCGAGCCCGGTGCGGCGCCGCAGGTGGCCGCCGCCTGGCGCGAGCGCCTGGGCGCCTCCGCCGACGTGCTGCTGCGCGAGGAGGCCGTCGCCGCCGGCTGGTTCGGGCCGGTCGAGGAGCGCGTGGCCCCCCGCATCGGCGACGTCCTCGTCGTCATGCGCGAGCAGGTCGCCGTGGTGAACTCCGCCCGCATGCGCCCGGACACGCTGCGCCTGGTCGGCCAGCACGGGGCGCTCAGCGACGCCGAGCGCCTGGTGCCGCTGTTCTGCGTGCCCTGCTGACCGCCCGCCGGACCACCGGTCGGCCGGCGGTCCGGCGGGCGCTCAGTCCTTCTTCGTCCCGAACATGATCTCGTCCCAGCTGGGGACGCTGGAGCGCTTGCCGGCGCCGCCACCGCCTCCGCCGCCCGCGCCGCCGCGCCGCTGCGAGCGGTTGCGCCGGCGCGCGGGTGACCGGGTCTCCGGCTGCGGGTGGGCGGCGGTCTCCGCGGCGCCCTCCCCGGGCTCCCCGCCCGCCTCCCCGCTGGTC
>NZ_JAAALL010000466.1 GCF_009906315.1 Kineococcus vitellinus | reverse complement strand
GGCGGGCACGTCCTCGCGCGGCGCCGGCGCGCCGGCGCGAGCAGGAACCGGCCGAGCTGGCCGGCCTGACCGAGGACGAGGGCTTCGTGCCCGAGGAGCCCAAGCCGCTGCCGCGCGACCTGCTGGGCTGGGCGGCGTGGATCGCCGTCGTCGGGGCCCCGATCTTCCTGCTGGTCGTCGCGCTCGCCTGGGACGACGTGCCGCAGCTGCTGACGGCCGCCACGGCGGGCGTGTTCGTCGCCGGCTTCGCCACCCTCGTGGTGCGGCTGCCGAGCTCGCACGACGGTGACGACGACGGGGCCGTCGTCTGAGGTCAGCCCCTCAGCCGGCGCCGGGGCCCACGGGCTCCACGACGGCCGGCGCCGCGACGGCCGGCACGAGCAGGTCGGCGACGACGAGCAGGTGGTCGCTGGCCGCGGCGGCCCCCGGGTGCCGGGGCGTGCCGACGGCGCTCACGCTGAGGCGCCGGTCGACGAGGACGGCGTCCAGCCGCCGCCGCGGCGCGGCCGCCGGGTAGGTGGGGAAGGCGGCGCCCACCGCCTCCGCCGCGTCGGCGAGCACGGTCGCCAGCCGCTGCCGGGCCGCGCCGTCCGGGCCCTCGTTGAGGTCGCCGGCCACCACCAGCGGCGCACCGGACCACGGGGCGCACGGCCCGGGCACGGGGGCGCCGGGCAGCAGCCGCCCCACGTGGTCCAGGCGCTCGGCGGCGTCCAGGCCCAGGTGCACGCTGCGCACCAGCACGTGGGTGGACCAGCCCTCGCCCAGCGGGACGCGCACCACCGCCTCGGCCGTCCCGCGCTGGCGCACCGGCCGCCGGGCGCGCCAGCGCGGGACGGGCAGCGCGCGCACCCCCGCGGCGCGCACGTCGACCCGGGCGGCGGTCAGCACGGCGGTGCCGGCGCCCGCCGCGCCGGCGGCGCTCACCCACAGGCCCACCCCGCTCGCGAGGTCCCCCAGCCGGTGCACGGCCAGCGGGTGGGTGGGCACCTCCTGCAGGCACACCACGTCGGCGGCGGCCTCGCGCAGCAGCGCCCGCAGCGCGTGCGCGTCGTCCAGCAGCTCGCGGACGTTGGCGCTCGCCACCCGCAACCGGGTCGCCGGGCGGGCCGCGCCCGCCCGCCCGGCCGCCGCCATCAGCCCCAGCCGCGGGAGAGGTCGGCGGCGCCGACGAGCCCGGCCGCCGGCCCCAGCGTGGCCCGCACGATCGCCAGCTCCGGCCGGAAGCCGCGCCCGGTCAGGGTGCGCCGGTAGGCGTCCCGGCAGGGGCCGAGCAGCAGCTCGTCGGCGTCGGAGACCCCGCCGCCGATGACGACGGTGCCGGGGTCCAGCGCCGCGGCGAGGTTGGCCACGCCGATGCCCAGCCAGCGGCCGACGTCCTCGAACAGCTCGATGGCCGCCGGGTCGCCCGTGCGGGCGGCCTGCGTGACCAGCGGGCCGGTGATGGCCTCCGGGTCGCCACCGGCGAGCTCCAGCAGCGCGTGCGCGACGGGCGACCTCGAGCGGGCCAGCTCGCGGGCCTCGCGCACGAGGGCGTTGCCGGAGGCGTACTGCTCCCAGCAGCCGCGGTTGCCGCACTCGCAGCGGTGGCCGCCCGGGACGACGACCATGTGGCCGAACTCCCCCGCGATGCCGAAGCGCCCGCGCACCACGCGGCCTTGGGTGACGATGCCGCCGCCGATGCCGGTGCCCATGGTCACGCACACCAGGCGGGACTCCCCCCGCCCGGCGCCGAAGCGGTACTCCGCCCACGCGGCGGCGTTGGCGTCGTTCTCCACGATCGTGCGCCGGCCCACGCGCCGGCCCAGGCGGGCCCGCACCCGCCGCTCGACGGCCTCGCGCAGCGGTTCGTGCCGCCAGGCCAGGTGCGGGGCGAAGAGGACGGTGGAGCGCTCGGCGTCGACGAAGCCGGCGGCGCCGATGCCGACGGAGACGATGTCGTGCTGCGCGGCCAGCTCCTCGACCACCTCGGCGATGGTGTCCTCGACGGCCTGCGGGCTCGTGGTCGGCGTGTCGCGGCGCAGCTGCGCGACGACGCGCCCGTCACCGTCCACGACGCCCGCGGCGACCTTCGTGCCGCCGATGTCGACGCCGACGGCGGGGCCGTCGCCGATGAGCGCGCGGCGGGTCTGCTGGCGCAGCCGCTGCTGCAGCGCGACGCGTCGGGGGTCCGGTGCCCGGCGGCGCGCCGGGCACCGGAC
>NZ_JAAALL010000465.1 GCF_009906315.1 Kineococcus vitellinus | reverse complement strand
GTGCAGCACAGCCCCCGGCTCGGCACAGCCCCCGGTCCCGTCCGGCCCGCGGTCCGGCCCGCACCCCGCCGGCGGGCGCGCGGGTCCCGGCGGCGGCCGCTGGGTAGGGTGCTGGGGTGCCCCGCCTCGTCCTCAGCAGCAAGTCCGTCAAGAGCGTGACGGCCGACGCCCTCCTCCTGGCCGTGGCCCCGGCCGCCGCCGGCAAGCGCGCCGCGGGCGTGCTCGTGCTGGGCGGGGACGACCTGCCGCGCGCCACCCGCAGCGCCCTGCAGGAGGCGGCCGCGGCGCTCGGCGCCACCGGGGAGGCGGGCACCGTCCACCTGGTCCCCGGCGTGCAGGGGCTGTCCACCTCGCTGGTCGCCCTCGTCGGGGTCGGCGAGGCCCCCGGCGCCGAGGGCCTGCGCCGGGCCGTGGGTGCCGGGGTGCGCGCGCTGGCCGGCAAGCGCCGCGTGGCCGTGGCCGTGCCGGCCCCGGACGCGCCGTCGGTGGCCGCGGTGGCGGAGGGCGCCGCGCTGGGCGCGTACGCCTTCACCCGCTACCGCGCCGCGGAGCGCGAGCCGGTCGCCGAGGTGACGCTGCTGGTGGGCAAGCCGCGCGAGCGGGCCGTGCGCGCCGCCGTCGAGCGCGCCGCGGCGCTCGCCGACGCCGTGGCCACCGCCCGCGACCTCGTCAACACCGCACCCGCGGACCTGGCCCCGGCCGACCTGGCCGAGGCGGCGCTGCGCACCGCCGAGGGCACCTCGCTGACCGTGCGGGTCCTGGACGAGGAGGAGCTGGCCGCCGGCGGGTTCGGCGGCATCCTCGGCGTCGGCCAGGGCTCCTCGCGCCCGCCGCGGCTCGTCGTCGTGGAGCACGCGCCCGCCCGGGCGAAGGCGCACCTGGCCCTCGTGGGCAAGGGCATCACCTTCGACTCCGGGGGCCTGTCGCTGAAGCCGGCGGCCGGCATGGAGACGATGAAGAGCGACATGTCGGGCGCGGCCGCGGTGCTCGCCGCGGTCCGCGCGGTCGCCGACCTGCAGCTGCCGGTCAAGGTGACCGGGTGGCTGGCCGTCGCGGAGAACATGCCGTCCGGCACGGCGATCCGCCCCTCCGACGTCCTGACGATGCACGGCGGGACGACGGTGGAGGTCCTCAACACCGACGCCGAGGGGCGCCTCGTCCTCGGCGACGCCCTCGTGGCGGCCTCCGAGGAGCAGCCGGACGCGATCGTCGACGTCGCGACCCTGACCGGGGCGCAGGTCGTCGCCCTCGGCAACCGGGTCTCGGGCGTCATGGCCAACGACGACGACTTCCGCGCCGCGGTGCTCGCCGCCGCCGAGCGGGCCGGTGAGCCGGTCTGGCCGATGCCGCTGCCGGAGGAGCTGCGCGCCACGCTGGACTCCCCCGTCGCGGACCTGGCCAACATCGGCGACCGGGCCGGGGGGATGCTCGTCGCAGCCGTCTTCCTGCGCGAGTTCGTCGGCTCGAGGCCGTCCGGCGAGCCGATCCCGTGGGCGCACCTGGACATCGCCGGGCCGGCGTTCCTGACGGGTGAGCCGTGGGGCTACACCCCCCGCGGCGGCACCGGGGTGGCGGTGCGCACGCTCGTGGCGCTCGCGGAGGACTTCGCCCGCCGCTGATGCGGTGCGCGGGCGCAACGCTCTCGCTGTGCACAGGGAGCTACAGCATCTATGCTCAGGGTGACCGCCCGGCTCGGGGGTCGCACCCGACTCGTTGGGCACTCACCGCACTCCCCGGTGTGCACCGGGGCACACGTCACGGAGGCACCATGTCCAGCCTGCACCGCTTCGCCCGTCGCGCCACGGTCACCGTCGCCGCCGCCGCCGTCCTCGCGGGCGGCGCGCTCGTCACCGCCGGCAGCGCGTCCGCCGCGACGTCGGCTACCACCGTGACGGCCGCGACGGCGGTCCCCGGCGCCTCCGCGCGCAAGGAGTCGACCACCCTGCGCAAGGAGTCGACCACCGCGCGCAAGGAGTCCACGACGGCCCGCAAGGAGTCCACGACCCTGCGCAAGGAGTCGACCACCCTTCGCAAGGAGTCCACGACGGCCCGCAAGGAGTCCACGACCCTGCGCAAGGAGTCCACGACGGCCCGCAAGGAGTCGACCACCGCGCGCAAGGAGTCCACGACCCTGCGCAAGGAGTCCACGACCCTGCGCAAGGAGTCCACCACCGCCGAGAAGGAGCGCTGAGCAGCGC
>NZ_JAAALL010000464.1 GCF_009906315.1 Kineococcus vitellinus | reverse complement strand
GCCGTAGCCGGTGACGACCCGGGCGTAGTCGAGGACGCCGTCGGGCACCGGCGACCCGAAGGAGGTCGCCAGCGGCGCCAGGGAGACCGCGATCCGCTCGGCGCGCGCCGGCGCCGCCAGCACCCGCGGGTCGGCGGAGACGAGGACGTCGGCCGGACCACCCGCGCCGGTGCTGACGGCCGCGCCCGTGGACCAGGCCGCCAGCTGGAAGACGAGCGTGCGCCAGTGCGTCGGCAGGTCCAGCGCGAGCACCGAGCCGGGACCGACCTCGAACTCCTCCTCCAGCAGGTTGGCCGTCTTGGCCACCCAGGTGGACAGCACCCGCGCGGACAGCTCCACCCGCTCGCCGGTGCGCTCGTAGGAGGCGCCGTAGAACGTCAGCCGCGGCGCGGTGGGGTCGTCGGCGAGCAGGCGCTGCAGCAGCGCGGGGACGGAGCGGAGGGAGCCGGCGGGCACGCCCGCCACGGTACGCGCCGCGCCGGGCCGGCCCGCCGCGGGCGGTAGCGTCCTCGGCCGTGCCCGCACCGCCGCCCTCCTCCACCCCCCTGGCCGGGGTCGCGCTGACGCGGGTGCCCGTCGCCGTGGCCGCCGCCGTCGCGGCCGTCACCGCGATCGCCGTCCCGCTCGTGCTGGTGGACCTGTGGACCCCGGCCGTCGCGGTGCCCGTCTGCGTCGTCGTCGCCGTGCTCGCCGGCCGGCTGGCGTGGGCGGTGCCCGCCGTCGCGGCCCCCGGCTGGTCGGCCGCCCTCAGCGTCGCGGTGGCCGCCGGCAGCGGCCTGTGGGCCGCCCTCACCCACGCCGAGCACGTCGTGCTGCGCCGCGACGCGGGGTCGATGGCCCTCTACGCCCACCAGCTCGCCACCGCCCACGGGCTGCCGGTGGACCCCCGGGTGGCGGCGCTCGGCGGGGCCGCGGCGCTCGCCGACCCGAACCTCACCCTCGCCTCGCCGGCCTTCTACCAGGTCGGCGACGGCGCGGACGCGGTCGTCGTCCCGCAGTTCCTGCCCGGGGCGCCGGCGCTGTACTCGCTGGGGGAGTGGGCGGCGGGCTGGAGCGGGCTGTTCGTCGTGCCCGCGGTCGTCGGCGCGTTCGCGGTGCTGGCCTTCGCGGGGCTGGCCGCCCGCACCGTGGGGGCGCGGTGGGCGCCGCTGGCCGCGGCCGCCCTGGCCCTGGCCCAGCCCGTCCTGCACGCGCACCGCTCCACCTACTCCGAGCCGCCCGCGCTGCTCGTCGTGCTCGGCGCCGCGTCGGTGCTCGTCGCCGCGCTGGGCGCGGGCGGGCGCACCGCGGCCCGCCTCGGCGGCGGCGCGGGGCTGCTGCTGGGCGCGTGCGGGTTCGTGCGCATCGACTTCCTGCGCGAGGTGGCCGTCCTGGTGCCCGTCGTGGCGCTGCTGCTGGCGCTGCGCCACCCCGCCGCGCGGGCGCTGGCCGCCGCCACGGGCGTCGTCTCGCTGCTGGCCGTGGCCGCCGCGCTGGTCGTCTCCCGGCCCTACCTGGTCACGATCGCCGGTTCGCTGGTGCCGCTGGTGGCCGGCCTGGTGGCGCTCACCGCGGTCTCGGCGCTCGTGCTGCGGCTGGTGCGCTCCGGCCGTCCCGCGCGCTGGGGGTGGCTGCGCTCGCCGCGGCTGGGCACGGCGCTGGCGGCGGCGCTCGCGGCGGTCCTGCTGGTGCTGGCGAGCCGGCCGCTGTGGCTGGTGGTGCGCCAGGACCCCGAGGACCCCGGCAGCAGGCTGGTCGCCGCGCTGCAGCTCGCGCAGGGCCTGGACGTGGACGGCGGGCGCACCTACGCCGAGCAGTCGGTGACGTGGACCGCCTGGTACCTGGGCTGGCCGGCGCTCGTGCTCGCCGGTGCGGCCGCCGTCGTGCTGCTGCGCCGCCTCGTGGCGGCCGTGCAGGCCGGCGGGCCGCTGCCGGCCTGGAGCGCGCCGTACGTCGTGGCGATCGGCTCGACGCTGCTGACGCTGTACCGGCCGGGCATCACCCCCGACCACCCGTGGGCCGACCGGCGCCTGGTCGTCGTCGTGCTGCCCGCGGCGGTCCTGCTGGCGGTCGCGGCCCTGGCCGAGCTCGTGCGCCGCGCGGGCCCGCTGCACCGGGCGGGGACGGGCGGAGCGCACCAGCCGCAGCACGAGCGCCGAGACCGCGGTGAGCGCCACCAGGCCGGCCACCAGCGGCACCAGCGAACCGGCGATCGTGACC
>NZ_JAAALL010000463.1 GCF_009906315.1 Kineococcus vitellinus | reverse complement strand
GAGCTGCGCACGGGGGACGTGGGCGCCCTGGTCGAGCTCGCCGAGCTCGCGGCCCGCGGCGTGCACGCCGACGACCGGATGCCCTTCGCGGTGCCGTGGACGCGCTGCGAGCCCGCCGAGCGCGCCCGCCGCACCCTGCGCTGGCACCTGCTCGGGTGGGCCTCGTGGACGCCGCAGGAGTGGCGGCTCGACTTCGTCGTCCACCGCGACGGCGTCGTCGTCGGCACCCAGTCGCTGGAGTCGAGCGGCTCCCCGCTGCTGCGCGAGGTCGTCACCGGTTCCTGGCTGGGGCTGGAGCACCAGGGGCGGGGCACGGGCCGGCTCGCGCGCGCCGCCGTCCTGCACCTGGCGTTCGCCGGCCTGGGGGTGCTCAGCGCGCGCAGCGAGGCCTTCGTGGACAACCCGGCGAGCCTGGCCGTCTCGCGCGCGCTGGGCTACCGCGACGACGGACGCTCCCGCGCGGTGCGCGAGGGGCGGGTCGTGGAGCAGCAGCGGCTGCGCCTGGACGCCGCGGACTGGGCCGCCCGCCCGCGCCCGCAGGTGCGCCTCGAGGGGCTGGAGGCGGTGCGCGCCGCCCTGCTGCCCGCGGCTCCATAGCGTGCCGCGGGGAGGAGTTCAAGGATTCGGCCTCCGCCAGGGGCCCGACGGGGGCGACCGCTCGCCCGGTTGGGGCATCATGGAGGCCCGAACACGGTGCGCGCAGCGCACCGCCGAGGCGCGGAGGTGCCGCAGGTGACGACCGAGGGCTGGCCGGAGGACAGGCTGACCTCCGCCGACGTCCCGTCGCTGGTGCGCCACCACGCCGGCCCGGCCGGGGACCCGGACCGCTTCGAGCTGCTGGGCGAGGCCGAGGGCGCCGACGAGGCCTGGCACGTCCTGGACCACCGCGCGGCCGCCGGGGAGGCGCTGTTCACCCTCGCCGCCCTGCGGCCCGCCGGTCCCGACGACCTGAGCGTCGTGCACGGCGAGCAGGACGGCGAGCAGGACGGCGAGCCCGCCGACGGGCGGGACGACGGGGGGAGCACCCCCGAGCAGCTGTGGCGCGAGCGCGCCGCCGGCCTGGCCCGCGTCCGCCACGCCCGCCTCGCCGGCGTGCTGCAGACCTTCTCCGGAGCCGCTCCGCACCCGCCCGGGCGGGCCGACACCGCCGGCGGGGAGTGGAGCTACGCCGTCCTGGAGCAGGCCTCGGGCCGCTCGGTGGCCGACTGGCTGCGCGACGACCCCGGCGCCGGCGTCGAGGAGCGCTTCACCGTCCTGGCCGCGGCCGCCGGCGTGCTGCAGGAGCTGCACCGCGGTTCCGAGGAGGCCCCGCCCCTGGTCCACGGCGACATCACCCCGCGCACGGTGCGCCTCGGCGGCTTCTGGCCCGCCGACGGCGTCCGCCTGGCCGGCGCCAGCCTGGGCGGTCTGCGGCGCGGGCCCGTGCGGCGCACCGCGAGCGTCTACACCGCCCCCGAGGTGCGGGCCGGTGCGCTGCCGTCGGCGGCCGGCGACGTCTTCGGCTTCGGCGCCACCGCCGTGCTGCTGCTCACCGGCCAGCCGCCGGCCGCGGGCCCCGACGGGGCGCTCGAGCCGGCGCTGGTGCGCCGCCAGCTCGCCGCCGCCCCGCTCACCGCACCCCACCCCGGGCTGGCGGAGCTGCTGCTGCAGGCGCTGTCCGACGACCCCGCCCAGCGGCCCGACCGGCTGCCGGCGTGGGTGAACGGCATGCGCGCGTTCGTCGAGCCGCGTCCCGGCTCCTACGGCGCGGCGCTGCCCCTCGCGGCGGCGGGCTCCCTCGACGGCGTCGACCCCGACGTCGTGCTGCCCGCGCCGGCGGTGCGCGGCAGGCGGGTGCGGGCGCTGCCCAAGCGGCCCGTCGTCGTCGTCGTCGGCGCGCTGCTGCTGGCGACGGCCGGCACCGCCGTGGCCATCGCCGCCGTCCAGCAGGGCCGGCTCAAGGACGTGCCCAACCCCGTCGCCATCGTCCAGCCCGACGACAGGGCCACCGCGGTGCCGACGTCCTCGCTGCCGATCGCCCCGCCCCCCCAGACCTCCTCCGAGCCCTCCGCGGGCACCGCCGGGGAGGACGAGGACGCGCCGCCGTCCAGGACGCGCCGCTCCCCGTCCCCGTCGGGCACCGCCCCCTCGCCGGACGGGTCGTCGATGCCGCCGGCCACCACCCCGGTGCCCCTGGCGACGGGTGCGCCCGCGCTGCCGCCGGGGG
>NZ_JAAALL010000462.1 GCF_009906315.1 Kineococcus vitellinus | reverse complement strand
GAGGGGAGCGGGGAGCGCACCGCACGAGCCTGCCCCACACTGGGCCGCGTGCCCGAGCTGCCCGAGGTCGAAGCGCTCGCCGCCTCCCTGCGCGAGCGGCTGGTGGGCCGGGTCGTGGCCGCCGTCGAGGTCGGCGCGCTCAACGCGCTGAAGACCTACGACCCGCCGCCGACGGCCCTGCACGGCCTGCTCGTCACCGGCGTCGAGCGGCACGGCAAGTGGCTGGACGTCGACGTGGACGGCCTGCACCTGCTCGTGCACCTGTCCCGGGCCGGCTGGCTGCGCTGGTCCGACGCGCTGCCGCGGGCGCCGCTGAAGCCGGGCGGCAAGAACCCCGTCGCGCTGCGGGTGCGGCTGGCGCCCGAGGACGACGACGACCCGCACCGGCCGCCGGGCTTCGACCTCACCGAGGCCGGCACCCAGAAGCGGCTCGCCGTCCACGTCGTGCGCGACCCCGCGCAGGTGCCGGCCGTCGCCACCCTCGGCCCCGACCCGCTGGAGGCCTCCTTCGACCTCGACGCCTTCCGCGCGCTGCTGGCCGGCTCGCGCCAGCAGGTCAAGGGGCTGCTGCGCGAGCAGTCCGTCCTGGCCGGGGTCGGCAACGCCTACAGCGACGAGGTCCTGCACGCGGCGCGGCTGTCGCCGTACGCGGTCGCCGGCGCGCTGCCCGAGCAGGACGTGCAGCGGCTCTTCGAGGCGCTGCGCACGACGCTGCGCGAGGCCGTGGCCGCGGCGGCCGGGCGCCCGGCGGCGCAGCTGAAGGACGCCAAGCGGGCCGGGATGCGGGTGCACGGGCGCACCGGCGAGCCGTGCCCGGTGTGCGGGGACACCGTGCGGGAGGTCTCCTACGCCGACCGCTCGACGCAGTACTGCCCCACCTGCCAGACCGGCGGGAAGGTGCTCGCCGACCGGCGGCTGTCGCGGCTGCTGAAGTGAGTTCCCCAGGAGTTCCCTGAGGATTCGCTTGGCACCGGGCCCGCGGGCCGGTTGGCTGCGCCCGTGACCCACCTCAGCACAGCCCCCCGCCCCTCCCGCCGCAGCCTGCTCTCCGCCGCGGCGCTCCTCGGCGGCCTCGCCGCCGTCCCGGCCTCCGCCGCCACGGCCTCGGCCTCCGCCGCCGGCGCCGCGGCCGTCGACCACGGCTGGCCCACGCCCTTCGTCGTCGGCCACCGCGGGGCGTCCGCCTACCGGCCCGAGCACACCGTCGCCTCCTGGGAGCTCGCCGCGCGCCTGGGCGCGGAGGTCATCGAGCCCGACCTCGTCCCCACCCGCGACGGCGTCCTCGTCTGCCGCCACGAGCCGGAGATCTCCGGGACCACCGACGTCGCCCGGCGCCCCGAGTTCGCCGCCCGCCGCGCCACCAAGGTCATCGACGACGTCGAGTACACCGGCTGGTTCACCGAGGACTTCACCTACGAGGAGCTGAGGACCCTGCGGGCCGTCGAGCGCCTGCCGCAGCTGCGCCAGCGCAACACCGTCTACGACGGGCTGTGGCAGGTCCCCACCTTCGAGGAGGCGCTGGCCACCCGCGCGCGCCTGTCCGAGGAGCTCGGCCGCACCATCGGCATCGTCCCGGAGATCAAGCACTCCACCTACTTCCGCTCCCTGGGCCTCGGCGTGGAGGAGCCCCTCGTCGCCGCCCTGACCGCCGCGGGCCTCAACTCCGCCGACGCCCCCGTCGTCGTGCAGTCCTTCGAGCTGACCAACCTCCAGCATCTGCGCACGACCCACGGGCTGCGCACCCGCGCCGTCTTCCTCACCTCCGAGGTGGGCGCGCCCGCCGACCTCGTCGCGGCCGGCGACCCCCGCCAGTACGCCGACCTGCTCATCCCCTCCTCGCTGCGCGACCTGGCCCGCTTCGTCGACCAGGTCGGGCCGTCGCTGGCCCAGCTCACGGAGAGCCTGGTCGACGACGCGCACGCCGCGGGGCTGCAGGTCGTGCCCTACACGCTGCGCCCGGAGAACAGCTTCCTGCCCGAGGAGTTCCGCACCGGCGACGACCCGGCCGCGTGGGGGCGGGTCGTCGACTACGCCGTCGAGCTCTTCGCGACCGGCATCGACGGGATCTTCACCGACGCCCCCGACGTCGCCGTCGTCGCCCGCGAGCGCTTCCTCGCCGGGCAGGGCTGACCCTTTTCGGAGCAACCTCCGCCCGCAGGCGGACACGGCGGTTCCCCCCGTGGTCCGATGCCCTCCCACAGCCCCGGGA
>NZ_JAAALL010000461.1 GCF_009906315.1 Kineococcus vitellinus | reverse complement strand
GCTCCCGCCGTCCCGTCCACCCGCTGCTCCTCCCGCCGCTCCACCCGCTGCTCCGCCCGCTGCTCCACCCGCTGCTCCGCCACCGGCTGCGCAGCGCACCCGCGTGCCTACGATGACCGGCATGTCCCCCGACGTCGAGGCCGCGTTCTTCGACCTCGACAACACCGTCGTGCGGGGCGCCTCGCTGTTCTACTTCGCCCGGGGGCTGGCCGCGCGCGGGTTCTTCTCCCGCCGCGAGCTGCAGGGCTTCACCCGGCGCGCCGTGCACTACGCGCTGCGCGGGGAGGTCCACGGCCACCTCGTGGAGGTCCGCGACCTCGCGCTGGCCTTCGTCGCCGGGCACACCACGGCCGAGATCCGCGGCATCGGCGAGGAGGTCTACGACGAGCACGTCGAGGCCAAGGTGCGCCCGGGCGCCCAGGCGCTGGCCCGCGGCCACCTCGCGGCGGGCGCACCGGTGTGGCTGGTGACCGCCGCCCCCGTCGAGCTGGCCGACGTCGTGGCCCGCCGCCTGGGGTTCACGGGCGCCCTGGGCACGGTCGCGGAGTCGGCCGACGGCGTCTACACCGGCCGCCTCATCGGCGAGCCGCTGCACGGTCGCGCCAAGGCCGACGCCGTGGCCGCGCTGGCGCGCACCTCGGGCTGGGACCTGGCCCGCTGCACCGCCTACTCCGACTCCGCCAACGACCTGCCGCTGCTGTCGATGGTGGGCCACCCCGTCGCGGTGAACCCCGACCGGACGCTGCGCCGGCACGCCGCGGCGCACGGCTGGCCGGTGCTGGAGTTCCGCACCTGGCAGCACGCCGTGCGCTGGACGCGGCGGCTGGGCACGGCGGGCGCCCTGGGCGCGGGCGCCTTCGCCCTCGCCGGGCTGGTGCGCCGCGGCCGCTGAGCCCGTCGGCCGACCCGGGCCCGGCCCCGGACGCGCGAACGGGCGGGCCCCCCAGGTGGGGGACCCGCCCGCGCGGTGGCTGGGGTCAGCTCACTTCTTGTTGCGGCGCTGGTGGCGCGTGCGGCGGAGCAGCTTGCGGTGCTTCTTCTTCGCCATGCGCTTGCGCCGCTTCTTGATCACAGAGCCCAAGGGGTCCTCGCTCACTCGACGTGTCGACTCGTGCCGGCTGGTGCCGGCGGGTGCCGGCCGCAGCCGGCGTGCCGCTCGCGCGGCAGACCGTCGTGGAGTCTACCGGCCCGCGCGGGCGCCGCGTCGTCCCACCGCCCGCCCGGGCACCCGCACGGGTGCCCCGGCCGGCGACGCGCCGGTGCCGGCCGCTCGCCCCGGCGTGGCGGCGTGCGCCCTCACGCGGTGTCGATGTAGGACTGGCGCAGGTACTCGTGGACGGCGTCCTCGGGCACCCGGAAGGAGCGGCCGACCCGCACCGCGGGCAGGTCGCCGTTGTGCACCAAGCGGTACACCGTCATCTTCGACACGCGCATCATCGACGCGACCTCGGCCACGGTCAGGAACCGGACCTCGGACAGCGGGCGGTCCTCAGGCATCCCCACAGCACCCTTCACCTCGCGCGCCAGCGGTGCGCCGTCCCCCGCGGACGGCCCGGTGGGGGCGCGGTCAGCCACCACTGTAGGGGCAGGTGTGACGTGGGTGGAAGATCTCCGTGTGCACCAAGTCACGGAGCGTGACCTGAACGCCCTGTGACCAGCGATGACGCTCGGTAAAAAGATTCGGGGCGGACGTCCCCGCTCAGTCGAAGTCCGGGTCCAGGCCGTGCAGCGGGAAGGCCGCGCGCCGCGTGGCCAGGATCGCGCGGTCCACCGCGTCCCCCGGGTCGTAGCCGGACTCCCAGCCCGCGAACACCGCCTGACCACCGTCCGTCATCGTCCGCGGCGCCTCCCGGCCCAGGACCTCCAGCACGTGGCGCCGCCACGGCTCGGGCAGCGGCGTCTGCGGCGGCAGCGGCTGCTGGGAGGCCTCCGCCACCAGGTGCGCCCAGGTCCGCGGCACCACGTCGACGACCTCGTAGCCCCCGCCGCCCAGCGCCAGCCAGCGCCCCCCGGCGGCCGAGTGCGCCAGCGCGTGCATCGAGGAGGCCACCGCGCGCTGCGCGTCCACCGACACCACCAGGTGCCCCAGCGGGTCCAGCGCGTGGGTGTCGCACCCGTGCTGGGTCACCAGCACGTCCGGCTGGAAGGCGCCCACCAGCTGCGGCACCACGGCGTGCACCGCCCGCAGCCAGCCCGCGTCCCCCGTGCCCGCCGGCAGCGCC
>NZ_JAAALL010000460.1 GCF_009906315.1 Kineococcus vitellinus | reverse complement strand
ACCGTGCAGCGCGCGGTGCCGACGCTCGCCGTCCTGCGCAGCGGTGCCGCCTCGACCTCCCTCAGCGGGCGACCATGCCTGCCGACAGGTCGATGTCGGCGCCGCAGAGGCCGGGCATGCACAGCACCGCCACCGTCGCCGTGGCCACCTCTTCGGCGGTGACCATGCGCCGCAGCGCAGCGCGGGCGACGAACTGCTCCTCGGCCTGCGCCGGGCTCGTGCCGGTGCGCTGCGCCTCGCGGGCGAAGTTGCGGGTCATCCGATCTCCTGCCACAGGACCGGGCGAGACGGAGTTCACCATGACGCCGGCCGGACCGACCTCGTGGGCCAACGTGGTCGTCAACCCGAGCACCGCCATCTTGGAGGCGGTGTAGGGCGTGCGCCCCGGCAGCGGGCGCTTGCCGCTGACGGAGGCGATGTTCACCACGTCACCGGCCCCGCGTGCCAGCATCGGCGGCAGGAAGGCTCGGCACACCAGGTAGGTGCCGCGCACGTTGACGGCGAACACCTCGTCCCACTCGTGCGGCTGGACCTCGGTCAGGTCGGCGACCGGCCCGGCGATGCCCGCGTTGTTGACCACGATGGAGATCTCCTCGCCCGCCAGACCGTCGGCGAGGGCCTGCACCGAGGCGGGGTCGGCGACGTCGCAGGTCGCGATCCGGGCCGTCGGCCCGATCAGCGCGGCGGTCTGCCGCAGCGGGTCCTCCTGGCGGCCGACGAGGACGACGCGGGCGCCGTGCCCGGCCAGGGCGAGCGCGATGGCCCGTCCCAGCCCGTTGCCGGCTCCGGTCACCAGGGCGGTGCGTCCGCCGACGACGTCCTCCGCAGCTCTCACGCCGCGCTCACGAGCTCGCGGGCGAGGCGGCGGCGCCCTCGACGGTGCGCACGTCGATCTCGTCGAGCTCCAGGTGGCGCCGGTCCGGAGCGAAGGAGATCGCGACGATCGCCACCAGGGTGCAGGCGATGGCGAACACGATCACCGCCCACAGGCTGCCGTCGGCCCACAGCACCATCGCGGCGGCCAGCGCGGGCGCGAAGCTGGCCAGCAGGATCGAGGCCATCTGGTAGCCGATGGAGATGCCGGAGTAGCGCACGGCCGTGGGGAACATCTCGCAGTACAGGGCGGGCAGCGGTGCGTAGACCATCGCGTGCCCGAGCGCCATGAAGATGACGACGCCGAGGGTGATCGCCCACAACTGCCCCGTCTGCACGAGCGCGAAGATCGGCCAGGTGGTGACCACGATGATCCCCGCGCCGATGAGGAAGGTCCTGGGCCGCCCGATGCGGTCCGAGAGCGCCCCGAAGACGGGGATGAGCGCGATGTTCGCGGCGGCGCCGACCATCGAGGCGGTCAGACCGTAGCTGCGCGGTGCGCCGAGGTTCGTCGTGACGTAGGAGAGGATGAAGGTGGTGAACAGGTAGTAGTTCCCGGCCTCGGCGAACCGCCCGAAGATCGCGATGAGCAGCGGGCGCTTGTGCTCGCGGACCAGCACGACGGCCGGCGCCTTGCGCTGCTGCATCTCCGCGTCCATCTTCGCCTTCTCCGCCAGGAACGCCGGGCTCTCGGTGGCGCGCAGGCGGATGTACAGGCCGACGACGGCCAGCACGATCGCGAGCAGGAACGGCAGTCGCCAGCCCCACGTCTCGAAGGCGTCCCCGGAGATCCACGCCGACAGCGACACCGCGGCGGTGCCCAGCAGCAACCCGGCGGACACGCCGATCTGCGGCCAGGAACCGAAGTACCCGCGGCGGCGGCGAGGGGCGTTCTCGACCGCGATGATCGCGGCTCCGCCCCACTCACCGCCGACGGCGAAGCCCTGCGCCAGGCGCAGCACGCACAGCAGCAGCGGCGCGGCCACGCCGATCTGGGCGTAGGTGGGCATCAGGCCGATGGCGGCGGTCGCCACCGTCATCACCGAGAAGGTGAGGATGAGCGTCGACTTGCGCCCGATGCGGTCACCGAGGTGGCCGGCGATGACCGCCCCCAGCGGGCGGGCCAGGAACCCGACGCCGAAGGAGGCCAGGGAGACGATCTGCCCGACCCCGCTGGAGAGGTTGGGGAAGAACAGGCCGCCGAACACGAGCGCGGCGGCCGTTCCGTAGATCGTGTACTCGTACCACTCGACGATCGCGCCGATGGTGCCGGACTGCAGGGAGCGGCGGCGCAGCTGCTCGGGGGTGGGGGCGGTCTTCTCCATCGCGGGATCTCCGTCGATCGGTGGCGGGA
>NZ_JAAALL010000045.1 GCF_009906315.1 Kineococcus vitellinus | reverse complement strand
CGCCGTCGTCGCGGCGGCCGTGCTCGTGCACCTGCTGCTGGCCTGGCGGCTGCGCGGCTTCGTGACCGACGACTCGTGGATCACCGTGCGCTACGCCGAGAACCTCGCCGCCGGGGCGGGCGAGGACGTCCTCAAGGCGCTGCGGGCGGTCCCCGTCGAGGAGTACGCCAACGCCGCGGAGGTCGCGCGCTCCGTCCCCGCCGAGGAGGAGGCGACCGACCCCCGCGCCGCCGCCGAGCAGGCCCGCGGCCAGGCGACCTCCCGCGTCGCCGCGGGCGAGCGGCCCGTGCCGCCGGACCCGACGGACGTCTGACCGCGCCCGCCCGGGGCGCCCGCCGGGCGGGACGTCCCGGGCGGGGAGGCGCCCCGGTCAGCCGGCGTGCGGCCGGGCGGCCCGCACGTCCTCGCGAATGCTGGCGAGCGTCTCCTCCGGCCACAGCGGCCCGGCGCGCTTGATCTCGGCCAGGCCCGCCGAGCCCAGCGCGGCCGCGCCACCGGCGTAGAGGGCGGTCGCCAGGAACGCGGCCGTCGGCGCCGGGAGCACCTTGCCCAGGGTCCGGACGACGAAGGTCGCCGACGTCCCCGCCGCCAGGGCGCCGAGCACGGCGGCACCCCCGAGCAGGGCGGCCCCCTTGGAGGCCTCCTTCGCCTTGTCGAGCAGCTCCTGCTGCCCCTTGCGCACCTCCGCGCGCACCAGCTGGGCGGTGTCGGAGGTCAGCTCGTCGACGAGCTGACCCGCCGTGCGGTTGGGCTGTTCGGTCATGGTGGTCCCCTCTCAGCGGTCACCGGCCCACTGCCCCCCGCGCGCCCGGGCGAAACACCGGTCCGGCGTGCGCGGGCACGGGCGGCGGGGAAGCATGGCGCCACCGGACCCGGCGCGCACCGCGCCGGCGCGGTGCCCGCAGCAGGAGGTGGCGAGGTGGCCCAGGACGACAGCCCCCGGACGGAGAGCCCCCGGACGGCCAGCCCCCGGACGGCCAGCACACGGACGGCCAGCACCCGGTCGACGACGGGCGCGCGGCGGGCCCGCCGCGCCGCGGTGGCCGCCGGCGCGCTCGTGCCGCTGCTCGCGGTGGGCGGCTGCACCGGTGGCGGCGGGGCGTCGGCGCCCGCGGCGGTCAGCGGGTCCGGTGCGCAGGAGGCGGGCACCGCGACCGCCTCGCCGCAGGAGAGCGCCGCGAGCGCCGGCTCGCAGGCGGAGTCCCTGGAGGACTCCTACCAGCGGGTCATCCGCCAGGTGCTGCCGTCGGTGGTGG
Source organism: Kineococcus vitellinus (assembly GCF_009906315.1). Lineage (GTDB taxonomy): Bacteria > Actinomycetota > Actinomycetes > Actinomycetales > Kineococcaceae > Kineococcus > Kineococcus vitellinus. Next base: position 19,864 of record NZ_JAAALL010000045.1, on the reverse strand, counting down.
AGATCCGCACCGGTGGCGGCCTGGGCAGCGGGGTGGTCCTCGACGACGCCGGCAACATCGTCACCAACGCCCACGTGGTGGGCACCGCGACGAGCTTCCAGGTGCAGTTCGCGAACTCCCCCACCTCCTACCCGGCCACCCTCGTGGGCACCTACCCGGCCAACGACCTCGCGGTCGTGCGGGTGCAGGGGGCGCCGGACCTGCAGCCGGCGACGTTCGGCGACTCCGACGAGGTGGAGGTGGGCTCGCTGGTCCTGGCGATGGGCAACCCGCTGGGGCTGTCGAGCAGCGTGACCAACGGCATCGTCTCCGCCACCGGCCGCACCGTCTCCGAGCCGGCCAGCGAGGCGGCACCGGGCGGGGCGACCCTGCCGGGCACCATCCAGACCTCCGCCTCGATCAACCCCGGCAACAGCGGCGGCGCCCTCGTCGACCTCGACGGGGAGGTCATCGGCATCCCGACGCTGGCGGCGATCAGCCCGGAGCAGGGCGGGGCGGCCCCGGGCATCGGCTTCGCCATCCCCTCCAACACCGCCGAGGACATCGCCGGTCAGCTGATCCGCGACGGCCGGGTCACCGACTCCAACCGCGCGGCGCTGGGGGTCAGCGTCACCACGGTGGCCGACCGCTCCGGCCAGCCGGCCGGGGTCGGCGTCGTGTCCGTGGAAGCGGGCGGGGCCGCCGAGGCCGCCGGGATGCGCGCCGGGGACGTCGTCACCGCCGTCGGCGACCAGCCCGTGCGCAGCGCCGCGGAGCTGTCGGCGGTGCTGGCCGGGCTGAGCGTGGGCGAGGCCGTGCAGGTCACCGCGACGCGGGACGGCGACGAGCAGGTGTTCGAGGTGGTGCTGGGGGAGCTGGCGGTCGGCTGAGCCGCCGGGCGCCGGGTCCGCGCACGCCGGTTGAACGCGCGATCACGTCGCGACGGGGGAAGGATCGGTGCCGGAAGGCACGAACACCACCGGAGGAGGAGCGCGTGAAGGCCGTCGTCTACCAGGGCCCGAAGGACGTCGTCGTCAAGGAGGTCCCCGACGCCCGCGTCGAGAACCCCACCGACGCCGTCGTCCGCATCACCACCACGAACATCTGCGGTTCCGACCTGCACATGTACGAGGGCCGCACCTCCGTGGAGGAGGGCAAGGTCCTCGGGCACGAGAACATGGGCGTCGTCGAGGCCGTCGGCGCCGGGGTCGAGCGGGTGAAGGTCGGCGACCGCGTCTCCGTGCCCTTCAACATCGGCTGCGGCTCCTGCCGCAACTGCGTGCACGGCTGGACCTCGTTCTGCCTGCGGATGAACCCGATCGAGGGCATGGACGGCGCCGCCTACGGCTACGCGAACATGGGCCCCTACGACGGCGGGCAGGCGGAGTTCCTGCGGGTCCCGCACGCGGACTTCAACCTGCTGCAGCTGCCCGAGGGCGACGAGCACGAGAACGACTTCACGATGCTCTCCGACATCTTCCCCACCGGCTGGCACGGGGTGGAGCTGTCCGGGATGGTCCCCGGCGACGACGTCGCCGTCTTCGGCGCCGGCCCCGTCGGGCTCATGGCCGCGCACAGCGCGCTGCTCAAGGGCGCGGCGCGGGTGTTCGTCGTCGACAAGGAGGAGGACCGCCTCGCGCTCGCCGAGCAGATCGGCGCGGTCCCCGTCGACTTCTCCACCGCCGACCCCGTCGAGCAGATCACCGAGGCCACCCGCGGGCGCGGTGTCGACCGCGGCGTCGAGGCCGTCGGCTACCAGGCGCACGACCCGGCCGGTGACGAGCACCCCGAGCTCGTGCTCGACAACCTGGTGAAGGTGGTGCGCGCCACCGGCGGGATCGGCGTCGTCGGCGTCTACATGCCGCAGGACCCGGGTGCCGCCACCGAGGGCGCCAAGGAGGGCCGGATCGGCTGGGACTACGGGACCTTCTTCACCAAGGGCCAGTCGATGGGCACCGGCCAGGCGCCCGTGATGCGCTACAACCGCCAGCTGCGCGACCTCATCGTCGCCGGTCGCGCGAAGCCCGGGTTCATCGTCTCCCACGAGCTGCCGCTGGAGCAGGCGCCCGAGGGGTACCGCAACTTCGACGACCGCGTCGACGGCTGGACGAAGGTGCTGCTGCACCCCGGTTCCTGAGGGCGCCGCCCCCCCGCGGGCGTGTCGGGGGCTCCCGGCCCGCGGGGGGCACGGGCCGGCCGTAGGCTCGGGCCCGTGCTCGGACTACCAGACGGCGTGACGGCCCTGCTCTTCGACCTGGACGGCGTGCTGACGAACACGGCCGCCGTGCACAACGGTGCGTGGACGGCCACCTTCGACGCGTACCTGCGCGAGCGCGCGCAGCGCACGGGCGAGCCGTTCCGGGCCTTCGACCCCGTCGAGGACTACAACGCCCACGTCGACGGCAAGCCGCGCGCGGACGGGGTCCGCGACTTCCTGGCCAGCCGCGGCATCGTGCTGGCGGAGGGTTCCCCCGACGACCCGGTCGACCAGCCCTTCGAGCAGGTCACCGTCGCCGGGCTGGGCAACCGCAAGAACACCGACCTGCTGCGGCGCATCGCCACCGACGGCGTCGAGGTCTACGAGGGCTCGCGGCGCTACCTGCGCGCCGCGCGCGAGGCGGGGCTGCGCCGGGCGGTCGTCTCCTCCAGCGCCAACACCCGCGAGGTCCTGGAGGTCACCGGCCTCGCCGAGCTCGTGGAGGCCCGCGTCGACGGCCTCACGCTGCGCGAGCAGGGCCTGGCGGGCAAGCCGGCCCCCGACAGCTTCCTGGCGGGTGCGCGCGCCCTGGGCGTCGAGCCCGCGCAGGCGGTGGTGTTCGAGGACGCGCTGGCCGGGGTGCAGGCCGGCCGGGCCGGCGGCTTCGGGTTCGTCGTGGGCGTGGACCGCGTCGGGCACGCGGACGCGCTGCGCGCGAACGGCGCCTCCGTCGTCGTGCGCGACCTCGCCGAACTGCTGGAGGAGCGTCCGTGATCTCCCACGAGACCTTCCCCGTCGAGCCGTGGCGGGTGCGCGAGGCGCGCCTGGACCTGCACCTGCTGGGGTCGGCGGAGTCGCTGTTCGCCCTCTCCAACGGGCACGTGGGGTTCCGCGGGAACCTCGACGAGGGCGAACCGCACCACCTGCCGGGCACGTACCTGAACTCCTTCTACGAGGAGCGCCCGCTGCCGTACGCCGAGGCCGGCTACGGCTACCCGGAGACCGGCCAGACCGTCGTCAACGTCACCGACGGCAAGCTCATCCGCCTGTTCGTCGACGACGAGCCGTTCGACGTCCGCTACGGCACCCTGCACTCGCACGAGCGGGTCCTGGACCTGGCCGCGGGCACCCTGGTGCGCACCGCTGACTGGACCTCCCCCGCGGGCAAGCGGGTGCGGGTGCGCTCGACGCGGATGGTCTCCTTCGTGCAGCGCGCGGTCGCGGCCGTGGAGTACGTCGTCGAGGCCGTCGAGCAGCCGGTGCGCCTCATCCTGCAGTCGGAGCTGGTGGCCAACGAGGTGCTGCCGGAGCGCTCCGGGGACCCGCGCGTGGCCGCCGCGCTGCGCGCGCCGCTGGTCTCCGTCGAGCACGACAGCGGCCGCGCGGGCGCCACGCTCGTGCACCGCACCCGCATCAGCGAGCTGCAGATGGCCGCCGGGATGGAGAACCACGTCGAGGCGCCCGGCCGGGTGGACGTGGAGACCCACGACGCGCAGGACTGGGCGCGCACCACCGCGGTGTGCTCGCTGGCCCCCGGCGAGCACGTGCGGCTGACGAAGTTCATCGCCTACGGCTGGTCGTCGCTGCGCTCGCAGCCGGCGCTGCGCGACCAGGTGGCCGGCGCCCTCAGCGGCGCCCGCTACACGGGGTTCGAGGGGATGCTCGCCGAGCAGCGCGAGTACCTCGACGAGTTCTGGGACGCGGCCGACGTTCAGGTGGACGGCGACCCCGAGGTGCAGCAGGCGGTGCGCTTCGCGCTGTTCCACGTGCTGCAGGCCGGTGCCCGCGCCGAGCAGCGCGGGATCCCCGCCAAGGGGCTGACCGGCCCCGGCTACGACGGGCACATCTTCTGGGACACCGAGGCCTACGTGCTGCCGGTGCTCAGCTACACCGCCCCGGAGGCCGCCGCGGACGCGCTGCGCTGGCGCGCCTCGACGCTGGACCTGGCCCGCAAGCGGGCCGGGGAGCTGCACCTGCACGGGGCGGCGTTCCCGTGGCGCACGATCCGCGGGACGGAGTCGTCGGGGTACTGGCCGGCGGGCACGGCCGCCTTCCACGTCAACGCCGACATCGCCGCGGCCATCGAGCGCCACCGCATCGCCACCGGCGAGACGTCGCTGGAGACCGACGGCGGGCTCGCCGTCCTCGTGGAGACCGCCCGGTTGTGGATGTCGCTGGGCCACCACGACATCCACGGCGTCTGGCACGTCGCGGGCGTCACCGGCCCCGACGAGTACACCGCCGTCGTCGACGACAACCTCTTCACCAACCTCGCGGCCGCGCAGAACCTGCGGGTCGCCGCGCAGGCCTGCGGCCGCCACCCGGACCTGGCGCGCTCGCTGGGCGTGGACCTGGAGGAGACGGCGTCCTGGCGCGACGCCGCCGAGGCCGTGCACGTGCCCTACGACGACGAGCTGCGCGTGCACCAGCAGTGCGCGGGGTTCACGCGGCGCCCGGAGTGGGACTTCGAGGAGGAGAAGGGGTACCCGCTGCTGCTAAGCGCGCCCTACTTCGACCTCTACCGCAAGCAGGTCATCAAGCAGGCGGACCTGCAGATGGCGCTGTTCTGGTTCGCCGACCGCTTCTCCGCCGAGGACAAGGCCCGCGCGGTCGACTACTACGAACGGCGCACCGTGCGCGACTCCTCGCTGTCCGCGGCGATCCAGGCGATCACCGCGGCCGAGGTCGGGCACCTCGAGCTCGCCCACGACTACCTCTACGAGGCGTCCAGCGTCGACCTGCGCGACCTGCACCACAACACCGGCGACGGACTGCACATCGCCTCCCTCGCCGGCACGTGGCTGGCGCTGGTCAACGGCTTCGGCGGCATGCGCGACGTCGGCGGCTCGCTCGTCTTCGACCCGCAGCTGCCGCAGGGCATCACCCGGCTGAAGTTCACCCTGCGCTGGCGGGGCACCAAGCTGGGCGTCGACATCCGCCCCGAGGAGGTGGAGTACTCCCTGCGCGACCACGGCTCGGCCGTGGAGCTGCGGCACGGCGGGGAGCTGCTGCGCATCAGCGAGGGTTCGCCGGTGCGCCAGCCGCGGCGCCGGGCCAGCTCGGCCGCCAGGTCGGGGTTCATGAACTCCCAGTAGGGGTTGCCGGAGAACGCGGTGCGCGAGTCGGCGCCGACGGGCGCGGGCACGCCGACCGCCACCCCCAGCACGCGGGGCCCGCCGCCGGCCGCCTCCCCCGCGCCGGCGGCGGCGAGCGCCTCCAGGACGGTGTGCTCGACGGCGTCGACGCGCTCGCCGACGGGGGTGGTCTCGAAGAGGTGGTCCACCTGCCGGGTGACCGTGGCCAGCTCACGGCCCTGCAGGTCGGCGACGCGGGCGGCGATGCGGTGCTCGCCGGCGTCGACCCCGACGACGGCACCGGCGTCGGCGGCGAAGGCGTAGCGGCGCGCGGGGCGGCCCTTGACGTAGTCGCCGTGCTCGCGCTGGTTGGCCAGCTCCACGAGCCAGCCGAGGTCGATGAGCTCCTCGCACACGGCGTGCACCGTGGCCCGCGACAGCCCGGTGGCCGCCATGAGGTCGCTGCCGGTCACCGGGCCGCGCTCGGAGCGCAGGTCCCAGGCGTGGTGCAGCACGGCGAGGACGTTGTCGTCGCGCAACCGGCGCACCGGCGACGCAGGACTCGTGGCCGTCATCCCTTGACCTCCTCCGCTGTCGTGGCCACACTTTAGCCAACGCCTAGATTTAGGGCGTCAATGAAGTGCTCCACCACCCCGCAGCACCGCCGACGACGCCGGAGGACCCGTGACCGCGACCGCCCCCACCCGCGCGGAGCACCGCGCCCTGGACGCCACCTGGTGGCGCCAGGCCGTCGTCTACCAGGTCTACCCGCGCAGCTTCGCCGACTCCGACGGCGACGGCACCGGCGACCTGCGCGGCATCACCGCGCGCGTGCCGCACCTGGTCTCCCTCGGCGTGGACGCGGTCTGGCTCTCGCCCTTCTACCCCTCGGCCCTCGCCGACGGCGGCTACGACGTCGACGACCACCGCGCCGTCGACCCGGCTCTCGGCACCCTGGAGCAGTTCGACGACCTCGTCGCCGCCCTGCACGGCGCCGGGATCGCCGTGGTCGTCGACATCGTCCCCAACCACTCCTCGAACCGGCACCGCTGGTTCCGCGAGGCGCTGGCCGCCCCGCCCGGCTCCCTCGAGCGCGACCGCTACGTCTTCGTGCGCGGGCGCGGGGAGCACGGCGAGCTGCCGCCCAGCGACTGGACCGCCGTCTTCGGCGGCCCGGCGTGGGAACCGGTCGGCGACGGCGAGTGGTACCTGCACCAGTTCGCCCCCGAGCAGCCGGACTTCGACTGGCACAACGCCGAGGTGCGCGAGGACTTCCTCGCGACGCTGCGGTTCTGGGCCGACCGCGGGGTGGACGGCTTCCGCGTCGACGTCGCGCACTCGCTGGTCAAGGACGTGTCGCCGCCGCTGCCGAGCGCGGCGGAGCTGGCCGCCGACGACCTGCCCGACGGTGCGCACCGCCTGTCCGACCGCGACGAGGTGCACGAGGTGTACCGGCAGTGGCGCGCGGTCTTCGACGAGTACGACCCGCCGCGCACCGCGGTCGCCGAGGCCTGGGTGCCCGCGCACCGCCGCGCCCGCTACGCCTCCCCCGAGGGGCTGGGGCAGGCGTTCAACTTCGACCTGCTCACCTCCGACTTCGACGCCTCCTCCTTCCGGCGCGTCGTGGAGGAGAACCTGCGCCTGGCCGGGGAGTCCGGCACCTCCTCGACGTGGGTGCTCTCCAACCACGACGTCGTGCGCCACGCCTCCCGCTACGCGCTGCCCGACGGCACCGACGTGGCCGGGCAGGCGCGCTGGCTGCTGAGCGGCGGCACCGACCCCGCTCCCGACCCGCGGCGCGGGCTGCGGCGCGCCCGCGCGGCCACGGCCCTGCTGCTGGCGCTGCCCGGCAGCGCCTACCTGTACCAGGGCGAGGAGCTGGGCCTGCCCGAGGTCGCCGACCTGCCCGCCGAGGCGCTGCAGGACCCCACGTGGCGGCGCACCCGGGGCCGCGAGAAGGGTCGCGACGGCTGCCGCGTCCCGCTGCCGTGGACGGCCGGGGGACCCTCCTTCGGCTTCGGCGACGGCGGTGCGCACCTGCCGCAACCCGCGTGGTTCGCCGACTGCGCCGCGGACGTCCAGGACGGCGACCCCACCTCCACGCTGTCCTTCTACCGGGCCGCGCTGGCCTGGCGCGCCCGCCTGCAGGGCGCGGAGGAGCTGGAGTTCGCGGACGAGCCGCGGGACGCTCCCTCGCAGCTCGTCCGCTTCCGCCGCCCCGGCGGCTGGACCTGCGTGACGAACTTCGGCACCGACCCGGTGCCGATGCCCCCCGGCGAGGTCGTGCTGCGCAGCGACGGGCCGGTCGCGCCGCCCGGCGCGGGCTCCGGCGGGACCTCCGGCGGGGTGCTGCCGGGCGAGACGACGGCCTGGCTGGTCGACGTGCGCTGACCCGCCGCGAGGCGGACCATCGGGGTCCGGGACCGCCGCGAGCGGTCCCGGGCGCACCGGTGTGGACGCCGGCCGGGCAGCACCCCGCCGGCGCCCCTGGAAGCCCGCGCGGACGACGACGCCCGCGCGTTCCACCCACACGGGAGACGACGACGTGCACCCACTCCTCCACCGCCCCAGCAGGCGGACCCTGCTGCGCGCCGCCGGCGCGGGCGCCGGGGCGGCCGCCCTCGCCGCGGCCGCCGGTTGCGGGGGCTCCTCCGCGGCGAGCGGCCGGACGCAGATCCGCTTCCTCATGAACAAGCCCGAGGTCGTCGACTACTTCGCCGACCTCGTGGAGCGGTACAACGCCGAGCAGGACGACGTGCTCGTCGTCCTGGACACCGCCCCCACCTCCGTCCTGGCGCAGTTCGTGCGCGGGGCGCCGCCGGACATCGCCTGCTACAACTTCCGCATCGAGGCGGCCAACCTCGTGCGCGCCGGGGTCCTGGCGGACCTCTCCGACCTGCCGGAGGCCGCGGGCATCGACCCCGCCTACCAGGACCTCGTCACCCAGTTCGCCTCCCACCAGGGGCAGACCAGCGCGCTGCCGTACTCCATCGGCACCGCCGGGATGATCTACAACGTCGACCTGTTCGAGCAGCACGGCGTGGCGGTGCCCACCACCTGGGACGAGCTGCTCGCGGCCTGCGAGACGTTCCAGGCCGCCGGGGTGGCGCCCTTCATGAACACCTACCGCGAGGTCTGGACGCTCGCGCAGGGGATGTTCGACTACACCACCGGCAGCGGCGTGGACGTGGCCGCCTTCCACGAGGGCCTGCAGGCGCTCGGCCCGGACGCCGGCCCGGACGCGGAGGTGTCCTTCACCCGCACCCTCGGGCCCGCCGTGGAGCGCATGGTGCAGCTCTCGCAGCTGGACAACCCCGACGCCGCGAGCCTGACCTACTACGACGGCAACCTGCGCTTCGGCCGCGGCGAGGCCGCCATGTACTTCCAAGGCCCCTGGGCGCTCGGGGAGGTCGTCAAGGTCGACCCCGACCTCCGGCTGGGTTCCTTCCCGCTGCCGGTGACCGACGACCCGGCGCAGGCGCGGGCCCGGGTCAACCTGGACCTGGCGCTGTGGATCCCGCGCGAGACCGAGCGCCAGGAGGCCGCCCGCGGCTTCGCGAGCTGGCTGCTGCGCCCCGACGTCGTCGACACCTACAACGCGGACAACTCGGCGCAGTCGCCACGAACCGGCGCCCCGCCGCTGGCCGACGAGCGCCTGAGCGGGCTGCAGGAGTGCCTGGACGAGAAGCGCATCTACCAGGGCATCAGCACCTACGTGCCCGACAGCATCCCCGTCGGCAACTACGTGCAGGACGCGGTCCTGTCCGGGGACCCCGCCCGGCTGCTCTCCCGCCTCGACACCGACTGGCAGCGCCGCGCGCGGCGTGCCGCCGCCTGACCGGAGGACCCCGATGGCCACCACCAGCAGCCCCCTGCCCCGCTCCGGCGCCCGCGCGCGCGACGGCGGCCGCGACGACCTGCAGGTCCCTCCCGCGCCCGCGGCGCGACCGCGCCGCCGCCGCGTCGAGGGCACCTACTACCTGTTCCTGCTGCCCGCCGTCGCGCTGTTCACCCTCTTCGTGACGCTGCCCGCCCTCTACGGCATGGTGCTCAGCCTGACGAACTCCATCGGCTTCGGCCGCTCCGAGTTCGTGGGCCTGTCCAACTACGCGGTCCTCTTCACCGATCCGGAGGTCCTGCGCTCCTACGGGTTCACCATCGGCTTCTCCGTCGCGACGGTCGTGCTCACCAACGTCGTCGCGCTCGCGCTGGCCGTCGGGCTCAACGCGCGCATCAAGGCCAAGACGGCGCTGCGCGCGGTGTTCTTCCTGCCGATGGTCGTCTCCGGCATCGTCATCGCCTTCGTGTTCAACTACGTCTTCTCCACCTCGCTGCCCGCCCTCGCGGGAGCCCTGGGCCTGGAGTCCATGACCACCAGCGTCCTGGCCGACCCGGACACGGCCTGGATCGCCGTCGTCGTCGTCACGGCCTGGCAGGCGGTCCCGAGCGCGCTCATCATCTACCTCGCCGGTCTGCTGGCGATCCCCGAGGAGGTCTACGAGGCCGCCGACCTCGACGGCGCCGGCAGCCGCCGCAAGTTCTGGTCCATCACGCTGCCGCTGCTGGCCGGCTACCTCGTCATCAACACGGTGCTCGGCTTCAAGAACTTCCTCAACGCCTACGACGTCATCGTCGGCCTCACCGACGGCGGCCCGGGCACGTCGACCCGCTCGGTGGCCATGACCATCTTCACCGGTTTCACCGGCGGCGACTACGCCTACCAGATGGCCAACGCGGTCGTCTTCTTCGTCGTCACGGTCGTCATCTCCGTCCTGCAGCTGCAGATCATCCGTCGTCGAGGAGTGTCGCTCTGATGGCCGTCACCGACCCCGCCACCGCGGCCTCCGTCGCCGGGCTCACCGGCGCGCCCCGCCGCGGCGCCGACCGCACCCCGCGCCGCGGCTGGGGCGTCACCGCCCTGCTCGTGCTCGCCGCGCTCACCGTCCTGCTGCCGCTGTACCTGGCCGTCGCGATGGCGCTGAAGACGCCGGAGCAGGCCGCCGCCGGTTCCGGGTTCACCCTGCCCTGGCCGCTGAACGTCGCCAGCTTCGCCGACGCCTGGACGCTCACCGGCTTCCCCCGCGCGTTCGCCGTCTCGCTGCTCATCAGCGCCGTGACGGTGGCCGGCACGCTGCTGCTGGCCTCCGTCGCCTCCTACGCCATCGTCCGCAACTGGGAGCACCGGCTGTTCCGGTGGAGCTACGTGTACCTGCTCGCGGCGATGTTCATCCCGTTCCCGGTGGTCGCGCTGCCGCAGGTCAAGCTGACCGGCGAGCTGGGGCTGGACAACCCCGGCGGGGTCGCGCTGCTGCACGTGCTGTTCCAGATGTCCTTCAGCGTCCTGCTCTACTCGGCGTTCCTGCGCTCCATCCCCGAAGAGCTGGAGGAGAGCGCCCGCCTGGACGGGGCGAGCACCTGGCAGGTGTTCTGGAGGCTGACGTTCCCGCTGCTGGCGCCGATGAACGCGACCGTCGGCATCTTCGCCTTCCTGGCCAGCTGGAACGACTACATGATGCCCTCGCTCATCACCAGCGACCAGAGCCTGCAGACGATCCCCGTCGTGCAGAAGATCTTCCAGCTGGCCTTCAGCACCGACTACAACGTCGCGTTCGCCTCCTACCTCATGGCGATCGCCCCGACGATCCTCGTCTACGTGCTCGCCCAGCGCTGGGTGATGTCGGGCGTGACCCGCGGCGCCATCAAGTGAGACCGGTCCCCGGCCGCTCCCCCGCGGGTTGCCGGGGAGCGGCCGGGGGTGAGAACGTCGGGTCGGGCCCCCTCCCGGGTCCCCGGACGAGGGGTGCCGTACCCGGTCAGCGACAAGACGGCCCGCGGAGGTCGTCGTGTCCTGGTTCGTGCTCGTCCTGTCCGGTGCGCTGGAAGCGGTGTGGGCCACCGCGCTGGACAGGTCCCAGGGGTTCACCCGGCTGGTGCCCACGCTGGTCTTCGCCGTCGCGGTCGTCGCGAGCATGGCAGGGCTCTCGTACGCGATGCGCGAGCTGCCCGTCGGCACGTCCTACGCGGTGTGGGTCGGCATCGGCGCCGTCCTCACCGTCGCCTACGCGATGCTCACCGGCGGCGAGCCGGTGTCCGCGGCGAAGGTCCTCTTCCTCGCGATGATCGTCGGCGGCGTGGTCGGGCTGAAGGTCGTGCACTGACCGCTCGTGCACTGACCGCTCGTGCGCGGAGCGGTGGGGCGCCGACCGGGGCGGCGTCAGCCGCGGCCGCGGTGCAGCCGCACGGCGTGCCGGGCAGCGGCCCGGCCCCGGCGGCGGTCCCCGGCGGCGTCGTAGGCGATGGCCAGCCGGTACCAGGCGCCCGCGTCGGCCGGGTCGGCCTCGACCTCGGCCCGGCAGCGCTGGAACATCGCCGCCCCGGCGGCGCGGTCGACGCGGCCGGAGGCGGTGCGCGAGAGCTCGTCGGCCGGCAGGGCGCCGCGCTCGGCGAGCTCGCGGCCCAGCCGCTCGGTGGCCACCCCGAACATCAGCTCGCGCACGACGGCCCACGCCCCGACCAGCGGCAGCAGGAACAGCGCGATCCCCAGCGCGATGCCCGCCCAGTTGCCGGTGCCGATGAGGTCGGCGCCCAGCCGCCCGAGCAGCACGAAGTAGAACAGCAGCACCGCGCAGCAGACGGCGACGACGGCCTTGGTGCGCACGGCGCTCAGCCCAGGTCCAGGTAGTGCTCCAGGCCCACGGTCAGCCCTGGGCGCGAGGCCACCTGCCGCACGCCCAGCAGCAGCCCGGGCATGTAGGCGGCCCGGTCGTAGGTGTCGTCGCGCAGCGTCAGGGTCTCCCCCGGCCCGCCGAGGACGACCTCCTGGTGCGCGGTGAGCCCGCGCAGGCGCACCGCGTGCACGTGGACGCCGTCGACGACCGCCCCGCGGGCACCGGGCAGCTCCTGCGTCGTGGCGTCCGGCGGCGGCGCCATCCCGGCCTGCGCCCGCGCGGCCGCGACCAGCTGCGCGGTGCGGATCGCCGAGCCGGAGGGCGCGTCGACCTTGCCGGGGTGGTGCAGCTCGACGACCTCGACGGACTCGAAGAAGCGCGCCGCCTGCCGGGCGAACTGCATGACCAGCACGGCCCCGAGGCCGAAGTTCGTCGCGACGAGCACGTTGCGCCCGGCCGCGCGCTGCCAGCGCCCGACCAGCTCCAGGCGCTCGTCGGTCCAGCCCGTCGTCCCCGTCACCACGTGCAGCCCCATGCCCAGGGCGCGCTCCACGGTGCCCATCACCGCGTCCGGCACCGTCAGGTCGACGAGGACGTCCGCGCCGCGGGCCGCGTCGAGGTCGTCCCCGCGCCCCAGGGCCGCGACGAGCTCGAGGTCGTCGGCGGCCTGCACCGCGGCGACGGCCTGCGAGCCCATCCGGCCCCGGGCACCGGTGACCGCGACGCGGATCGTCACCGCACGACCCCCCGGAAGGGCGCCTCGTCGCCGAAGGGCCCCACGACGGTCACCGAGCGCGGCCGCGCGAGCAGGTCGGCCGCCAGCGCCTGCACGTCCTCGGCGCCGACCGCCCGCACGTTGGCCAGGACGCCGTCGATGTCGAGGAACTGCCCGTGCACGAGCTCGGCCTTGCCCAGGCGGTTCATCCGGGCGCCGGAGTCCTCCAGGCCCAGGACCAGGCCGCCGGCCAGCTGGCCGATGCCGCGGCCGAGCTCCTCCGCCTCCAGCGGCGCCGACGCCAGCTTCTCCAGCTCGGCGAGCATGAGCTCGGCGACCTGCGGCGCCTTGGCCGGCGAGCAGCCCGCGTACAGGCCCACGTAGCCGGAGTCGGCGTAGTTGGCGTTGAAGGAGTACACCGAGTACGCCAGGCCCCGCTTCTCGCGGACCTCCTGGAACAGCCGGCTGCTCATCCCGCCGCCCAGCACCGCGTTGAGGACGCTGAGGGTGAAGCGGCGCGGGTCCGTCGCGGTGATGCCCGTCATGCCCAGCAGCACGTGCGCCTGCTCGGTGGGGCGGTCCACGACGAGCGCGCGCCCGGCCCGCAGGCCCCCGCCGACCGTGCCGCTGGTGCGGCGCGGGCGCGGGGCGGCCTCGCCGAGGTCGCCCGCGGCGCGGTCCAGCTCGCGCTGCACCGCCGCGACGACCTCCTCGTGGTCCAGGCCGCCGGCGGCGGTGAAGACCAGCGTGGAGGGCTGGTAGTGCTCGCGGTAGTGCGCCCACACGTCGTCGCGACCCACCGCGCGGATCGTCTCCGGCGTGCCGCCGATCGGGCGCGCCAGCGGGTGCTCGCCGAGGACGAGCTCGGCGAACTTCTCGTGCGCGACGTCGCCCGGGTCGTCGTCGTTCATCGCCAGCTCCTCGAGGATGACCTCGCGCTCGCTGGTGAAGTCGTCCTCGTCGAGCACCGCGGAGGTCACCATGTCGGTGACGACGTCGATCGCCATCGGCAGGTCGGCGTCGAGGACCCGCGCGTAGTAGGTGGTGTGCTCCTTGCCGGTGGCCGCGTTCGCCTCGCCGCCGACGGCGTCGAACGCGGTGGCGATGTCCATCGCGTCCCGGCGCTCGGTGCCCTTGAAGAGCAGGTGCTCCAGGAAGTGCGTCGAGCCGAAGTGGCCCTTCGTCTCGTCGCGGGAGCCGACGCCCACCCAGCAGCCGATGCTCGCCGAGCGCTGACCGGGCATGGCCTCGGTGAGCACCCGCGCCCCGCACGGCAGCACCGTGCGGGTGACGACGGCCCCGTCGGCCTCGGACAGGACGGTGGTGGCGGGGACCCCGCCGGCCGCCGCGGTGGGCAGGTCCACCGGGGCGGGCGCGACGGGGTTCCCGGAGCGGTTCAGCGACACGTCAGGCGTCGGCGGTCTCGGTCGCGGCACCGTCGGAGGCGGCGTCGGCCGGGGCCGCGCTCTCCTCCTCGGCGACGACGGGCACCAGCGACAGCTTGCCGCGCGGGTCGATCTCGGCGATCTCGACCTGGACCTTCTGGCCCACCGAGACGACGTCGTCGACGTTGTCGACGCGCTTGCCGCCGGAGAGCTTGCGCAGCTGCGAGATGTGCAGCAGGCCGTCCTTGCCGGGCAGCAGCGAGACGAACGCGCCGAACGTGGTCGTCTTGACGACGGTGCCGAGGTAGCGCTCGCCGACCTCGGGCATCGTCGGGTTGGCGATCGCGTTGACCGCCGCGCGGGCGGCCTCGGCCGAGGGGCCGTCGACCGCCCCGATGAACACCGTGCCGTCGTCCTCGATGGAGATGTCGGCGCCGGTGTCCTCCTGGATCTGGTTGATCATCTTGCCCTTGGGCCCGATGACCTCGCCGATCTTGTCGACGGGGACCTTCACCGTGATGATGCGCGGCGCGGTCGGCGACATCTCGTCCGGGGCGTCGATGGCCTCGGCCATGACGTCGAGGATGTACAGGCGCGCGTCGCGGGCCTGGGTCAGCGCACCGGCCAGCACCGAGGCGGGGATGCCGTCGAGCTTGGTGTCCAGCTGGATGGCGGTGACGAACTCCTTGGTGCCGGCGACCTTGAAGTCCATGTCGCCGAAGGCGTCCTCGGCCCCCAGGATGTCGGTCAGCGCCGCGTAGCGGGTCTCGCCGTCGACGGTGTCCGAGACCAGGCCCATCGCGATGCCGGCCACGGCCGCGCGCAGCGGCACGCCCGCGTTGAGCAGCGACAGGGTCGAGGCGCAGACGGAGCCCATCGAGGTGGAGCCGTTGGAGCCCAGCGCCTCGGAGACCTGGCGGATCGCGTAGGGGAACTCCTCGCGGGCCGGCAGGACCGGCACGAGCGCGCGCTCGGCGAGGGCGCCGTGGCCGATCTCGCGGCGCTTGGGCGAGCCCACGCGGCCGGTCTCACCGGTGGAGTAGGGCGGGAAGTTGTAGTTGTGCATGTACCGCTTGCGCGTCACCGGGGACAGCGTGTCCAGCTGCTGCTCCATGCG
The DNA here is from genome assembly GCF_009906315.1 of Kineococcus vitellinus. Lineage (GTDB taxonomy): Bacteria > Actinomycetota > Actinomycetes > Actinomycetales > Kineococcaceae > Kineococcus > Kineococcus vitellinus. The sequence continues at coordinate 4,729 of NZ_JAAALL010000045.1, read as the reverse complement.
GAGCATGTTCAGCGTGGTGACGCCCAGGATCTGCGTCTCGCCGCGCTCGAAGAGCGCCGAGCCGTGCACCCGGGGCAGGACCTCGACCTCGGCGGACAGCGTGCGGATGTCGGCCAGGCCGCGGCCGTCGATGCGGACGCCGTCGGTGAGGATGCGCTGGCGGACCAGCTTCTTCTGCACCGCGCGGTAGGCCGCGGAGACCTCCTTGTCGCGCCCGGCGAAGGTCTCGGCCAGCTGGGCCTTGACCCCGGCCTTGATCTCGTCGATGCGGCTCTCGCGCTCCTGCTTGCCGCCGATGGCGAGGGCGGCGGTGAGGTCGGCCGAGGTGGCCTCGAGCACGGCCTGGAACACGTCGTCCTGGTAGTCCAGGAAGACCGGGAACTCGGCGGTCGGCTTGGCGGCCTTGGCGGCGACCTCGGCCTGCGCCTTGACGAGCTTGGCGATGTGCGGCTTGGCGGCCTCCAGGCCGGCGGCGACGACCTCCTCGGTCGGCGCCTGGGCGCCCTGCTCCTTGACCAGGGCCCAGGAGCCCTCGGTGGCCTCGGCCTCGACCATCATGATCGCGACGTCCTCGGAGCCGTCCGCGGCGGTCACGACGCGGCCGGCGACGACCATGTCGAAGACGGCCCGCTCGATCTCGGAGTAGCGCGGGAAGGCGACCCACTGGCCGTCGATCAGCGCGACGCGCACGCCGCCGATGGGGCCGGAGAAGGGCAGGCCCGCGAGCTGGGTGGACATCGACGCGGCGTTGATGGCCACGACGTCGTAGGCGTCGTCGGGGTGCAGCGCCATGACGGTGACGACGACCTGGACCTCGTTGCGCAGGCCCTTGACGAAGCTGGGGCGCAGCGGGCGGTCGATGAGGCGGCAGGCCAGGATCGCCTCGGTCGAGGGACGGCCCTCGCGCCGGAAGAACGAGCCGGGGATCTTGCCGGCGGCGTAGCTGCGCTCCTCGACGTCCACCGTCAGCGGGAAGAAGTCGAACTGGTCCTTCGGCGTCTTGCCGGCGGTCGTCGCGCTCAGCAGGAAGGACTCGCCGTCGAGGTAGACGGCGGCGGAGCCGGCGGCCTGCTTGGCCAGGCGGCCGGTCTCGAAGCGGACGGTGCGGGTGCCGAACGAGCCGTTGTCGAGGACGGCTTCGGCGGCGGTGATCTCAGGACCCTCCACGGGGTTCCTCCTCCATCGGTGCACGCGGCACCCGCGCGTCCGGGAGGGCGACGCCCTCCCGTCCGGCCTTCGATCGAGGCCCACGGACGCCGTGCGTCCGGGGGCCACTACCGAGGACCGGCACGACGCTGCGCGGTGCCGCTGGGGTGTGGTGCTCGAAGGTGCAGCCGCGCGGCTGCTCCTAGGAGTCTGCCGCGAGTGCGGCTCGGATGCGCAGCAGGGGCGGTCCCGACTCGCCGGGACCGCCCCTGCCGTGCGCCCCTGCCTCGTGCGGGGACGAGGTCAGCGGCGGATGCCCAGCCGCTCGATGATCGAGCGGTAGCGGTTGATGTCCTTCTTGGCCATGTACTTCAGCAGGTTGCGACGCTGACCGACCAGCAGCAGCAGACCACGACGGCTGTGGTGGTCGTGCTGGTGGGTCTTCAGGTGCTCGGTGAGGTCGCGGATGCGCTGGGTGAGCATCGCGACCTGCACCTCGGGCGAGCCGGTGTCGCCCTCGCCGGTCGCGTACTCCGCGATGATCTGCTTCTTGACGTCAGCGCTGAGGGGCACTCGACTCTCCTTGATCACTCGTTGCGCGGTGCCACGGGGCTCGTCCACCCGGGCTCTCTGGATCCGCGGCCGATCGAACGGCAGTGCCAGGTTACCAGCGCGGCGCCGCGCCCCCCGACCGCGCCCCCGGCGCGCTCACGCGCCCAGCAGCAGCCGGCGGCACTCGGCGACGTCGCGGTCCATCTGCTCCACCAGGGCCGGCACGCCCTCGAAGCGCCGGGTGGGTCGCAGCCGCGCGACGAGGTCCAGCGCGACCCGCTCCCCGTACAGGTCCAGCCCGCCCTCGACGCCCGGCTGGCCGGCCAGGCAGTGCGCCTCCACCTGCCGGCGCAGGCCGTCGAAGGTGGGGTTGGTGCCGATGGAGACGGCCGCGGCCAGCCGCTGCCCCGAGGGCCGCAGCAGCCAGCCCGCGTACACGCCGTCCGCCGGCACCATCCCCTCCGCGCCGTCGGTGTCCAGGTTCGCCGTGGGGTAGCCCAGCTCGCGGCCGCGGTGGTCGCCGTGCACGACCGTCGAGGTCACCCGGTGCGGGTGCCCCAGCACGGCCGCCGCCCGCGCCACGTCGCCGGCCGCGAGCGCCTCGCGCACGGCCGTGGACGACCAGCGCGGCGCCTGCACGCCCGGCGCGTCCCCGAGGTCGTCCAGGACGACGACCTCGAAGCCGTGCCGGCGCCCCAGCTCCTGCATCGTCGACAGGTCCCCGGAGTTGCCGGCGCCGAAGCGCACGTCGTGGCCGACCACGACCACCGCGGCGCCCAGCGCCCGCACGAAGACGTCCAGCACGAAGCGCTCCGGGCTCCACGCCGCCAGCTCGCGGGTGAACGGCATGACGAGCACGGCGTCCAGCCCCGTGGCCGCGAGCAGGTCCAGGCGGTGGTCCAGCGCCGTGAGCAGCTGCGGGGCGCGCTCGGGGTGCAGCACCTGCAGCGGGTGCGGGTCGAAGGTCACCGCGACCGCCGCGGCGGCCCGCGCCCGGGCCATCTCCACCACCCGGCCCAGCACCGCGGCGTGGCCGCGGTGCACCCCGTCGAAGTTGCCGATGGTGACGACCGAGGGGCCGAACCCCGGCTCGACGGCTGTCAGGTCGTTCCACCGCTGCACGCGGACACTGTGCCAGCAGGTGCGCCCGACCCCTCGCGCGCCCGTGGCGCGGGCTGGCTAGCGTCCTTCCCGACACCTCAGGACGCGCAGGAGGAAGCACATGAGCACCAGCCCCGTCGACCCCACCACCACGGACGCGTGGGCGTCCCTCACCGAGCACCGCTCCGCCACCCCGCCGGACCTGCGCGGCTGGTTCGCCGCCGACCCGCAGCGCGCCGAGTCCCTGGGCCTGGAGGTGGCCGACCTGCACGTCGACCTCTCCAAGAACCTCGTCACCGCCGAGACCGTGCAGCTGCTGCTGCGGCTGGCCGAGCAGACCGGCGTCCTCGCGCGCCGCGACGCCATGTTCGCCGGCGAGCACATCAACGTCACCGAGGACCGCGCGGTGCTGCACACCGCGCTGCGCCGCCCGGCCGGGGTGCAGCCGGCGCTCACCGTCGACGGCCAGGACGTGGACGCCGACGTGCAGCGGGAGCTGGAGAAGGTCTTCGCCTTCGCCGACGCCGTGCGCGCCGGGCGGTGGACGGGCGTCACGGGCAAGCGGATCGCCACGGTCGTCAACATCGGCATCGGCGGCTCCGACCTCGGGCCCGTCATGGCCTACGAGGCGCTCAAGCCGTACGTGCAGGCCGGGCTGGAGTGCCGCTTCGTCTCCAACATCGACCCCACCGACATCGCCGAGACGACGGCGGACCTGGACCCGGAGACGACGCTGTTCATCGTCGCCTCCAAGACCTTCGGCACGCTGGAGACGCTGACCAACGCGCGCCTGGCGCGCACCTGGCTGTGGGAGCGCCTGGCCGCCGCCGGCGCGCTCGCCGACTCCGACGAGGCCCGCCGCGAGGCCGTCGCCAAGCACTTCGTCGCCGTCTCCACCGCGCTGGAGAAGGTCGCCGCGTTCGGCATCGACCCCGACAACGCCTTCGGCTTCTGGGACTGGGTCGGCGGGCGCTACTCCGTCGACTCCGCCATCGGCACCTCGCTGGCGGTCGCCGTGGGCCCCGAGCACTTCCGGGCCTTCCTCGCCGGCTTCCACGCCGTCGACGAGCACTTCCGCACCACCGAGCCGGCGCGCAACGTCCCGCTGCTCATGGGGCTGCTCAACGTCTGGTACGTCAACTTCCTCGACGCCCACACGCACGCCGTCCTGCCGTACTCGCAGCACCTGCACCGCTTCCCGGCGTACCTGCAGCAGCTGACCATGGAGTCCAACGGCAAGTCGGTGCGCTACGACGGCTCCCCCGTCACCACGGCCACCGGCGAGGTGTTCTGGGGCGAGCCGGGCACCAACGGCCAGCACGCCTTCTACCAGCTCATCCACCAGGGCACCCGGGTCGTCCCCAGCGACTTCATCGCCTTCGCCACCCCCGCGCACCCGCTGGTCGACCACGACGGCGGCGAGGCGGACGTGCACGCGCTGTTCATGGCGAACTTCTTCGCCCAGACCAAGGCGCTGGCCTTCGGCAAGACCGCCGAGGAGGTGCGCGCCGAGGGCACCGCCGAGGACGTCGTGGCGGCGCGGGTCTTCTCCGGCAACCGGCCGACGACGTCGATCATGGCGCCCTCGCTCACCCCCTCGGTGCTCGGGCAGCTCATCGCCCTCTACGAGCACGTCACGTTCGTCGAGGGCGCGGTCTGGGGCATCGACAGCTTCGACCAGTGGGGCGTGGAGCTCGGCAAGAAGCTCGCCCTGGAGATCGCCCCGGCGCTGACCGGCGACACCGCGGCCCTGGACGCGCAGGACGCCTCGACGGGCTCGCTCATCCGGTACTACCTGGAGCACCGCGCGCGCTGACGCGCGACCGGCGCGGGCGCCCCCGGTGCGACAGACTGCCCGGGTGCTCCCGCGCCCCCGCCCGGCCCGCCTGCTCGCCGGCCTGCTGCTGAGCGGCGGCCTGCTGCTGGCGGG
>NZ_JAAALL010000459.1 GCF_009906315.1 Kineococcus vitellinus | reverse complement strand
GCCCCGACGAGATCAACCAGACCATCGCCTACGCGATGTGGTCGGTCTTCGCCGTCGAGACGAGCGTCGGCGACGCCGACCGCGCGGCCCTCGCCGACGAGGTGCGGGCGCTGCTGGAGGAGCTGACCGGCAAGGGCCTGGTCGTGCGCGGCCTCTACGACGTCGCGGGCCTGCGCGCCGACGCCGACCTGATGTTCTGGTGGTACGCACCGACGGTCGAGCTCGTGCAGGAGGCCTACCGCCGGCTGCGCACGACCCGCCTGGGACGGCACCTGGCGCCGGTGTGGTCGGTCGTCGGCCTGCACCGCCCCGCGGAGTTCAACCGCGGCCACGTGCCGGCGTTCCTGTCCGGCGAGCGCGCCCGCGACTACGTGTGCGTCTACCCGTTCGTGCGCTCCTACGAGTGGTACCTGCTGCCCGAGGACGAGCGCCGCAAGATGCTGCGCGACCACGGCCTGGCCGCCCGCCCCTACGAGGACGTGCGCGCGAACACCGTCTCCGCGTTCGCGCTGGGCGACTACGAGTGGGTCCTGGCCTTCGAGGCCGACGAGCTGCACCGCATCGTCGACCTCATGCGCGACCTGCGCAGCACCGAGGCGCGCCGCCACGTGCGCGAGGAGGTGCCGTTCTTCACCGGCCCCAAGGTGGAGCTCGGCGAGCTGGTCAACGCCCTGCCCTGACGCGGGCCCGCCCCGCACGCGCGAGGGCCGCCGCACCGGGAGCGGTGCGGCGGCCCTCGCGCGTGCTGCCCCGGCGCGCCGGGGAGCGGTTCAGAGCCGCTCGGGGTCCTCGGCGTCGGCGCCGGCCACGTGGTCGACGGTGCCCAGGTGCCCGGCCCCGCCCGCCTCGTCGGGCTCCTCCTGGGTGATGCGCTCCTCGATCGTCTCGTTGTCCGGGTCGACGTCGTCGCGCATGAGCTCCTCGGTGGCGTGGCTCAGCCGCCGGCTCGTGTCGTAGGTGTCGTCGTCGCTGTCGGCCAGCAGCGTGTCGGTCTGCAGGTCGCGCACCTCGTCCCCGTCGTCGGGGTCCTGGTCGATGGAGGAGTCCGCCTGCTGCAGGTCCGGATCGGCCAGCGGGTCCAGCTCGGGGTCGATCGGCTGGTAGGTCTCGGAGTACGGCTCGCTCATGCGTCCACTGTGCCCGCGGGCCCGGGCGCCCGCACCCCCTGCGCCCGGCCCGCGGCCCGTGCTCAGCCCTGCGCGGGGCGCAGGGTGAGGCTGATGGAGTTGATGCAGTACCGCTGGTCGGTGGGCGTGGGGTAGCCCTCGCCCTCGAAGACGTGGCCCAGGTGCGAACCGCAGCTGGCGCAGCGCACCTCGGTGCGGCGCATGCCGAGGGTGGTGTCCTCGATGAGCTCCACGGCGTCGGACTGCTTGGGGTCGTAGAAGGACGGCCACCCGCAGTGCGAGGCGAACTTCTCGGTGCTGGTGAACAGCTCCGCGCCGCAGCCGCGGCAGGCGTAGACGCCCTCGGTGGTGGTGTCCTCGTACTCGCCGGTGAAGGGCCGCTCGGTGCCGGCCTGGCGCAGGACCTGGTACTCCTGCGGGTCCAGCTGCGCGCGCCACTCGGCGTCGGTCTTGACGACGGGGTAGCGGGTGCCGCTGCTCTCGGGGGTGGTGTGCGCGCTCATGCCTCCTGCAACCCCCCGGCGCCGGGCGCTGTTCCGCCGCTCAGCCCAGCCGCGTGGTCCCGGCGTACACGTGCAGCACGGGCACGCCGAGGCTGTCGCGGGCGCGCGAGGCCCAGTCGGTGTGGAAGGTGTCCTCGACGGCGTGCGGGCGGGTGACGACGACGACCTCGCGGGCGTCGGGCTCGCTGCCCAGCGCCTCGCGCACCTCCGGCAGCGGGTCGTCGGCCGTGGTGCGCCCGTGCGCCTGCAGCCCCTCGGCGCGCAGCGCCGCCAGCGTCGCGGCCAGCGCGGTCTCGGCGTCCGCGCGGGCGCGCTCGGGGTCCGGGCGGCCCTCGCGCACGGCCCCCAGCGCCGCCCGCAGCTCGCCCAGGCTCAGGTGGTCCAGCAGCCCCGCGAGCACGCTGCGCTCGGTGTCGGCGGGCACCAGCACCAGGTGGCGCACGTCCTCGCCGGCGGCGCGGGCCTCGGCGTGCAGCTGCGCGACGTTGCGGGCGTCGACGTCCCCGAAGGCCTCCTCGGTGAGGACGACGACCGTCCAGGGAGCGCCCGTCCCGGTGGACGGCGGGGTGGCGGGGGGCTCGGGGGTCGACGACACGCAGC
>NZ_JAAALL010000458.1 GCF_009906315.1 Kineococcus vitellinus | reverse complement strand
GTCCGGCGGGCACCCGTGGATCCAACCAGCCGGGACCCGCCGCCCGCGCGCGCAGCCCCCGCCGGCAGGCCCCGCGGCGCCGGGGGAGCGGGCACTGAAGTCGCGGGCGGGTGCTGCCGAGGAAGGAAGCATGTCCACCTTCCTGGAGATCTGCCTGCTCGCCGTGTTCGTGGTCCCCTTCGTCAACGACCGCCGGGCGCTGCGCCGCGCGGCCAGCCCCTGGCTGCTGCCGCAGGCCGACCGCCCGCCGCTCGGCCCCGACCAGCGCCTGCCCCGCCCGTGGGCGCGCCGCCGCTACGTGGAGAGCGGCGTCGCCGAGGTGGCCGCCTTCCTCAGCGAGCAGGACCCCGCCCGCTGAGCGGCCGCTGACCGCGCGCGGCGCGCCCGGGGCGGCTAGCGTTCCCGCGTGGCTGAACGCACCCCCGACCTCGAGAAGACCTCCGGCGACGCGACGCCCGTGCCGGACGACTCCCGCGCCTCGCAGCTGGTCCAGCGGCTGCTCGCCGTGGGCATCGACGGCAAGGGCCCCTTCGACAGCGCCGCCGAGCTGGCCCGCGCCGCCCGCGCCGAGCACCCCACGACGGAGTCGGCCGTGCACGCCGTGGTGCGCAGCCAGACCCGCCTGGCCGCGGCCAACGGCTTCGCCACCGGTGTCGGCGGCCTGCTGACCCTCGCGGTGTCCCTGCCGGCCAACGTGCTCGGCTTCTACGTGCTGGCCACCCGCACCGTCGCCGCCACCGCCGAGCTGCGCGGCTACGACAGCAGCCGTCCGGAGGTGCGCTCGGCCGTCCTGCTGACCCTGGTGGGCACCGACGCCACCGACGTCCTGAAGTCCGTGGGCCTGCCCTCGCTGCCCTCCGTGCGCGGGCACCTGGGCAAGCTCTTCACCAAGCGCCTGCCCCCCTCGGTGCTCATGCTCGTCAACAAGGGCGTCGGCTTCCGGCTGCTGGCCCGCTTCGGCACCACCGGCCTGCTGCGGCTGCCGACGCGCTCGCTGCCGCTGGTCGGCGGCGTCGTGGGCGCCGGCATGGACGCGGTGACCTTCCGGCGCATCGCCAAGCAGGCCGAGGTCGCCTTCCCCCCGCGCAGCACCGAGGACTGAGCCCCGAGGACTGAGCCCGCGCACCCGCGCGGAACGCGCGGGTGCGCGCGGGTGTTGCACGGGTGGACCCCGTCGCCCGTCCCCGGAGCCGCCCCGTGAAGCGTCCGCACCCCTCCGCCGCACGCCGTGGCGGCGCCCTGCGCCTGGTGTGGCGGACCCTGCGCGAGGGCACCCCACCCGGTACCCCCGGCGTGGTCGAACGGGTGCGCTCGCTGCCGGCCATGACGCGCGACAGCGTCGCCGGCGGCTACCGCGGTCCCGGCCGCGGCCGGCTGGCCTGGTCGGCGGTGGGGCTGGCGTACCTGGTCTCGCCCCTCGACGCGGCGCCCGAGGCGCTGCTGCCGCTGCTGGGCCTGCTCGACGACGGCGTCGTGGCCGTCTGGGTGGCCGGCTCGCTGCTGGCGGCCACCGAGGACTACGCCGCCTGGCGCGCCACCGCCCGCTCCGGGCCCCCGGCGGTGCCCGGGGGGACGCCCGAGCCGCCGCCCCTCGCGCCCGCGACCACGGCACCGCCGGCGCACCGCCGTCTGCACAGCCGCGCGCGGGGCTGAGGCCCCGCCGGCGGCGGTGGACACCGCCGTCGGCGCCCGCCCGCGCGCCGACGCTGGCGGGCATGACCCCACCGACCCCCTCCTGCGCCCCGCTGGTCCTCGGCGGTCCCGACGAGCTGCTCGCGGTCCTGCCCTACCGGATGGGCTTCCACCCGCGCGCCAGCCTCGTCCTCGTCGAGCTGTCGGCCTCCGCCGGTGCCGCGGGGCGCTCCCGGGTGGGGGCGGTGGTGCGCGTGGACCTGCCCGCGCCCGGCCCGGGCACCCCGGCCGGCCCGGCGCGCGCGGTGCGGCGCCGGGCCGAGCAGGTGGTGGCCGCGGCGCTGGAGACCCTGCGGCGCGGCAGCGGCGGTCCTCCCGAGCAGGTCGTGCTCGTCTGCTACGACGACGGCCGCGACGACCCCGGCGGCGGGGGTGGCGGGGCTGCCGGTGCTGCCGGTGCTGCCGGTGCTGCCGGTGAGCTGCTGCCGGCGGCAGCGGCGGCGTCCGCGCTCGCGGCGGCCGGTGCCGCGCTGGCGGCCGCCGGCAGCCGGGTGGTGGACGTGCTCCTCGTGGCGCGCGGGCGCTGGCGCTCGCTGCGCTGCGCCGACGAGGGCTGCTGCC
>NZ_JAAALL010000457.1 GCF_009906315.1 Kineococcus vitellinus | reverse complement strand
GCCTGCTGGGTGGGCGGAGTGGGCGGGGTGGGCGCGGAGGCACCCTCCGCGCCGGTGGCCGGAGCCTGCGGGCCGGTGCGGGGGAGCGCCTGGCCCCCGCCGTCCCCGCCGCCGTCGTGGTCACCGTCGTGGTTCCCGCCGTCACCGTTCCCGGTGTCGTGGTGCCCGTCCTCGTGGACGGCGAGCGGGACCTCGGCCACCTGCTGCGAGATCGTCGCGAGGGCGCGGAAGCGCTCGACGCCCTCGGCGACGACGGCGCGCATCCACGCCTCGCGCTCGGCGACCTCGACGCCGAAGGGCACCGGGTGGCGGGTGCGCACGGCGTCGTAGACCAGCGAGCGGGCCCGGGTGTGGCTGTTGGCCATCCGGTCCGGGCGCCCGCCGCCGTACGCGCCCACCTGGACCCGGTCCGCCAGCTCCAGCAGCACCCCGGCCAGGCCGGCGGCCTGGGCGAGGCTGACCGGGGCCGGGGCCCCGAGCGGCTCCTCCTGCAGCTCCCCGGCGGCCACGGCCGCGTCGTGCGCCTCGCAGGCGCGCTGCGCGGCCTCGGCCAGCACGTCGTGGGCGACCTTCTCGGCGCTGAAGGCGGCCTGCACCGCGTAGGAGCCGAGGTTGACGCGCTGGTCGGAGTTCAGCGCCACGTGCGGCGCCGCCTCGTGGGCGAAGGCGCGGCGGCGCTCGCCGCGCGGGGTGGGCGCCTGCCCGACGAAACCGGCCTCGGCGACCTGCTTGGCGCTGGCGCCCGCGGCCAGCGCGAGGGCCGCGGCGGCGTCCACGACGCCGACGGGCAGACCCGCCTGGCGGGCGGTGGCCAGGGCCGTCAGCGCCGCCTCGGCGGAGGCGGCGGGAGCGGCGGGGACCTGCCCGTGCGAGGCGTCCCGGGACGAGGCGCCCGGCGCGGCGCGCAGGCGGCCGCCGGGGTTCGGGTCCTCCGCCGGGTCGGTGACCGCCTCGGCGCCGAGCTGCCCGTCGATGCCCGCGAAGATGCTCACCGTGTTGGCGCCGGCGGTGGCCATGTCCACGCGCAGCTCCGCGATCGGGGTGGTGCGGTCGACGGTGGGCTTGCGCTGGGACTCCACCCGGTACTGGATCTCCCGGCCGGACTCGTGGGCGGCGAGCACCGCCGGGTAGGTCGGGTCGTTCTTGGCCAGCCACGCCGTGACCGGGCGGCTGACCCTGGTGTTGTCGCTCTTGATGACGACCATGACGTTGCGCTTCACGTCGTCGTCCTTGTTCTCGATCTTCGTGACGGTGCCGGTGCCCACCTGCACCCACACCTCGGCGCGCACGCCCTGCGCGTCAACCCCGTCGTGGGAGACGAACGGCTTGGCCATCCTGCCCAACTCCTCGTTCTGCGACCCGCTGCACCGGGTGACCGGCGGCGGTGCCTTCGATGTCCTGTTTCCGCAATGACCTGTCAGGTGGTGCCCGCGCCGGTGGTGCTGCGACCGGTGCGAGCCGCTGTGGTGCCGAACACCAGTGTGCCGCTCGGGTCCGACACGAGCCGGTGCGCCGCTTCCGCGCACGGGGCGCGGCCGCTGCTGCACCGGGACGTCCCCAGGGTGCACCCGGGCACCGACACGACCCTCCCCGCGCCCGCCCGCCGCTGCGCGACGCGGCCGGTGGGCGCGCCGCCGGCCCCGTGTCGCAGCCGTGGCGTACACCTGTCCTCGAGCACCCGGCCCGTGGGAGAACTGAGTGAGCGCGTCCTGCACCTGCACCCGGCAGGAACCCCCGCACAGCACCTGCGCGGCGGGCGGCGCCGACGGCTGCGCCGCGAGCCCCGGCACGATCTCCGGCGCGGTGCCCCACCGGAGTTCCGGCGCGGGCGCGGCGGCGCGGGCGGCGCAGGTCCCGGCCGGTGCGACGGCGCTGCTGCGCGCCCTCGTCGCCGAGCGCTCCGGGGGCGAGTCGCGCCCCCAGCAGGAGCGCCTGGCCGCCGCCGTCGAGCACGCGCTCGCCCAGCGGCGGCACCTGCTCGCGCAGGCGGGCACGGGCACCGGCAAGACCCTGGGCTACCTCGTGCCGGTCCTGGCGCGCGGCGAGCGCGCGGTGGTCTCCACCGCGACCAAGCAGCTCTCCGAGCAGGTCGTCACCGAGGACCTGCCGCTGCTGGCCCGGCTGCTGCCGCGCGTGGGCGGACGCACCTTCACGTACGCGCTGCTGAAGGGGCGCGCCAACTACGCCTGCCTCGCCCGCGTCGACGCGCTGACCTCCCCCGGCGCCCCGGACGGCGAGGAGCCCGCCGCGCCGCGGG
>NZ_JAAALL010000456.1 GCF_009906315.1 Kineococcus vitellinus | reverse complement strand
GGGCTCTGAGCGCCGGCCGGGTGGGCGCGGGCGGGGACCGCGGCGTGGTCCCCGTCACACCGCCCCGGGTGTGACGCACCTGTGTCGCGTCGCCTCGCCGCGGGCGGGTACGGTCGCCGCATGGCTGACTCCGTTGCGCTGAAGCACGCAGGTGGCGAGCTCGACCTCCCCGTGACCCCGGCGACCGAGGGGGCGCCCGGCTTCGGCATCGGCAGCCTGCTCAAGGAGACGGGGCTGGTCACGCTCGACGCCGGCTTCACCAACACCGCGTCCTGCACCTCCGCCATCACCTACATCGACGGCGACGCCGGGGTCCTGCGCTACCGCGGGTACCCCATCGAGCAGCTCGCCGAGAAGTCCACCTTCGTCGAGACCAGCTACCTGCTCATCTACGGCGAGCTGCCGACGGCCGAGCAGCTGTCCGCCTTCACCGAGCGGATCCAGCGCCACACCCTGCTGCACGAGGACCTCAAGCGGTTCTTCGACGGCTTCCCCCGCGACGCGCACCCGATGCCCGTCCTCTCCAGCGCCGTCAGCGCGCTGTCGACGTTCTACCCGAACTCGCTGAACCCCTTCGACGACGAGCAGGTCGAGCTGTCGACGATCCGGCTGCTGGCCAAGCTGCCGACGATCGCCGCGTACGCGCACCGCAAGTCGCTGGGCCAGCCGCTGCTCTACCCCGACAACCGCCTGGGCCTGGTGGAGAACTTCACCCGGCTGGCCTTCGGCAACCCCGCCGAGGACTACGAGGTGGACCCGGTCATGGTCAAGGCGCTCGACCAGCTGCTGGTCCTGCACGCCGACCACGAGCAGAACTGCTCCACCTCCACCGTGCGCCTGGTCGGGTCGGGGCAGGCGAACCTGTTCGCCTCCGTCTCCGCCGGCATCCACGCCCTGTCCGGGCCGCTGCACGGCGGCGCCAACTCCGCCGTCCTCGACATGCTCGAGACGATCCGGAACTCCGACGACGACGTCGACACGTTCATGACGAAGGTCAAGAACAAGGAGAAGGGCGTGCGCCTGATGGGCTTCGGCCACCGGGTGTACAAGAACTACGACCCGCGCGCGGCCATCGTGAAGAAGACCGCGGACCAGATCCTGTCCGGTCTGGGCAAGCGCGACGAGCTCCTCGACATCGCCATGCGGCTGGAGGAGATCGCGCTGCACGACGACTACTTCATCGAGCGCAAGCTGTACCCCAACGTGGACTTCTACACGGGCATCATCTACAAGGCGATGGGCTTCCCCACCAAGATGTTCACCGTCCTGTTCGCCCTCGGACGCCTGCCCGGCTGGATCGCGCAGTGGCGCGAGATGATCAACGACCCGGCCACGAAGATCGGCCGCCCGCGCCAGGTCTACGTCGGCGAGGGCGCGCGCGACTACCGGGACCTCGCCGGCCGCTGACCGGCCGCTGACCGGTCGCCGACCCGCACACCGCCGGTGGGCACCCCGGTCTCCGCCGCGACCCACCCGCGCCCGGAGCGCTCCCGGCTCCAGCGCGAACCCGCCACGCTCACCTCGGTGACGTCGTGGACCTTCGCCGAGGCCACCGACCAGCCGGCCAGCGCCCACGCCAGCCGCGCGGCCTCCTCGCCCTCCAGCCGGTACTCCAGCACCTTGCCCTCGCTCTCCGCGACGACGCGGGGGGCGCTCGCGGTGACCTGCGCGGCCACGGCCCGGCGCAGCCGGTCCGCGGTGGGCGTGGGGGAGTCGTCGTCGCCGCGCTCGATGCTCTCGTCCAGCGCGCGCAGCCGGCAGTTGAAGCCGCCCGGGTCGTAGCCGGTGAGGGTGCTGGCCACCAGCCGCGCCTCGGGCTCGTGGTCGCCGTAGGCCAGCGGGAAGCCGCTGCGCTGCACCCGCTGCGCGGCGTCGGTGACCGGCAGGTCGCGGTAGCCGTCGACCTCCACGAGCGCGTCGTAGAAGGCGTTCGTGGCGTACACCGGGTCCTGCACCTGCGCCGGCGTGCCCCAGCCCTGCGAGGGCCGTTGCTGGAAGAGCCCCAGCGAGTCGCGGTCGCCGTGGTCGAGGTTCTCGATCCGCGACTCCTGCACGACGGTGGCGATGGCGATGGTGGCCGCCCGCGCCGGCAGCCCGCGCAGCACCGAGATGCCCACGACCGTGGCCGCGTTGCCGGCCTGCTCGGGCGACATCGAGGTCGACTCCCCGCCCACGCGCGCCGAGCAGCGCTCGCGCACCGCGGGCGCGTCCTCGTCCTGGGTCAGCCACACCACGCCCCCCGCGAGCACCACGGTGCCCGCGGGGGGCGTGGTGTGGCTGACCCAGGACG
>NZ_JAAALL010000455.1 GCF_009906315.1 Kineococcus vitellinus | reverse complement strand
GACGAGGGTGCCGGGGTCGAGCAGCCCGGTCCCCGCGGCGGGCGCGTCGGGCAGGGGGGCGAGCAGGGGGCGCGTGAACCGCGCGTCCCCGGCGGCGGCGACCTCGCGCACCGCGGCGACGGGAGCCGGTCCCGCCGGCGCCGGCGGTTCCAGCAGCGCGACGCCGGCGGTGGCCGCCACGCCGGCCAGCGTGAGCAGTCCGGGGACCTTGAGCCAGCGCTGCACGTCGTTCTCCTCGTTCGTCCGGGTGAAGACCCCCCTCGCATCGGTCACCCGGGGTCGCGCCTTGAGCCCCTGCGGGCCCGGCCCGCTCAGGCCGAACGGCGCAGGTGCTCACGCACGGCGACGACGGCGGCCTGGCGGTCCAGGTCGACACCGCTCTGCCGCAGCGCCAGCACGGCGGCGGACTGCTCGTCGGCCAGCACGCCCAGGAGGACGTGCTCGGTGCCGATGGAGCGGTGGTCCAGGTCGAGCGCCGCCCGCAGGGCGTTCTCCAGCGCCCGCTTGGCGGGGCGGGTGAACGGCAGGTGGTCGGTGTCCAGCCAGCGGCCGAGGCGGCCGCGCCGGCGCGGGGAGGGGCGCTCCAGGGCACCGGGGCCGAAGGTCTGCTCGGCGCGGCGGCGGACCTCCTCCAGGTCGATGCCGAGCGCGCGCAGCGCCTCGGCGTCGCGGTCGGGCCCGCCGGCGACGACGGCGCGCAGGGCGGCGGGGTCGGCGCCCGCACCGCGCAGCACGGCGGCGGCGACGCCGTCGGACTCCAGCAGGGCGAGCAGCAGGTGCCGGTCGTCGATCTTGTGGTGGCCGAGGTCGCGGGCGACGGTCTGGGCGCCGACGACGGCCTCGCGGGCCCGGGGGGTGAACCGTTCGAACACGGGGGATCTCCGTCCTTCTCGTGGTGCGGGTCGGGTGCGCTCAGGAGCGGGCGGCGTGCTTCTTGTGCACGGCCTGCTTGGAGACCCCGAGGGCGGCGGCGATGTCGGCCCAGGACCAGCCGAGCTCGCGGGCGCGCTGCACCTGCAGGTCCTCCAGCCGGTCCAGCAGCCGCCGCAGGGCGGCGACGGCGCGCAGCCCCACCGCCGGGTCCGGGTCGGTCCCGGCGGAGACGAGGTCTTCCGGAGCGCTCATGCGTCAATGGTGGTTGACGATCCCCCAGGTGTCAACCCTTGTTGACGCACTCCTCCCGCAGCCCTCCCGGGCGGCGCTCAGGACTCGAAGGCGGTGGGCAGGTAGTCCTCGACGTTGTCGGCCGTGACGACGGGCGCGTACAGCTGGACGGTGCGCGGGACCTCGACCTCGACGAGGTCGCTCATCGCCTTGCCCTGCACGAGCAGGCGGGCCAGGCGGACGCCGTCGGCGGCCTGCGTGGAGGGGTAGACCACCGTGGCCTTCAGGACGGAGCTCCCCTCCTGGATCTCGCGCATGACGTTGGCCGACCCCGCACCGCCGACCATGACGAACTCGTCGCGACCGGCCTCCTCGATGGCGGCCATCACGCCGACGCCCTGGTCGTCGTCGTGGTTCCACAGCGCGTCGATCTGCGGGGCGGCCTGCAGCAGGTTCGCCGCCGCCTGCTGGCCGCCCTGGACGGTGAAGTCCGCGGCCACGCGGTTGTCGACGTCCAGGCCGCACTCGGCCAGCGCGTCGGCGAAGCCCTGGCTGCGGTCCTGGGTCAGCGGCAGCGAGTCGATGCCGGCGATCTCGGCGACCACGGCGTCGGGCTTGCCGCCGACCTGCTCGCAGACGTAGGTGCCGGCGGAGACGCCCATGCCGTAGTTGTCGCCGAGGACGGTGGTGCGCGCGGCGAAGGAGCTGGAGAACTCCCGGTCGACGTTGACGACGGTGATGCCCGCGTCCATGGCGCGGGTGGCGACCTCGGTCAGCGCCGCCCCGTCGTAGGGCAGCAGCACGATGGCGTCGACCTCGTCGTTGATGAACTGCTCGACCTGGCTGATCTGCAGGTTGACGTCGTTGGTGCCCTCGGCCACCCGCAGCTCGACGTCGCCGTAGCGGTCGGCCTCCTTGGTGGCCGCGGTGGTGACCGCGCCCATCCAGCCGTGGTCGGCGGCGGGCGCGGAGAAGCCGATGACGACCGTCTCGCCCTCCTCGTCGTTGCCGCCGCCGGCGGCCGCGGGCGCCGACTGCTCTCCGCCCTCCTGCTCGGCCGGGGTGTTGGAGGTGCAGGCGCCGATCAGCGCCGCGGTGGCCGTGGCGGCGCCGACGGCGACGAGGCGGCGGCGCAGGGAGGTGCGGGGGACGGACGACACGGGGGCCTCCTGGGTCCTGGTGCGCGGTGCGGGGAGTGGCGGGGG
>NZ_JAAALL010000454.1 GCF_009906315.1 Kineococcus vitellinus | reverse complement strand
CAGGGCCACCGCCCCGCCGGGCACCTGCGAGCCCGCCGCGTGGTCCTCCGTCCGCCACGTCCAGGTCTGCGCGCCCGCGCCGGCCAGCAGCGTCCCGGCCACGCAGGCGGCGAGGACGAGCAGGGCCGCGGCGACCGCGGTGCCCAGCAGCGCGGCCGGCGCGCTGGCGCGGATGGAGCGGGCCACCAGCCGCGCCGAGCGCACGCGCCCGCCCGGCCGGGGCCAGGTCAGCTCGCCGAGCAGGGCGGTGACGGCGTGCACGCCGGCGCCGGTGAGCGGGGCCAGCAGGACGAGGGCCTCGCTGCGCCGGGCGACGGCGAGCGCGCCGAGCGCGCCGACCGCGCCGAGGCCGGTGAGCAGGGCGGCGGCCGACCAGCGCGTCCCCCGCGCGCGGGCGGCGGCGACGGGCAGCGGCAGGTCGCCCGAGCGCACCCGCCCGCGCACCACCTGCACGGCGACGGCCGCCCCGGCGGCGGCGAGGACGACGAGCACGACGAGCAGCGGGAACCCGGCCACGGGCCCTCCCCTCAGAGTTCAGCCAATGAGTCGACTCATCGAGTGAATCACGTCCGGGCGGTCCGCGGGGCCCCTCCCACCGTCCCCGTCCTGCTCCCCGGGCAGCAGCAGCCAGTCGTCCACCTCCGCGTGCAGCGCCGTCTTGAGCTCCGCCGGCGCCCGGGAGGCGCTGATCGAGGCCTTCGCCAGCGCCGCCAGCTCCCGGTCGTCGAAGCCGTGGTCCTCGCGCGCGCTGCGGTACTGCGCCGCCAGCCGGGGCCCGAACAGCAGCGGGTCGTCCGCGCCCAGGGCCACCGCGGCGCCCGCCTCGACGAGCCGGCGCAGCGGCACCGCGCCCAGCTCGGGGTAGACCCCGAGCGAGACGTTGCTCGTGGGGCACACCTCCAGCGCGATGCCCGCGGCGACGAGGCGCTCCAGCACGGCCGGGTCCTCAGCGCTGCGCACGCCGTGGCCGAGCCGGTCCGGGTGCAGCGCCGCGAGCGTCGCCTCGACGTGCTCGGGACCGAGCAGCTCGCCCGAGTGCGGCACGCACGCCAGCCCCGCGGCCCGGGCGATGGCGAAGGCGCCGGCGAAGTCGGCGGTCTCGCCGCGGCGCTCGTCGTTGGACAGCCCGAAGCCGACCACGCTGCCCGGCCCGTCCCCGGCGTGGCGGGCCGCCAGCCGGGCCAGCGTGCGGGCGTCCAGCGGGTGGCGCACCCGGCTGGCGGCGACCACGACGGCCACCGCGGTGCCGGTCAGCGCGCTCGCCTCGCGCGCCGCGTCCAGGACGATCTCCAGGGCGGGGGTCAGGCCGCCCACGTGCACGGCGTAGCTGGTCGGGTCCACCTGCAGCTCCAGCCAGCGCGAGCCCTCGGCGGCGTCGTCGGCCGCGGCCTCCAGCACGATGCGGCGCATGTCCTCGGCCGTGCGCACGCAGGCGCGGGCGGCGTCGTACAGGCGCTGGAAGCGGAACCAGCCGCGCTCGTCGGGGGAGAGGGTGATCATCGTCTGCGAGCTGAGCGTGGCCGGCAGCCGCACGCGGTGGGAGGCGGCCAGCTCCAGCAGCGTGGCCGTGCGCATCGAGCCGGTGAAGTGCAGGTGCAGGTGCGCCTTGGGCAGGGACTCGACCGACCTCGTCACGCTGCGTGAGTCTGCCAGCACCGGGCGTCCGCGTCAGTCAGCTGGGCGGCGGCAGCAGCCCGCGCTCCATGGCCACCGTCACCGCGTGCGTGCGGTCGTCCACCCCGAGCTTGGCGAAGGCGCGCAGCAGGTGCGTCTTCACCGTCGCCTCGCCGATGAACAGCTCCCGCCCCACCTCGGCGTTGGTGGCCCCGCGGGCGACGGCGGCCAGCACCTGCAGCTCGCGGGGGGTCAGCGCGTCCCCGCCCTGGCCGCGGCGCGCCTGCAGCCGGGCCGCCACCGGCGCCGCCAGGACGGTCTCCCCGCGCGCGGCCGCGCGCACCGCGTCGGCCAGCTGCGCCAGCGGGGTGTCCTTGAGCAGGTAGCCCGTGGCCCCCGCCTCCACCGCCCGCACGATGTCCGCGTCCGTCTCGTACGTCGTCAGCACCAGCACGTGCACCTCGGGGTGCTCGCGGCGGATGCGGCCGGTGGCGCTCGCGCCGTCCAGCACGGGCATCCGCAGGTCCATGAGCACGACGTCCGGGCGCAGCCGCTCCACCGCCGCCACGGCCTGCGCGCCGTCCTCGGCGCTGCCCACGACCTGCAGGTCCCCCGCGGCGGCCAGCAGCCCCTCCAGCCCGCCGCGCACGACCGGGTGGTCGTCGACGACGAGCACGCGCACCGGCGCGCTCACGGCGCCGCCCCCGCCCC
>NZ_JAAALL010000453.1 GCF_009906315.1 Kineococcus vitellinus | reverse complement strand
GGCACCGGGTGGGCGGCGCTGTGCGGGCTGGTCAGCGCCACCCACCTGGCGGGGGAGCGCGGCCACCCGGTGAGCAGCCTCGAGCTCGTCGCCGCCCACGCCGCCACCGGCGCCGGAGGACCCGCCCTCGCCGTCCTGCTCGGCCCGTCCTCCGAGGTCGGCCGCGCCGTGCTCGCCCGCCGCGACGACCTCGCGCTCGCGGTCCTGCGGCACTGGCGGCGGGCGCTGCCAGAGGGGGCGCTGCACGTGGAGGTCGTCTGCCACCACGCGCCCCCGGGCGCCGCCGGCAGCGTGGAGCACGCGGCGCGCACGCTCCTGCTGGCCCGGCGCGAGGGGGTCCCCGCGGTGCTCACCGCGGCGGTCCGCTCCGCGGACCCGGACGGCGCGCGGACCGCCGACCTGCTCGACGCGGTGCGCCGGCGGGTCCCGCTCGGCACCCGCCACCTCGACCGGGCCACCGGCCAGGGGCACCTGCTGCCGGGCGCGGACATGGCCCGCACGGCCGCCGACGTCGCGGGGGCCGCGGGCGAGCCGCAGCTGGCGGCGCAGCTGCTCGCCACCACCGGGCTCCTCGCCGCGCGCGCCCGACTCGACCCCGTCGCCGACCTGGGCATCGGCACGCCCCACCTGCCCGACCACGCGGCGCTCGGCCTGGCCGCCGACGCCGACGCCGACGCCGTCCTGCGGCAGCGCTGCGAGGCGGGGATCGCCCGCTGCTACCCGGGCGCCGGCCCGAAGCGGGAGGCGCGGGTGCGCCGCCGCCTGGACGCCGAGCTGGCGACCGTCGCGCAGGTGGGGTTCGCCAGCTACTTCCTCACCGTCGCCGACGTCTGCGACCTCACCCGCGACCTGGGGGTGCGCGTCGCCGCCCGCGGTTCGGGTGCAGGCAGCCTCGTGAACCACCTGCTGCGCATCTCCGGCGTCGACCCCCTCGAGCACGGCCTGCTCATGGAGCGCTTCCTCAACCCGCGCCGCGGCCAGCTGCCCGACATCGACCTCGACGTGGAGTCCGCGCGACGCGAGGAGGTCTACGCGGCCGTCCTCGACCGCTTCGGCGGCGACCGGGTGACGTGCGTGTCGATGATGGACACCTACCGCGTGCGGCACGCGGTGCGCGACGTCGGGGCCGCGCTGGGCCTGCCCCCCGCCGAGGTCGACGCCATCGCGACCGCCTTCCCGCACCTGCGGGCGCGCGAGGCCCGCGCGGCCGTCGCCGAGCTTCCCGAGCTGCGGCGCAGCGGTCTGGGCGAGGAGCGCCTGGACGCCTTCTTCGACCTCGTCGAGCGCCTCGACGGGCTGCCCCGGCACGTCGCGCTGCACCCGTGCGGCGTGGTCCTGTCCGGTCCCGGCCTGCTGCGCCGCACCCCCGTGGAGGCCAGCTGGAAGGGCCTGCCCATGAGCCAGTTCGACAAGGACGACGTCGAGGACATGGGCCTGCTCAAGCTCGACGTCCTCGGGATCCGGATGCAGTCGGCGATGGCCCACGCCGTCGCCGAGGTCCGGCGCGTGGAGGAGGTCGAGGTCGACCTCGACGACCGGTCCCTGGTGCCGCTGGACGACCCCGCCACGTACGCGCTCGTGCGCTCGGCCCGCACCCTGGGCTGCTTCCAGATCGAGTCCCCCGGCCAGCGCGAGCTCGTCGGCAAGTTCGCCCCGGAGACGTTCGAGGACCTCGTCGTCGACATCTCGCTCTTCCGTCCCGGGCCGGTGAAGTCGGACATGGTCACCCCGTTCCTGCGGGCCCGGCAGGGCTGGGCGCAGCCGCAGCTCCTCGACGAGCGCCTGCGGCACGTGCTCGAGCCGACGCACGGCGTCGTGGTGTTCCACGAGCAGGTCATCGAGATCATCCAGGCGACCACCGGCCACGACCTCGCCCTCGCCGACGAGTACCGCCGCCACCTCGGCACCCGCCGCGGGCAGGAGGAGATGGAGCCGCAGTTCAAGCGCCGCGCGCTGGAGCACGGCTACCCCGCCGCGACGGTCGAGCGGATCTGGGAGGTCCTCAGGGCGTTCGCCTCGTTCGGGTTCTGCAAGGCGCACGCGGCGGCGTTCGCGCTGCCGACCTACCAGTCGGCCTGGCTGAAGACCCACCACCCGGCGGCCTTCCTGGCCGGCGTCCTCACCCACGACCCGGGCATGTACCCCAAGCGGCTCATCCTCGACGACGCCCGCAACCTGGGCATCGAGGTCCTCGGCCTCGACGTCAACGCCTCGGGCGACACCTACCGCGTCGAGCGCGTCGAGCCCGCCGGCCCGGGCGCGGCGCGCTCCGCGGCGGTGCCGGCTCCCCGCCGCGGGCCCGGGGGCCGCCGCGGCGGGGAGCCGGCAC
>NZ_JAAALL010000452.1 GCF_009906315.1 Kineococcus vitellinus | reverse complement strand
CCTCAGGAGGCGACGGGCGTCTCGGGGCCGTCGGCGGGGGCGTCGGCGGACTCCTGCGCGTCCGCGGCCACCGCGGCCTGGCGCTGGCGGATGGTCAGGGTGGCGCCGACGCCGGCCGCGGCCAGCGCCAGGACGGTCACCCAGGGCTTGTTCAGCGCGTGGCCGGTCGCCGCGTCGAGGCTGTAGCGGCCGGGGCCGCCGACGGCCAGGGCGACGCTCGTCAGGCCCAGCACCGCCGGGTACTCGAAGCCGCCGGAGGTGGTGAAGAAGCCGTTCGGCTTGTGCACGGTCACGGCGGCCGCCATCGCCGCCGCCGCGACGGCGCCGCCGACCGGGGTGGCCAGGCCGAGCGCGAGCAGCGCCCCGCCGCCGACCTCGGAGGCGCCGGCGAGCACGGCGTTGCGCTTGCCCGGGCGGAAGCCCATGGCGTGCATGGCGCCGGTGTAGGTCTCGATGCCGCCGCCGAACAGCTTCTGCGCGCCGTGCGCGACGAGCGTGCCGCCGATGCCCAGGCGCAGGGCGAGCAGGCCGAGGTCGTTGTTGCTCACGGGGTCCTCCGAGTCGTTGCACGTTCAAGGTCGTGGGCATTGGACCACCCGGCGCCCCCGCCGCGCGAGGTGGGGCGCGGACCCGCCGCGGCGCGGGCTCAGACCACGCTGCCCGTCAGGCGCTCGCCCGGCCCCCTGCCCGGCTCGTCCGGCACGCTGGAGGCCTCGCGGAAGGCCAGCTGCAGCGAGCGCAGGCCGTCGCGCAGCGAGCGCGCGTGCTGCCCGCCGATGTCGGGGGCGGAGGTGACGACGAGGCCGGCGAGGGCGTTGATGAGCACGCGCGCCTCCGCGAGGTCGAGGTGGTCCTCGGCGTCCGGGCCCTCGGCGAGCCCGCACTTGACCGCCGCGGCGCTCATGAGGTGGACGGCCGCGGTGGTGATGAGCTCGGCGGCGGGCACGTCGGCGATGTCGCGGGCCGCGGTGGCGGCCGGGTCGGCGGCCCGGTCGGTGGCCGGGTCGTGGGCGGGGTCTGGCTGCATGCTGCTACCCTGACAGGTGACCGACCGGCTCACGCCACCGGTCCACCGCCCCGGCGGTGGAGCGCGGCGCGGGCCGGCACGCGAAGCGGAGGCCTCCTCCCACCCCGGTGCCCTGGGCGCCGAGGGTCCGGTCCCTCCCCCGTCCGCGGGGGAGCGCAGCGACGTCCGTCGTCGTGGCGCGGTGGTGCGACCACCTCGTCCTTCGTCGTCCCCGTCGCCGGATCCGGCAGGCCTCCGTGCGCGTCCGAGCACGGGGGCCTTTCCCGTGTCCGGTGGCCCCGCGACGACGAAGGAGCAGCACATCAGCGAGCCCCGCATCAACGACCGCATCCGTGTTCCCGAGGTGCGGCTCGTCGGCCCCAACGGTGAACAGGTCGGCATCGTGCGCGTCGAGGACGCGCTGCGGCTGGCGGACGAAGCAGGCCTCGACCTCGTCGAGGTGGCTCCGCAGGCACGGCCGCCGGTCTGCAAGCTCATGGACTTCGGCAAGTTCAAGTACGAGTCCGACATGAAGGCCCGCGAAGCCCGCAAGAACCAGACGAACACGATCCTCAAGGAGATCCGCTTCCGCCTGAAGATCGACCCGCACGACTACGGCACGAAGAAGGGCCACGTCGAGCGGTTCCTCAAGGCGGGGGACAAGGTCAAGGTGATGATCATGTTCCGCGGTCGCGAGCAGTCGCGACCCGAGATGGGCTTCCGGCTGCTGCAGCGCCTCGCGGAGGACGTCTCCGACCTGGGCAGCGTCGAGAGCTCGCCGCGTCAGGACGGGCGCAACATGGTGATGGTCATCGGGCCGCACAAGAAGAAGGCCGAGGCCAAGGCCGAGGAGCGCCGCCGCAAGGACGCCGAGTCCGCGGAGTCCGCGGCCGCCCCGGACGAGGCCGTCGAGCAGGCGCCCCTCGAGCAGGCGCCGGCCCAGCAGGCCGCGCCGGAGCAGGCCCCGGTCGAGCAGACGGCCACCACCGCGTCCTGACGCGGACCGCGACGGCCTGACGACGTCCCCGCGGGTCCCGGCCGCCGCCGGGGCCCGCAGGGCCCACGCACACCCGGCCGGGGAACCTCCCGGCCGGCCACACCACAGGAGATGACGTGCCCAAGAACAAGACCCACTCCGGCGCCAAGAAGCGGTTCCGCGTCACCGGCTCCGGCAAGGTCATGCGCGAGCGCGCCAACAAGCGCCACCTGCTCGAGGTGAAGCCGAGCAAGCGCACGCGGCGGCTGTCGGTCGACGCGGTGCTCTCGCCCGCCGACGCCAAGAAGGCCAAGAAGCTCCTCGGCATCTGACCGCGGCCCACCCACCCCCTC
>NZ_JAAALL010000451.1 GCF_009906315.1 Kineococcus vitellinus | reverse complement strand
GCGTTGAGCAGCGTGCGGTCACCGGGTTCGGTGGAGCCCGCGCCGGGCGTGGCGTCGGGCGCGGGCCGCCCCGTCCCCTCGTCGGCGAGGGCCTCCTCGCCGAGGTCCTCGACCGCCGCCGCGTCGGCGTAGTCGCGGCCGCTGAGCAGCACCTGCGCCTGCGGCGGCACCTCCTCCTCGGCGGCCGCCGCGCTCGAGGCGGCGGCGGAGTCGGCGGCGCCCGAACCGGCGCTGGTCGTCGACGGCGCGGAGCCCTGGTGGACCGCGAGCGCGGCGCCGCCGCCCACGACGACGGCGGCCGCGACGCCGGCGAGCAGCCGCTGCACCCCGCGCACGCGCCGCCGGCGCGCGGCCAGCGAGGCGACCGACGCCCCGGCGCGGGTGCCGGCGGGTGCCCCCGTGCGGGTCCCGGTGCGGGTCTCGGCGAGCGCCGCGGCCAGCGCGGCGTCCAGGCGGGCGGCGACGTCGGCGGGCAGCGGTCCCACGTCGGCGTGCGCGCGCAGCAGGTCGCGGACGCGCTGCTGCTCCGGCGACAGCTCGTCGGCTTCCTCGCGGCTCACGACGGCTCCTCCCTGCGCTGGTCCGCGGTGTGCGGCTCCGGACTACGACGTGCTGCAGCGCTCAACGGTTCCCGGTGCCCCCCCGGCCCTCGCCCAGCAGCCCGGCCAGCGCGGTGCGCCCGCGCGAGCAGCGCGACTTCACCGTGCCCACGGCCACCCCCAGCACCTGCGCCGCCTCGGCCACCGGCACGTCGTACATGTCCACGAGCACCAGGGCCGCGCGCTGGGCCTCGGGCAGCTGCTGCAGGGCGCGGGTGACGTCGAGGGAGGTCTCCACGTGCGGGGTGGCGTCCTCGGCGACGGCCGGCGCGGCGCCGGTGCGCGCGCTGCCGTCCCCGCCGGGGCCGACCTCCTCCTCCAGCGGGCGGGTCGGGCGCACGGCCCGGCGCCGGGCGCGGTCCAGGCAGGCGTTGACGACGATGCGGTGCAGCCACGTCGTGACGGCCGACTCGCCGCGGAAGCGGTCCGCGCCGCGCAGCGCGGACACCAGCGCGTCCTGGACGGCGTCGGCGGCCTCCTCGCGGTCGCCGGTGGTGCGCAGCGCCACCGCCCACAGCCGGTCGCGGTGGCGGCGCACCACCTCGCCGAAGGCCTCCGGGTCGCCGGCGACGTGGGCGGCGACGAGCTCGGCGTCGCTGCGCGGGTCGAGCGGCTCGCGGGGGCCCGCGCCGCTCACGGCGCCGGCGGGGTCGCGCCGGCGGGGGCGCCCACGGGGGTGCCCACGACCTGCACCTCGCCGACGACCTCGCGGAAGACGCCGTCGGTGGTGGGCAGCGAGGTGAACCACAGCAGCAGGTAGCGGGTGCGGACCGCGGCGGGCGGGGCGAGCACCTGCTGCCCGCCGGCCGCGGCGGCGGCCACGACGACGGAGCCCTCCACCCCGGGGCCGGGGGCGGTGCGCAGCTCGACGGTGCCGCCGTCGCCGCCCGCGCCCAGCTGCACGCGGGCCACGTCGGCGTCCGCGCCGAGGTCGAGCAGCAGCCCGACGCCGTCCTTGAGCCCGCCGAAGGCGGCGGAGTTGTAGCGCTGGCTCGCCCAGGTCGTCGCCGGGTCGCCGTCGACCACCAGGCCGGCGCTCTCCGGGGACTCCCCGTCCCCGGCGGGGTCCAGCGCGGTGACGGCGGCCACCGGCAGCGGCGCGGGCTCGGCGGCGGGCGCCGGCGCGGGCGCCGCGCTCGCGGGCGGGGAGGTCGCCGGCGACCCGGACGGGGCGGCGCTGGAGGTGCGGGGCGTCGCGGTCGGCACGTCGGGCACGTCGATGCGGCTGAGCTGCCACAGCGCGAGCACCAGCCCGACGACGACGACGACCCCCAGGATGCCCAGCACGAGGCGGGAGTCCTCCCGCGGCGGGCGGCCGGTGGAGTGCGGCCGGGCGAAGGGCACCGGCGGCTCGGCGTCGGGCACCACCTCGTCGCGGTTCTTCAGCCGGCCGCGGACCTCGGCGGTGGCCAGCTCGCCGCGCATGCGGCGCAGCACGTCCTGCCAGGTGTCCATCGACCACGGGGCCAGCTGCAGCGCGAGCTCCGCGGCGTCGCGCGGGCCGTCCTCGTGCGGGCCGAACGTCACCGCGCACAGCGTGTCGAGGTCGTTGGGGACGTCGGCGCGCACGTCCTTGGGCGGCAGCGGGCGGCCGTCCCCGCCGGCGGGGGCCGCCGGCAGCGCGCCGAGCGGGGCGACGCCCTCGGCGGCGGGCCAGCGCGCCAGCAGCCCGGCGTGCACGAGGGCCACCAGGCCCAGCGCGTCGGCGCGGTTGGCCAGCGCGGCGGCGCGGGCGGCCTCGGCGGA
>NZ_JAAALL010000450.1 GCF_009906315.1 Kineococcus vitellinus | reverse complement strand
CCCCCCGACAGCCGGCCCGCCCCTCCGAGAGGACCCCCCGATGAGCAGCACCGTGCCCTGCCTGTGGTTCGACGACCAGGGCCTGGCCGCCGCCGAGCGCTACGTCTCCCTCTTCCCCGGCTCCGCGATCACCGGCACCACCCCCGGCCCGGGGCAGGCTCCGCTGACGGTCTCCTTCCGCCTGGGCGATCGGGAGTACCTGTGCCTCAACGGCGGTCCGGGCTTCCCGCCCACCGAGGCGTTCTCGATCCAGGTCCTGTGCGCCGACCAGGCCGAGGTCGACCGCTGCTGGGACGGCCTGCTCGCCGGCGGCGGCAGCGAGTCGATGTGCGGCTGGCTCAAGGACCCCTGGGGCGTGTCCTGGCAGGTGGTCCCCACCCGGCTCGGCGAGCTGCTGGGCGACCCGGACCCCGACCGCGCGCAGCGCGCGCTGCAGGCGATGCTCGGGATGCGCCGCCTCGTCGTGGCCGACCTGGAGGCCGCCGCCGACGGCCGCGCGCAGGCACCCGCGAGCACCCGCGGGTGACCCTGCGGCGGGGTCGACGTGACACCGCGTGAAGCTCCGCGCGGTGCCGTGGGAGGATCGTGTGCCGAAGCGGGAACCACGATCCCGGCGAGCCAGAGACAAGAGGTGTCCACATGGTCGATCGACAGCGTGTCGTCATCGTCGGGGGTGGCTTCACCGGCCTGTACGCCGGCAAGAAGCTCGAGAAGCTCCTCCCGGCCTCCACGGCGGAGCTGGTGATCGTCAGCCCCACCGACCACCTCACCTACAGCCCCCTGCTGCCGGACGTCACCGCGTCCGTCATCGAGCCGCGCCACGTCGCGGTCTCGCTGCGGCAGGCCCTGCCCAAGCACAAGCTCGTCGTCGGCCACACCACCTCGGTCGACGTCGAGGCGAAGACGATCACCATCTCCCGCAGCGAGCGCGGCCAGGTCGAGCAGGGCACCCAGGTGCTCTCCTACGACAAGCTGATCCTCGCCCCCGGGTCGGTGACCCGGCGCTTCCCGATCCCCGGCGTGGCCGAGTCCGCCCGCGGCGTGAAGACCATCACCGAGGCCGCGTTCGTGCGCGACCACCTCATCGCGCAGCTCGACGCGGCGGACGCCCTGCCCGACGACCCGCGCTTCGACGCCGAGCGCGCCGAGCGCATGACCGTCGTCGCGGTCGGCGCCGGCTACACCGGCACCGAGATCGTGGCCCAGACGCAGCGCTGGCTGACCCGGGTGGCCGACCGCTACTCGCGCATCGACGTCAAGGACGTCCGCTGGCTGCTCATCGACGTGGCACCGGCCGTCCTGCCGGAGCTCGGGCCGCGCCTGGGCCAGTACGCGCTGTCCGCCCTCAAGGGCCGCGGCATCGACGTGCGCCTGGGCGTCTCCGTCGCCTCCGTCGAGGGCAACGTCATCAACCTCACCGACGGCGCGGCGATCCCCTCGCGCACCCTCATCTGGGGCGCGGGCATCGTCGCGAACCCGCTGATGGCCACCCTGGGCCTGCCGCTGGACCGCGGCCGCCTCGTGGTGGACGCGCAGATGCGCGTCGCCGAGGACATCTGGGCCGCCGGTGACGCGGCCGCCGTGCCGGACCTGGCCAAGCCGAAGCCGGCCGACGGCCCGCAGCCGGTCACCCCGCCCACCGCGCAGCACGCGCAGCGCCAGGGCACCCAGGTCGGCAAGAACGTCGCCGCCAGCTTCGGCATCGGCGTCGCCAAGGACTACGTCCACAAGGACCTCGGCCTGGTCGCCGACCTCGGCGGCACGACCGCGGTGGCCAAGCCGCTGGGCATCGAGCTGACCGGCTTCCCGGCCAAGATCGTCGCCCGCGGGTACCACCTGTACGCGCTGCCGGCGATGAGCAACCGCATCCGGGTGCTCACCGACTGGGCGCTGCACGCGGTGCTGCCGCCGCAGTCCGTGGCGATCAACGCGACCCGTCCCGAGGACGCGCTCATCACCACCGCGCAGAACACCGAGATCTACCCGAAGGCCGAGGACAAGCCGAAGGTCGGCTGACCCCGGCCGTGGTCGGCGAGGAGGCGGTGGCGTTCGTCGCCGCCTCCCTGCGGACCAGCACCGCCCGAGCCCGCCGGCTGGCGCACACCGCGCTGCCGGCGGGCTTCGCGCGTTCGGTGGCCGGCGCCGCCCGGGTGCTGCTGGTGGAGGGCGCCACCGACGCGGCCGTCTTCGGCGTCCTGCTGGAGGGCAGCGGCGTGCGGGTCGCGGCCGCCGGCGGCAAGCACGTGCTGCCGCTGGCGGCCGCGCTCTGCCGCGCCCACGGCGCCGCCGTGCACGTGGTCCTCGACGGCGACGGCGGCGCGTGGCGGCGCTCGCCCACCCCCTCGCGGGCCCGCGCCACCG
>NZ_JAAALL010000044.1 GCF_009906315.1 Kineococcus vitellinus | reverse complement strand
CGGGAGTAGAGGTGGGGGTGGAAGTGTTGGTGGGGGAGCGGTCCCAGGCTTCGTGGACGAACTGCCCGGCGATGGCGGTGGCGCGCACGCGCAGGCTCCCCAGCTCGGCGGCAGGCACCTGCAGCGGGTCACGGTCCAAGATCACAAGGTCAGCGTCCAAGCCGGGGGTGAGGGTGCCGCTGAGGTGGTCCAGGCGGTTGGCGCGGGCCGCGCAGCGGGTGTAGCCCTGCAGCGCGGTCAGCACGCTCAGGCGCTCACCCGGCAGCAGCGGCTCGTGCTGGGAGCGCTCGTCAAAGGCGTGCGGGTCGCTCGGCGGTGCGGTGCGGTTGACGGCGGTGTGGATGCCCCACAGCGGTGTCGGGTCCGAGACGGGCCAGTCCGAGCCCATCGCCAACTGCACCCCGGCCCGGTGCAGCGCACCGAAGAGGAAGTGCTGGCGCTGATGGGCCTCATCGAGGTAGGGCAGCTTGGTGTCGACCAGCACCGGGTCCTGCCGCGCCCACAGCGGCTGGATGTTCGCGATGACCCCCAGCCGGGCCATCCGCTGGATGTCGGCGGGGGCGATGAGGTCGATGTGCGCGATCTGATGGCGGAAGTCCTTCTCGCCGACAGTGGGCTCCAGGGCGTCCAGGCACTCGGCGACGGCCCGGTCACCGACGGCGTGCAGGTGCAGGTCGAAGCCTGCGGCGACGAGGTCGCGCACGGTGGCCGCCAGCACCTGCGGCTCGAAGAAGCTCAGCCCGCTCTCGTGCGGGTGGCCCGCGTAGGGGCGGCTGAGCGCTGCGGTGAGGTTCTCGCAGACGCCGTCCTGGACGATCTTGACCGCGGTGGCGCTGAAGCGACCCTCGGCGCCGGCCCGGCGCTCGAGCAGCCGGCTCACCTCCTCCGCGCCGCCGCCACGGGGCCACCACAGCGCGCCGGTGACGCGCGAGCGCAGCCAGCCCTCGGCGGCCGCACTGCGGTAGGTCTCGTAGTTGTCGGGGATGCCCAGCCCCTCACCGATGATGGCGTCCTGCCACGCGGTGATCCCGGCGGCGTGAAAGGTGGACTGGGCCTGGCGCAGCGCCTGACGCAGTCCGGCGGCATCGACCACGGGCCGCACCGCGCTGATGAGGTCGACGGCCCCTTCGAGCAGCAGGCCGCTGGGCCGTCTTGCGCCATCACGCACGATCCGCCCGTCCGCCGGGTCGGGGGTGCGCTCGTCGATGCCGGCCAGCTGCAGGGCGCGGGAGTTCACCCACACCCCGTGGCAGTCGTGGCTGAGGAAGGCCGCCGGCCGGTCGGGGACGAGCTCGTCGAGGAAGTGCCGGGTCGGGAAGCCTCCCGTGAAGGCGTCGCCGTACCATCCGGACCCCTCGATCCAGGGCCCGTCGTGGCGCGCTGCGTACGCGGCGATGAGCCGGCGGTACTCCAGCGCGCCGTGGACGCCGGACAGGTCGCAGCCCAGCTGCTGCAGACCACCGGCGACGGCGTGGACGTGGGCGTCCTGGAAGCCGGGCAGGACGGCTCCGCCGGCGAGGTCGATGACCTGCGTGCGCGGGCCGCGGGTGGTCAGCAGCTCCTGCCCGCCGACGGCTTGGATCTTCCCTCCGCGCACGGCGAGAGCCGTGGGGGTGGGCTGGTCGGCGGTGCGCTGGCCGGTGGCGTGCTGGCCGGCGGTGTGCTGGTCGGTGGTGTGCTGGCCGGTCATGGTGAGCACGGCGCCGCCGGTGAAGAGCAGGTCTGGTGCGCTCATCCTCAGGCGCCCTGACCGTAGGAGAACCACGTCGTCTTCAGCGCGGTGTACTCCTGCAACGCGTGCAGCGACAGGTCGCGCCCGAACCCGGACTGGTTGAAGCCTCCGAACGGGGTGGTGACATCCAGGGCGTCGATGCAGTTGACCGAGACGGTCCCCGCCCGCAGCTTGTCGGCGACGCGGTGGGCGCGGGTGAGGCTGTCGCTCCACACCGAGGCGGCCAGCCCGTAGGCGCTCTGGTGCGCCAGCTGCAGCGCCTGCTCCTCGGTGTCGAAGGTGAAGGCCGCCAGCACCGGGCCGAAGACCTCCTCGGTGGCGATGCGCGAGCGCGGGTCGACGTCGGTGAAGACGGTGGGCTCGACGAAGGTGCGCCGCGGGCCGGCGATGCCGCCGCCGGTGCGCAGGGTGGCGGTGGCCTTGCCGTCGGCGATGAGTTCGAGGACCTTCTCGGCGTGCCGGTCGCTGACCAGCGGGCCCATGCCCGTGGCGGGGTCCAGCGGGTCGCCGGGGCGGAAGTCCTCGGCCCGCTTGAGCACCAGCTCCAGCAGTTCGTCGGCGATCGAGCGTTCGACGAGCAGGCGGGAGTTGGCCGAGCACACCTCGCCGGCGTTGAAGAAGATGCCCGAGCACACCCCGTCGGCCACGGCCTGCAGATCGGCGGCGTCGGCGAAGACGATGTTGGGGCTCTTGCCGCCGCACTCCAGCTGCAGGCGGCGGATGCGGGTCTCGGCCGCGTAGCCCAGGAACAGCCGCCCGACCTCGGTGGAGCCGGTGAAGGCGACGGCGTCGACGTCCAGGTGGCGCCCGAGCGCGCGACCCACGACGGCGCCCTCGCCGGGCACCACGTTGAGGACACCGGCGGGCAGCCCGGCCTGCAAGGCCAGCTCCCCCAGGCGCAGCGCGGTGGAGGGGGACTCCTCGGCGGGCTTGAGGATGACGCTGTTGCCGGCGGCCAGGGCGGGAGCCAGCTTCCAGATCGCCGTCTCCAGCGGGTAGTTCCACGGGACGACGGCGGCCACCACGCCGACGGGCTCGCGGGTGACGACAGCGAGGTTGCCGGCGGCGGTGGGCGCGACCTCGCCGTAGACCTTGTCGATGGCCTCGGCGTACCAGGCCAGGATGGCGGCGGCACCGGGCACGTCGATCGCGGAGGTGTCCGCGATGCGCTTGCCGGTGTCCAGGCTCTCCAGCAGCGCCAGCTCCTCGGCGTGGGCCAGCAGCAGCTCGCTCAGGCGCAGCAGGGTGCGCTTGCGCTCGGCGGGCGGCTGCCCGCGCCAGGTGCCGCGCTCGAAGGAGGCGCGGGCGGCGCGGACGGCGCGCTCGACGTCAGCTTCGGCGCACTGGGCGACCTGGGACAGCTGGCGGCCGGTGGCCGGGTCGTGGTTGGCCTGCGTGCGCCCGTCGGCCGCCTCGGTCAGCTGACCGTCGATGACGGCCAGGGTCGGGTGCTTCAGCGTGCCTGCGAGCTCGTGCCAGTGCTGAGCGGTCTTCGTCATGGTCGTTCTCCCACTGTCGAGCCCGCGGATGGTGGCCCGGGCGCCTGATGCGATCGTCGTCGACCGTCGCTCCCGCCGGGTCTGCCGGGTCTTCGCAGCAGCGTAGGCAGGGGGGAGCCGGCGCTCAATACGGGGTTGTCGTTGAAGTGCATCGGAAAGGCAGATGCGAAACACGGCTGTAACGCGGGCGCGGTGGGCAGTCCGCTGCGCACAGTTCTCGGGTGCATCGATCCGGGTGTCGCTGCGCAACTGCTCTCCTGATGCACAGCTAGCATCGTGACCCACCGGAAGGAGCAGTCATGGCGCGCAAGGCCGATGTGACGCTGACCCAGCTGCGCTACTTCATCGAGGCCGCGACCTGCCTGAGCATGACCGTGGCCGCCCAGCAGTTGCTGGTCGCCCAATCGGCCGTCTCAGCCGCCGTGGCGCAGCTGGAGCAGCAGGTCGGCGCGCAGTTGTTCATCCGCCAACGCTCCAAGGGGCTCGCCCTGACCGCGGCCGGTCAGCAGCTGCTGGGCGATGCCCGCGCGGTGCTGGCGGGCCTGGATGAGGCCCTCGATGCGGCCCGCGGCCTGGACAACCAGGTGCGCGGCACCATCCGGATCGCCTGCTTCGTGACGATGGCTCCCTTCCTGCTCGCCGACGTGCTCGCGCTGGTGCAGGAGGAGCACCCCCACCTGGAGGTGCAGGTCCTCGAAGTCGACGCCGCCGGTGCACGCGATGCGCTGCGCTCCGGGCAGGCGGAGATGGTCATCAGCTACGACTTCGGCTACTCCGACGACGTGCGGCGCGAGACCATCGCCCAGGTGCCCGCGCACGTGATCCTGCCCGCGGCGCACCCGCTGGCCGCCCGCGCGAGGATCCCGCTGCGCGAGCTGGCCCACGAGCGGATGATCCTGCTGGACCTGCCGCACAGCCGCGAGTACTTCCTGTCACTGCTGGCCTCCGCCGGCGTCGAGCCGGTCATCCGGCACCGCTCGCACGGCTACGAGACCGTGCGCTCGCTGGTGGCCAAGGGGCACGGGTACTCCATCCTCAACCTGCGCCCGCGCCACGATCAGACCTACGACGGGCGCTCGGTGGTCACCCGCGCCATCGCCGACGACGTGCCGGCGCTGCCGTTCGTCATCGCCACCCTCGCCTCGATGCGCACCACCGCCCGCGCCCAAGCCGTCGCCGACGCCGTGCGCGTGGTGGTGGGCCGCCAGCTCAGCCGCCGCGACTGACCGCCCCGACGCGGGCAGGACCGTCCCGCCGCGGCCGCCCTTGCCGCATCCCTTGCCGCGTCCCTTGCTGCGTCCATGCCGCACCCAACCGCCCACCGAGCCCTCGCCGGGTCCTGACCGAACCGCTCGTCCACACCTCGCCCACTACCCGCGCGGGCAACGCATGTTTCACCTGCGTTTCAGCTCCGTGACGCCCGTGATTCATCGCCGAAACAGATGCAGGGCAGCTGCGATGGCTGTTTGGCGCGGCGGGGTCCAGCGCGGATCCTGACTGCGCAGCGGCCGCCGAGCCGCTCCGAGCGAAGGAGCCTGTCGTGCAGGACGACCTCACGGCCGACGTCACCGCCACCCGGTCCAGCGGTGTCGAAGCCCGCACCATCGAGCACATCCCCGAGACCGAGCGGCACGGCAAGACCCGCAACCTGTTCACCATCTGGTTCGGCGCCAACATCATGCTGCTGACCATGGCCAGCGGCGCGATCGCCACCGCCGTCTACGGCCTGCCGCTGTGGGCAGGCATCCTCGCCGTCGTCATCGGCAACGTCGTCGGCGGCGTCGTCATGGCGCTGCACGCCGCGCAGGGCCCGCAGCTGGGCATTCCACAGATGCTGCAGACCCGGGCCCAGTTCGGCTCCTTCGGCAGCCTGCTGGTCGTGGTGATCGTGGTGCTGATGTACACCGCCTTCTTCGCCTCCAACCTCGTCCTGGGTGGCCAGGCGCTCGCCGGCCTGGCGCACCTGCCCACGAGCGCAGGAGTCGTCGCCATCGGCCTCATCAGCGTCGTCGCGGCCATCGTCGGCTACCGCCTGCTGCACGCCCTGGGCACGATCATGTCGATCCTGGCCGGCACGGCCTTCCTCGTCCTCATCGTGTGGTGGATCGCCGTCGACCCGCTGCCCTCCGACGTCCTGCGCACCGGCTCCTTCAACTGGGTCGGCTTCAGCGCGACGGTCTCGATCGCCGCCCTGTGGCAGATCGCCTACGCCCCCTACGTCTCCGACTACAGCCGCTACATGCCCAAGGGCACCGGGGTGCGCCCAGCCTTCTGGGCCACCTACCTCGGCTGCGTCCTGGGCTCGATCTTCGGCATGATCGTCGGCGCCGTCACCGGAGCCGCCCTGCCGCAGCTGAGCACCCCCGACGCCCTGCGCGAGACGGCCCCCGGCATCAGCTCCCTGCTCATCGCCGTCTTCGCCGTCGGGCTGAGCGTGTCCAACGGCGCGAACCTGTACTGCGGAAGCCTGGCGAGCATCACGGTCGGACAGACCCTCTTCGACAACTGGCGGCCCGGGCCCCGGGCGCGCACCGTCGCGACGCTGGCCATCTTCGCGCTCGCGCTCGTGCTGGCAATGGCGGCCGCGGACAACTTCCTGGTCAACTTCTCCAACTTCATGATCCTGCTGATGTGCGTGCTGATCCCCTGGACGGCCGTCAATCTCGTGGACTACTACCTGCTGCGCCACGGCGAGTACCACCTGCCCTCGCTGTTCGCGCGTGATGGCGGCATCTACGGGCGGGTGAACGCCGTCGCGGTCCTGTGCTACTTCGTCGGCATCGCCGTGCAGCTGCCCTTCCTGGTCACCGCCTTCTTCGTCGGCCCGCTGGCCACCGCGCTCGGCGGGGTGGACGTCTCCTGGATCGTCGGCCTGATCGTCATCTGCCCGCTGTACTACGTCCTCATGCGCCGTCGGCTCACCGCGCACAGCTCCGGGCTCACCGCGGGCACCGCTGGGCTCACCGCGGGCACCGCTGGGCTCAGCCCCGCAGCCGCTCCCAGCGCTGGCTCCGCGCCTGCCACCGCAGTCAGCGCCGCCACCCCTGCGGCCACAGTCAATGCCGCCACTACTGCGCCGACCGCTGCGGCCGCGCCCACCCCCGTCACCGGCGCCGAGCCGGTCGGCACGCTGGACTGAGGGAGACAAGCCGTTGCCCGTCGTGGACACCACCCAGGACGCCCCGCGTCAGGACTTCGACGTCCTCGTGGTCGGTGGGGGCACCGCCGGCTGCATCGTGGCCGCCCGCCTCTCGCAGGATCCCCAGCTCAGCGTCGGCCTGCTGGAGTGGGGACCCAGCGACATCGACGAGCCGCGGGCGCTGCAGATCGCCCGCTGGCCCGAACTGCTCGAGAGCGAGTACGACCTCGACTACCGCTCGGTGCCCCAAGAGCGCGGCAACAGCTCCATCCACCAGACCCGCATGAAGCTGCTGGGCGGCTGCTCCAGCGTCAACACCATGATCTCCTGGAAGCCGCTGGCCTCGGACCTGCGCGAGTGGGTCGGCCTCGGCGCGCAGGGCTGGGACGCGGAGACGATCCTGCCGTACTGGAGCCGCGTGCAGGCACCCATCACCCCGGTCGCCGAGCAGGACCGCAACCCCGTCGTCGAGCTCAGCCTCCAAGCGGCGGTCGCAGCACTCGGCGTGCCGCGCCGGCAGACCTGGAACGACCTGCCGGCCGGAGAGGACCTCACCGCCGGCGCCGGCTTCTTCGAGATCGGCTACGACCCCACCACCGGCATCCGCTCCTCAGCCTCCGTCGCCTACCTGCACCCGGTGCTGCAGCGGTCGAACCTGCACGTCATCCTGGGGCGCCGGGCCACGCGCCTGCAGGTGCAGGGCCGCCGGGTCAGCGCCGTCGAGACCGTGCGCGAGGACGGCGTGCAAGAGCGCTTCCACGGCACCCGCGAGGTCGTCCTCAGCTCCGGGGCCATCGACACCCCGCGGCTGCTGCTGCTCTCAGGCATCGGGCCCAAGGACGTCCTGGCCGAGGCGGGCCTCGACGTCGTCGTCGACCTGCCCGGCGTGGGGGAGAACCTGCAAGACCACGCCGAGGGCATCACCATCTTCGAAGTCGACCTCGACATCCCCGACGTGCGCGCCACCGACTGGGACGCCGGCGTGCTCACCACCGTCGACGAAGGCGCGGAGCGCCCCGACGTCCTCATGCACCTGCCCGTGACCACCGTCGGCGACCACGTCGAAGCGCAAGGCGTGCAGCTGCCGACGCGCAACGTGTCGATGGCCTCCAACGTGGCCAAACCCCGCAGCCGTGGCCGGGTCTGGATCGACTCCGCCGATCCAGGCGCCCCACCGAAGATCGACTACCGCTACTTCACCGACCCCGACGGGCACGACGAGCGCATGCTCGTCGCCGGTGTCCGCCTCGCCCGCCGGATCGCAGCCGCTCAGCCGCTGGCCGGTCACGTCGTCCGCGAGGTCTTCCCCGGTGAAGACGCGCACACCGATGAGGAGATCTCCCGGCGCGAACGTGCTGTGCACCAGACGGTCTTCCACGTCTGCGGCACCTGCCGCATGGGCGCCGCCGAGAACCCGGCCAGCGTCGTGGACCCCTCGCTGCGGCTCATCGGCCTGGACAACCTCAGCATCGTCGACGCGTCGGTCTTCCCCACCGTGACCGCGGTCAACCCCGTCGGGACGGTCATGGTCCTGGCCGAGCGGGCAGCCGACCTGCTGCGCCAGCGCATCTAAAGCGCATCTGAAAGAGCGATGCGCGACAGCCACAAGAACTATTTGAACGATGCCCAGTGGGTCGCCAGGATGGCGGCACCGGCATCACCTGGGAACCACCGAACGGAGCTGGCGTGTCGAGCCAACAGATCGAGGTCCTCGTCGTGGGCGCAGGCCAGGCCGGGATCGCCATGAGCGAACACCTGAG
Organism: Kineococcus vitellinus; assembly: GCF_009906315.1. Classification (GTDB taxonomy): domain Bacteria; phylum Actinomycetota; class Actinomycetes; order Actinomycetales; family Kineococcaceae; genus Kineococcus; species Kineococcus vitellinus. The sequence continues at coordinate 13,006 of NZ_JAAALL010000044.1, read as the reverse complement.
CGCCCGCGGCATCACCCACCTGGTGCTCGAACGCGACCGCATCGCCGAGAAGTGGCGCACCGGGCGCTGGGACTCGCTGGTGGCCAACGGCCCCGCCTGGCACGACCGCTTCCCGGGCCTGACCTTCTCCGAACTCTTCCCCGACGTCGACGCCGACGCCTTCGCCACCAAGGAACAAGTCGCGCAGTACTTCACCACCTACGCCGACAAGATCGGCGCACCCGTGCGCTGCGGCGTCGAGGTGCGCAAGGTGGTCAAGAACGCCGGCCGCCCCGGCTTCACCGTCGACACCTCCGAAGGCACCCTGCAGGCGCGCTACGTCGTCGCCGCCACCGGCGCCTTCCAGACACCGGTGATCCCCACCATCGTCCCCGCCGACGCCGGCGTGCACCAGATCCACTCCAGCGCCTACCACAACCCCCAGCAGCTGCCGCCTGGCGCGGTCCTCGTCGTCGGCGCCGGATCCTCCGGCGCCCAGATCGCCGACGAGCTGCAGCGCGCCGGCCGGCAGGTGTACCTCTCGGTCGGCCCGCACGAGCGTCCCCCGCGCAGCTACCGCGGCCGGGACTTCTGCTGGTGGCTCGGCGTGCTGGGCAAATGGGAGATGGCCACCCCGCCAGCCGGCGCCGAGCACGTCACCATCGCCGTCAGCGGAGCCCGCGGCGGGCGCACCGTGGACTTCCGGGACTTCGCCGCCGATGGGATGACGCTGGTGGGACGCACCCTGTCCTACGAGGCGGGCACCGTGCGCTTCGGCGCAGACCTGCGCCGCAACATCGCCGCCGGGGACGCCAACCTGCTCGCACTGCTGGACGAGGCCGACGCCTACGTCGAGCGCAACGGCCTGAACCTGCCCGAAGAGCCGCAGGCCCACCAGCTCGGGCCCGAGCCCGAGAGCGTGCGCAATCCCCTGCCCCACCTCGACCTCGCCACCGCCGGTGTCACCTCGATCGTGTGGGCCACCGGCTTCGTCTCCGACTACAGCTGGCTGCCCGCCGGGGCCGTCGACGACAAGGGGCGCCCCAAGCACCAGCGCGGGGTGTCCGGCGAACCCGGCATCTACTTCCTGGGCCTGCCCTGGCAGTCCCGCCGCGGGTCCAGCTTCATCTGGGGCGTGTGGCACGACGCCGCCCACCTCGCCGAGAGCATCGCCATCCAGCGCGGCTACAGCGCCTACGACGCCGCCCACGACAGCGCTCACGGCAGCGCTCACGGCACTGCTCACAACGCCGCCCACGACGCCGCTCCGAACAGCGCCCACGAGGCGGTGGGCGACCACGACCCCAGCGCCACCGGCCCGGCCCTCACCACCAGCGGAGCCCTCTGATGCCCACCCACACCCGCATCCGCCCGTTCAACACCAAGGACACCTACCCCGAGCAGAACCTCGACAACGACCTGTGCCAGGCCGTCGTCGCAGGTGGGGTCGTGTACCTGCGCGGGCAGATCGGCCAGGACCTCGACACCCGCGAATCCGTCGGCATCGGCGACGTCGAGGCGCAGACCGAGAAGGCCATGGCCAACATCGCCATGCTCATGGACGAAGCCGGCGGCTCCCTGGCCGACATCGTCAAGGTCACCGTCTACCTCGTCGACGTCCGCTACCGCGAGGTGGTCTACCGCACCATGGGCCGCTGGCTCAAGGGCGTCTTCCCCGTCTCCACCGGCATCGTCGTGCACTCCCTGGCCCGCCCGGAATGGCTCGTGGAGATCGACGCCACGGCCGTGCTCTCGGAAGGAACGCGGTGACCTTCTCCCTGGTGGTCCGCGACGCGCAGACCGGCGCTTTCGGCTCGCTCATCAGCTCCTCCTCCCCGGCCGTCGCCGCCCGCTGCGTGCACCTGCGCGACGGCGTCGGCGCAGTGCACTCGCAGAACGTCACCGACCCCCGCCTCGGGCCCAGGCTGCTGGACCTGCTGGCGGCGGGCGCAGGCGCCGCCGACGCGCTCTCTGAGCTCGTGGCCGGTGAGCCCACCGCCGACTGGCGCCAGCTGCTCCTCGTCGACGCCGCGGGGCGCACGGCTGTCCACTCCGGCGCCCACGCCCTGGGCACCGTCGGTGAGCACGCGGTGGAGGGCGCCGCCGCAGCCGGCAACCTGCTGGCCACCCCGCGGGTGCCGCAGCGCCTGGTGGAGGCCTACCTGCAGGCCACGGGGTCCCTGGAGCGGCGCCTGCTGGCCGCCTACGAGGCCGCGATGGCCGAAGGCGGCGAGGCCGGCCCGGTGCACTCGGCCGGGCTGTCGGTGGTCACCGGCGCCGGCTGGCGGGTCACCGACCTGCGCGTGGACTGGAGCGAGACCCCGCTGCAGGACCTCACCGACCTGCTGCAGGTGTGGGAGCCGCAGCGCGAGGACTACATCGTCCGGGCCCTGCGCCCCGAGGACGCCCCCGGCTACGGCGTGCCCGGGGACCAGCGATGAGCAGCACCCTCAAGGACGCCACGGCTGGAGTCATCGCCGCGGCGATGCCGTCGCTGGTCGACCTCGCCCAACGCTTGCACGCCCATCCCGAGGTCGGCTGGCAGGAGCACCGCGCCGCCGACTGGCTGGCCGGCGAGCTCACCGAGGCGGGCTTCAGCGCCCGCACCGGCGCCTTCGAGCTGCCGACCGCGGTCTTCGCCTCCAGCGGCACCGGCTCGCGGCGCATCGGTGTCGTCGCTGAGTACGACGCGCTGCCCGGGCTGGGCCACGCCTGCGGGCACAACCTCATCTGCGCGAGCGCCGTCGGCACCGCCCGCGCGCTGGCGGCCGTGGCCGACGAGCTGGACCTGACCGTCGAGGTCTACGGCACCCCCGCCGAGGAGGGCGGCGGCGGCAAGATCGAGATGCTCGAGCGCGGCGCGTTCGCGGGCCTGGACCTGGCGCTGATGGCGCACCCGGCCCCCGCCGACGTCGCCCGCGCCGAACCGTTCGCCGTCGCGCACTCGCACGTGAGCTACCGCGGCCGCTCCGCGCACGCCGGCGCCTACCCCGACCAGGGCGTCAACGCCAACGACGCCTTCGTCATCGCCCAGGTCGCCCTGGGCCTGCTGCGCCAGCAGCTGCCCACCGGCACCCGGGTGCACGGCATCATGACCAACGGTGGGCAGGCGCCCAACGCGATCCCGGAGCTGACCGAGGGCCGCTGGTACGTGCGCGCCGAGTCGCTGGCCGAGCTGGCCGAGCTCGAGGAGCGGGTGAACCGCTGCTTTCAGGCCGGTGCGCTGGCTTCGGGAGCGAAGCTGACCATCACCCCCGAGAGCAAGCCGTACTCGCAGTTCCGCACCGACGAGGCGGCACTGGCCGTCTACGAGGCCAACGCCACCGCCCTGGGGCGCCCCTCGGTCACCGGTGGGGCGGCGGCTCGGATGAACCGCGCCTCCACCGACATGGCCAACGTCAGCCAGCTCGTACCGGCCATCCACCCCTACGTCCGCATCGACAGCGCCGGCGCGGCCAACCACGAACCGGCCTTCGCCGCGGCCTGCGTCGGAGCGTCCGCGGATGCGATGGTCCACGACGCGGCGACGGCGCTGGCGTGGACCGTGGTGGATCTCTTCGCCGAGCACACCCGCTGACGATCGCCTTACCTCACCTCGCTCGCCTCGCCTCACCTGCAGAACTGGAGCCCACCGTGGAGCACGAGGCCGCAGCCGCCACCGCCGCTACCCCCACCGTCTCCGCTGCCCCCACCGTCTCCGCTGCCACCGCCACCGCCACCGCTGCCACCGCCACCGTCACCGCCGCCGCCGTGCGCGCCGAGCACGACGCCCTGGGCGTACGCGACGTGCCCGCCGGGGTCTACTACGGCATCCACACGCTGCGGGCACTGGAGAACTTTCCCATCAGCGGCCGGGCGATCCGCGAGCACCCCGAGCTCGTCCGCGCCCTCGGCGCGGTCAAGCAGGCGGCCGCGCTCACCAACGGGGAACTCGGCTCGCTGGACGCCGAACGCGCCGCAGCGATCACCGCGGCCTGCCGCGACGTGCGAGCCGGCCACCTCGATGAGCACTTCGTCGTCGACCTCCTCCAGGGCGGCGCCGGCACCTCCTCCAACATGAACGCCAACGAGGTCATCGCCAACCGCGCCCTGGAGGTGCTGGGCCGCCCACGCGGGGACTACGCGCAACTGCACCCCTTGGAGCACGTCAACCTCGGGCAGAGCACCAACGACGTCTACCCCACGGCGGTCAAGATCGCTGTCCTCGACCTCGTCCACGCACTGCGCGAGGCGATGACCGGCCTCGCCGAGGCCTTCGCCGCCAAGGCAGCGGAGTTCGCCAACGTGGTCAAGATGGGCCGCACCCAGCTGCAGGACGCCGTGCCCATGACGCTGGGCCAGGAGTTCGGCGCCTACGCCGTCATGGTGCGCGAGGACATCCAGCGCCTCGGCGAGGCGGCCACCCTGCTGCACGAGATCAACCTCGGCGGCACCGCCATCGGCACCGGCTTGAACGCCCCACCCGGCTACGCCCAGCGCGCGTGCACCCTGCTGGCCCAGCTCACCGGCCACCCGCTCGTGCCGGCCGCCGACCTGGTCGAGGCCACCCAGGACGTCGGGTCCTTCGTCCAGCTCTCCGGTGTCCTCAAGCGCACGGCCGTCAAGCTCTCCAAGATCTGCAACGACCTGCGGCTGCTGTCGTCCGGCCCGCGCGCCGGACTGGGCGAGATCCGGCTGCCTGCGGTCCAGGCCGGCTCCAGCATCATGCCGGGCAAGGTGAACCCCGTGATCCCCGAGGTCGTCAACCAGGTCGCCTTCGCCGTGGTCGGCCGCGACGTCACCATCTCGATGGCCGCCGAAGCTGGGCAGTTGCAGCTCAACGCCTTCGAACCCGTCATCGCGCACTGCCTGCTGGAATCCACGCTGCAGCTGCGCCAAGCGGTGCTCACCCTGACCGAACGCTGCGTGCGCGGCATCAGCGCCGACGCCGACCTGCTGCGCCACCGCGTCGAGCACTCGATCGGGCTGGTGACCGCGCTCAACCCCTGGATCGGCTACGAAGCCGCCACCCGCATCGCCGCTCAGGCGCTGAGCACCGGGCGCTCCATCCCGGAGCTGGTGACCGAGGCCGGTCTGCTGACCCGCGAGCAGCTGACACTCCTGCTGCGCCCCGAACGCCTCGCCAACCTGCCGGCCACCGCCGCCCCGCGCGAGGGGTAGGTCGGGCACACTACGCCTCACCGCAGAGACCAGGAGCCCACGATGACGCACGGCACGACCGACGGGCCGTCCACCACGGACGCCGTCCACCCAGCAGCAGCCGGGATCCAGCGCAACCGCCTGGTCAAGACGTTGCGCCGCGGCGACATCGTCTTGTTCATCGTCGCCGCGGTCATCAGCGCCGACAGCATCGCCGTGCTCGCCTCCGGCGGGCTGGAGGGGATGGTGTGGTCGGCGTTCATCGGCGTGGCCTTCCTCATCCCCTACGCGCTGGTGTTCGCCGAAGCCTCCGCCACCTATCCCGCCGAGGGTGGCCCCTACCAGTGGGTCCGCCGGGCGTACGGGCGCACCGCGGCGGCCGTCGCGGTGATGCTGTACTGGATCACCAACCCCATCTGGCTCGGCGGGTCGCTGGCCTTCATCGCCGGCGCCGTGTGGTCCGAGTACGTCGTGCACACCAGCGACGGCGGCCTGGGCGACACCTTCTTCAAGCTCGCCTTCGTCTGGGCGGCCATCGCGCTGGCCATCGTGAGCCTGCGCCGCGGCAAGGTCCTCATCAACATCGGCGCGCTCGCCAAGCTCTTCGTGCTCTTGAGCTTGACCCTCACCGCCGCCCTCCACGTGGCCCGCGAGGGCACCGCCGGTCTCGACTGGTCCACCGCCGCCCCCACGACCGCGGGCTTCCTGGCCATCGTGCCCGTCGCGCTGTTCGCCTACGTGGGCTTCGAAGCCCCCAGCGCGGCCTCGGAGGAGATGCACGATGCGCAGAAGGACACCCCGGTGGCCATCGCCAGAGGCGCGGCGATCACGCTCGTGGCCTACCTGCTGCCGGTGCTGGCCATCGTCCTGGTGACCCCGGCGGATCGGATGGCCGACGTCGGGGTGATGCAGGCCATCGCGCAGACGTACTCCGTCTTCGGCCCGGCCGCCGGCCCGCTGCTGACGCTGACCGCTGTCGCCTTCGTCTACGGCCTGCTCACCCAGGGCAGCGCGTGGATGATGGCCACCGACCGCATGCAGGCCGTCGCCGCCGCCGACGGCGCCTTCTACGACACCCGCCTCGGTGAGTTCTCCGCCCGGCTCGGCACTCCGGTGCGGATGAACATCGTCTCCGGGATCGTCTCCACCATCTTCCTGATCGCCGCCAGCACCCTGGTGGACGGCACGGTCGGCGCGGTCTTCGTCGTGGTCCTCACCGTCGCGGTGTCCACCCTGCTCATCAGCTACCTGCTCATCGTCCCCGCGCTCGTGCGGCTGCGGCGGGTGGACGATGTGCCGCGCCCGTACGTGGTCCCCGGTGGCCGCACCGGCTTCCTGGTCCTGTCGGCGATCGTGCTGGTGTTCATCGTGCTCGGCACCATCGGCGCCGTCGTCCCAGGCCTGCTGGAGGGCCTGCTCGGCTATGAGTACTCCTTCGTCGACGAGTGGGGCGTCTCGCGCGGCAACTTCCAGCTGTTCACCGTCGGCACGCTCGTCATCGTCGTGGTCGCCGCTCTGGTGGGAGTCGCCGCCGGCGGCCGCGGGCGGCAGTCGACCGAGGTGACGACTGACAGCTGATGCCCTGAGGCCGTGCCTCCTCGGCGGCAGCCGCCGAAGACCTGGAGTGCACTTCGTGCTTGCGATGCCCACGCACCAGCGCGGGTGCTCGGCCCACCCAGCGAGCCACATCGGCGATGTCGGCCACCAGCGCCTGCACCGAGCGGTGGGTCGCGCACCGCAGCGCCGCCGCTCACCGAGCAGGTCGCTCAACGTCTTGTGACGCCGATCGCCCGGGGCCTTGCCCAGGTGGCTGTGTCCTCGTTGGCGCTCCGCGTCATCGCCGCCGACGCACCACCTCAGGAGGCGGTGGTGTCCCGATCGGTCACTGCTCTGCCCCCAGCCGCCACCGCCACTGGCACCCAAGGCTGCAGCGCCCGTGATCGATGGCGCTCGAACGGGTGAATGCTGGAGGCGCTGGCGCTCGTAGGCGGCTGGGGGCCTCGCTGTGCAAGCGCGGGTGGATCAGCTGCTCGTCAGTAGCTGGGGCGCGTGAGTGGGGGTCAGTGGCATCGTCCCCGGGTCAACGGGCCGTCCGGTACCGCTTGCGTTCGTGACCTCGCTCAGAGCGCGATCTGCCCCGTGAGCTGCACGGTGAGGTCGACTGCACGGTGAGGTCAGCTACACGGTGACGACGTGTACTCCTGCGCTTCGCACGGCCTCCAGGTCCTCAGGGGTGGCGCCGCGATCGGTGACGAGGTCGTCGACCTCGGACAGGGCGCTGATGCGCGCGAACGTCACCCTGCCGATCTTGGAGCTGTCGGCGATGACGATGCTGCGCCGAGAGCGGCGCAGGAAGGCGAGGTCGGTCTGCGCCTCCATCTCGTCGTAGGTGGTGCAGCCGTCCTCGATGCTCAGGCCGTCGACACCGATGAAGGCCATGTCGAGGTGGTAGTTGGAGAGCATCGACTCCGCCGCCGGCCCGACGAGCTCCAGCGAGTGGCGGACGATGCCCCCGATCACGACCAGGCGGATGCCGTTGCGTCCTGCCAGCTCGACGGCGATGTCGAGCGCGTTGGTGACCACCGTGATGCCGCGCCGCTCGCTGAGGGCGCGGGCGAGTTCGAGGGCGGTGGAGCCACCGGTCATCCCGACGATGGCGCCGTCGTGGATCAGGGCCGCCGCCGCTGCACCGATGCGGCGCTTGTCGCCGTGACGGCGGGTCGCCTTCACCCGCACCGGCAGCTCATCACCCACCTGGTTGGCCACCGCTCCGCCGTGGGTTCGCACCAGCAGGCCGTTGGTGCTGAGCGTCTGCAGGTCTCGGCGCACCGTGGCCCCGGAGACGCCCAGTGCTGCGGCCAACTCGATGACGTCCACCGATCCGCCGTCGGAGACGCGATCGAGGATCGCGCTGAGCCGTTCAGCCTTCCGCATCCGTCGGACCCTACCCGAGTGAGCACTTTTGCGCGTTCACTCACGAGTGTGTCCGCAACAAGAACGCAACATGAGGCCGTTGACGGCGATGGAGCGGACTCCTAGTGTTCACTTCGACAACCGCGCAAAACTGCTCACAGTGAAGTGAGCGATCTGCGCAGAATCCATGCACTTGGGAGGCGTCATGCCGAAGCAGGGAAGCGCACCAGCAGCCCGAGCAGCGCTCTCGCGCCGCAGCGCGCTGGCCGGTGCCACCGCGGTGCTGCTGAGCGCCGGCTGCGGCGGCGGCAGCGGCGCCAGCAGCGGCGGATCCACCCAGACCAGCGGTGTCACCATCACCGTCGCGCTGGCCGGGGACCCGCTGCCGCAGGCCGCCCTGGACACCTTCACCCAGGACACCGGCATCACCGTCAAGTGGGTCAACCTCGACTGGGACAGCCTGCAGACCAAGATCTCCGCCGCAGCCACCGCCAACACCTACTTCGCCGACGCCACCAACGTCGACTGGTCACGAGTGGGGCAGCTGGGCAGGCTCGGCTGGTTCTACCCGATGGAGTCCTACCTCGACACCGACGCCATGGCCGAGGACGTGCCACAGCTGGCCTCCTTCAGCACCGACGGCCACGTGGTCGGCATCCCCTACGACGCCTCCTTCATGGTGACCACCATCAACGTCGACATGTTCACCGCCGCGGGAGTCGACCCGGCGCCGGCGACGATCGAGGAGTACACCGAGGCCCTGCGTCAGATCAAAGCCCGGGGCATCGTGGAGCACCCCTTGAACATCCCCTTCGCGGCCGCCGAAGGACTCTCCACCTACTGGTACGAGACCACCGCGGCCTTCGGGGGCAGCGTCCTGGACGAGAACGGCGAGGCGCAGTTCACCGACCCGGACTCCGGCGGCTACCGCGCAGCCGAGTGGATGGTGGGCGCCCTGACCGAAGGACTCGTCGCGCCCGGCAGCATCAACGTCACCGACAGCCAGGGCCAGCAGACGCTGATGGCCCAAGGGCAGGTCGCCAGCACCTTCTCCGACTACTCCGGCACCGTCGGCACCCTCTATGACGTCCCCGCCTCCAGCACCGTCGTCGGCAAGGTCCGCTACCTGCCCACCCCGGGGGTGGACGGGCCCGCGGCCAACCTGAGCAACCCCGACGGCATCGGCATCCCCAAGCAGGCCAAGTACCCCGACGCCGCAGCCAAGTTCATCGAGTGGTTCACCTCCCAGCAGCAGCAGACCGACTTCGCCGGAGTCAACGGCCCCGAGAAGGCCTACACCGGCTACCCGATTCCCTCCCGCCTCTCGGCGGTGCAGGCGATGACCAGTGGCGGCAACCTCGTGCAGGGCGATGCACTGATCCCGATGCTGGAGAAGTCGAGGCCGGTCTTCGAGGGCGGGGCGCCCACCTGGTACCCGGAGTTCTCCAACGCCGTCTACACCAACCTGCACGCCGCAGCCACCGGCTCGATGAGCGTGCAAGCCGCCATGGAGGGCGTCGCCGACAAGGCCGAGCAACTGGCGAGCGGCTCGTGACATCGACCTCGCAGGCACCCAGGACACCGGGCGCCACCGGTGGCGCCGGCACCGCTGCGGGGAAGGCCACCGCCACCGGCCGGCGCCGCCTCGACCTGCTGCCCTACCTGCTCGTCGCCCCCGTCGCCCTCTTCATCATCTGCCTGGCCCTGGTCCCCGCGGTCTTCACCGTCGTCCAGTCCTTCTTCCGCGTCAGCGCACTGGACCCGCCGACGCGCTTCGACGGCCTCGGCAACTTCACCCGCCTGCTGCGCAACGACGCCGTCGTCTCCAGCCTGGTCAACACCGGCTTCTACGTCCTCGTCGGCGTCACGCTCTCCACCCTGCTCGGAGTGGCCATCGCGGTGGTGCTGCAGCGCCCCTTCCGCGGCCGCAGCCTGGTGATCGCCGTCGCCATCCTGCCGTGGGCGCTGCCCGGGGTGGTCGAGGGCATCCTGTGGAGCGGCATCTTCGATCCCAGCTCCGGGCTGATCAACAGCCTGGTGGCCTCGCTGCACCTGGGCTCCGGCGACACGCTGCTGCTGGGCCAGCACCGGCTGCTGACCATCGCGCTCATCGAGCTCGTGCAGGTCTGGCAGATCACCCCGCTCTCGGCGCTGCTCATCCTCGCCGCGCTGCAGCTGATCCCCGCTGAGCTCTACGAGGCCGCACAGATCGACGGCTGCTCGCGCTGGTCAGCCTTCTGGCGCATCACCCTGCCGCTGGCCCGCCCGGGCATCGCAGTGGCCATGGTCCAAGCCGCCATCGCCACCTTGAACGTCTTCGACCAGCCGTACGTGCTCAACGGGGCAGCCGACACCGGCGCCTCGGTGATGATGCAGACCTACTTCATCAGCTTCCAGAACCTCGACTTCGGACAGGGGTACGCCTTGTCGCTGCTCATCACCCTGACCACCCTGGTCATCTCCTTCGCGGTGGTCCGCCTGGTCTACCGCAAGGTGGAACTGTGAGGACCCGCACCCCCGCCCTGCGCTGGAGCGGCATCGTCCTGGTCCTGCTGTGGTCGCTGATCCCGGTGTACTGGGCGGTCAAGACCAGCATCCAGACCGAAGCCGACGCCCGCTCCAGCCCCGCCCAGTACGTGCCGACCCGACCGACCCTGGACAACTACCGGGCGCTGCTCACCGGATCCGGTGACGTGCCCGAGCAGATCCGGCGCGCCTCGCTGAACATCGTCATCGAGTGCGGACTGGCCACCATCGTCACCGTGGTCCTGGCGACCCTGGCCGCCTACGCCTTCGCGCGCATGCACTTTCGCGGGCGCAACCTGCTCTTCTACGCACTGCTGGCCACCATGGCCTTCCCCGCCTACACCACCCTCATCCCGCTGTACCGCATCATGAGCAGCCTGGGACTGGTGAACACATACACCGGTATCGTCCTGGTGTACGTCTCCGGCTTCCTGCCACTGGCCACCTGGATCCTGCACAACTACTTCGCCAGCCTGCCGGTCAGCATCGAGGAAGCCGGCCTGGTCGACGGTGCGCACCGGTTGCAGGTCCTGTGGCACCTGCTGCTGCCGTTGGCCCGCCCGGGCATCATCTCCACCGCGCTCATCACCTTCCTCTTCGCCTGGGCGCAGTTCCTCTTCCCCCTGGTCCTCTCCAGCGACATCTCCACCCAGCCGCTCACGGTCGTCATCGCTTCCCTGCAGGGACGGCACGTGGTCCCCTCCACCCTGCTCAACGCCGCCGGCGTGCTGGCCATCGCCGTGCCCGCAGCCCTGGCCCTGATCTTCAACCGCTACATCGTCAACGGCCTGCTGGCCGGCAGCACCAAGTGAGCGCCCCCCCGCGCTGCCACCTCCCGCGCTGCCACCCCGCGCAACAGCGAGGGCGGCGCCACCACGTGCACGAGCGAAAGAGGCACACCTCATGGCTGACAAGTCCATCGTCCTCATCGGTGCAGGAAGCACCGTCTTCACCCCCGGCCTGATGACCGACCTGGCCTCCAGCCGCACCTTCGACGGCTGGAACGTGCACCTGGTCGACCTCAACGCCGAGGCCGCCGACACGATGGCCCGCCTCGGGCGACGCATCGCCACCCAGCGCGGCGCAGACTTGACGTTCACCCCGCACACCGACCGCCGCGAGGCCCTGCCCGGTGCCCGCTTCGTCACCACGACCATCGCCGTCGGCGCAGCCGAGGGCTGGCGCCACGACGTCGAGGTCCCCGCCCGCTACGGCATCGCCCAGACCGTGGGCGACAGCGTCGGCCCCGGCGGCGTGCTGCGTGCACTGCGCCACGTGCCCGAACTGGTGGCCATCGCCCGCGACGTCGCAGACCTGGCTCCGCAGGCGCAGCTGGTCAACTACTCCAACCCGTTGACCGCCAACGTCATGGGCATCACCTCACAGACACCGGTGCAGGCGGTGGGCCTGTGCCACGGCACGATGCACACCCTGGCCAAGATCGCCGCCGACCTCGGCGTGCCGGCCGAGGAGGTCCACGCGACCTTCGCGGGGCTGAACCACCTGTGCTGGCTGCTGGAGCTGCACCATGGCCCGCAAGACCTCTACCCCCGCCTGCGCCAGGCCGTCACCGAACGCGCCGGTGGCATCGATGCTCCCGCCACCAGCGAGGAGGGGGTGCACCTGGCCGTCTCGGCGGACCTGTACCGCACCTTCGGGCGCTACCCGGCACCGGGGGATCGGCACGTCGCGGAGTTCTTCGGCCACTACCTGCGCGCCGCCGACGGCTCACCGGCCGACGAGAGCGAGCTGCCCTGGGGCCTGCAGGGCGGACGCGATGACACCATGCGCTACATCGGTGAGAAGAGCGACCTGTGGGAGCGCCTGCACGCCCAGGCCGACGGCACCCTGCCGCTGCCGGAAGGTGAGAACCAGGAAGCCGAGCGGCTCGTCTCCATCGCCGAGGCCATCGTCACCGGACGCGATCACGTGGAACTGGCGGTCAACGTGCCCAACCAGGGGAAGATCCCCAACCTGCCGTCCACGGCCGTCGTCGAGGTGCCCGCGGTCGTGGGAGCCGGCGGGATCACCGGGCTGGGTGTCGGTCCGCTGCCGCAGGCCATCGCCGCGGTCCTGACCGCCCGCGCGCAGCAGCAGGAGATCACGGTGCGCGCCGCTCTGGAAGGCAGCCGCGAGCTGGCCGTGCAGGCCCTCGTGCTGGACCCGCTGGTCGCCGGGCGCACCATGGCCGAAGCCATCCTCGACGATGCGGTCAAGGCGCACGGCGCCGGACTGGAGCCCTTCGCCGCGGCGACCGCGCCTGCCTGATCACGGCGCCCAGCACTCAGCGGACCGGCACTCAGCGGGCCAGCACCTCACGCCTGCCTCCCTGCAGCGCCGGGCCCGCGATCCAGCCCGCGATCCAGCCCGCGATCCAGCCCCGCCACCACGACTCCAGGCTCCGACCCCTCGACGCTCGAAGGAGCAGCTCGTGAGCACGCCCATCCCC
>NZ_JAAALL010000449.1 GCF_009906315.1 Kineococcus vitellinus | reverse complement strand
GCCACCAGGACCGCGACGCCGAGCAGCGCACCCGCCAGCAGCCCGGCCGCGCTCACGCCGGTCCACCCGCGGCTCCACCCGCGGCCCCGTCCGCGCCGGCGAGCGCCTCGGCGCCCAGCCGGGCGGCCAGCGCCTCCCAGCCCGGTGCGCGGTGCGGGCGGCCCCCGCGGTCGAGGGCGAGGGCGGGCACGACGCGGGCGCGGCCGGCGTCGTCGGCCACGACGGCCACCTCCACCAGGGCGCGCCGCCGCCCCCGGCGCGCCACGTGCAGCACGACGTCGACGCCGGCGAGCAGCTGGGCGTCCACCGCCGCGGCGGACAGCCCGGCGGCCGCCGCGAGGGCGTGCAGGCGGGCGGGGACGTCGGCGGCCGTGTTGGCGTGCAGCGTCCCGGCGCCCCCGGCGTGCCCGGTGTTGAGCGCGGCGAGCAGGTCGCGCACCTCCGCGCCGCGGCACTCGCCGACGACGAGGCGGTCGGGGCGCATCCGCAGGGCCTGGCGCACCAGCACGTCCAGCCCGACGGCGCCGCGGCCCTCGACGTTGCCGTGGCGGGCCTCCAGGCGCACCACGTGCGGGTGGTCCGGGCGCAGCTCGCCGGAGTCCTCCACGAGGACGACGCGCTCGCCGGGGCCGACCAGTCCCAGCAGGGCCTGCAGCAGCGTCGTCTTGCCCGCACCGGTGCCACCGCTGACCAGCAGCGACAGCCGCCGGTCCACGACGGTGCGCAGCAGCGCCTCCCACGCCGGCGGCACCGCACCCGCCGCGACCAGCTCCGGCAGGCCGAAGCGGCGCACGGCCGGCACCCGCAGGCTCAGGTGCGTGCCGTCCACGGCCAGCGGGGGCAGCACGGCGTGCAGCCGGGTGCCGTCCGCCAGCCGGGCGTCGGTGAACGGGCTGGCCTCGTCGAGGCGGCGGCCGGCCCCGGCGGCCAGCCGCACGGCGAGGGCCCGCACCTGCTCCTCGCCGTCCAGGCGCACCGGTGCCCGCCGCAGGCCGGCGCCGTCGTCGACCCAGACGTCGCCCCCGCCGTTGACGAGGACGTCGGTGACGCCGGGCGAGCGCAGCAGCGGTTGCAGCGGCCCGGCGCCCGTGAGCGCGGCGCGCACGTCGTCGACGAGCCGCAGCAGGTCGGCGGCGCCCAGCACGACCCCCTGCGCGGCGGCGGCCGCGGCGACGGCGTCCGGTCCCGGTGGGGTGCCCGTGGCGGCGAGCCGCTCGCCCACGCGCACCGCGAGGTCGACCGCGGGGCTCACCACGGCGCCGGCGCCGCGGCGGCCGCGGACCAGGTGGCCGCCCAGTCGCCGGCGCAGGCGAGCGCGAACGAGCGGAGCGGGCTGCGCCGGCCGGTGGGCGGGCCCTCCCCGCGCTCCAGGGCCGCCTCGAGGTCGCGGTCGGGGCGCAGCACGCCCGCCAGCGGGGCGCCGACGGCGTCCGCGACGTCCTCCGCGTCCGTCCCGGCGCCGAGGTCGCGCACGACCAGGCGCACGGGCGGGGCGGACGGCCCGCTGCGCAGCTCGTCGACGACGGCGCACGCCGCGGCGGCCGCGCGGGTGCTCGCCGGCACCACGACGAGGACCTCCTCGCAGCCGCCCAGGCGCCCGTGCAGCTGCGGCAGGCCGGCGCGGGGCAGGTCCAGGACGGTGGCCGCGAACGTGCGCCGAGCGGCGTCGGCGACGGCCGCCAGCGCCGCCGGGCCGGGGGTGCCGGGCACCCGGCGGTCCGCGGCGAGCACGTGCAGCCCCGCACCGGCGCGCACGGTGGAGCGCAGGACGTCGGGGCGCAGCCGCCCGCTGACCGCGGCCAGGTCCCCCCAGCGCAGCCCCGGCAGCGCGTCGGCCCCCAGCAGCAGGTCCGCGCCGCCGGAGCGCGGGTCGGCGTCCAGCAGCAGGCAGTCGCCCGTCGTCTCGGCCAGCGCCTGCGCCAGGGCCGCGGCCAGCACGCTGGCCCCGGCACCGCCGCAGCCGCCGACCACCCCGACGCAGCCGGCGGCGGCGGCACCGGCCGCGGTGTCGGCGAGCGCCTCCAGCAGCCAGTCCTGCGCCTGCGGCAGCAGCACGGCGTGCTCGGCGCCCAGCGCGGAGGCCGAGCGCCACCAGGCGTCGGGCGCGGGCGCGGTCCCGACGACGACGAGGCGGCCGCCCTCGCCCAGGCCCGCCACCGCGGCGGCCGGGACGTCGGCGTCCACGAGCACCAGGCCGGGTGCCGCGACGGGGCCGGGCGGCCCGGCGGCGCCCTCGGCGGGCTGCTCCAGCGGGCCGCGCCGCAGCGGGCAGCCGGCGGCGGCCGCCAGCCGGGCGACGGCCTCGGCGAGGTCGTCATCGGCGGTGATCAGCAGGGCGCTGCCGGCGGGGGCGCGGTGGTCGGGG
>NZ_JAAALL010000448.1 GCF_009906315.1 Kineococcus vitellinus | reverse complement strand
CGGCCGCGGCACCCACCCCGCGAGCGGCCACAGGTGCCGCCTCCCGAACCCCCCGCCCGTCCCCACCGGGGCTCGTGCGGAGCGTGCCACCCGACCGGCCCGGCGGTGCCGGCATCGAGGGCCGGTGGAGGGCCGCGCCACGACGGTGCGGCCGTCGGCCTGCCGGTCACCGACGCGCTCAGCGCCGAACGACGTCACGGTCGACAGGCAGGCTCTGTCGCCTCGTGGGCACGGTGGACTCCTCCACCACCGAGGTCCCGGACCCCTCCCGGGGCGGCTGGGCGTGCTGCGCGCCGTCGGCGTCCTCGTCTCCGGCGCCCTGGCCCGCGCCTCGGAGGCGGTGCGCCAGGAGGAGGCCGCGCAGGACGTCGCGGCCGTCCCCACGCTCATCCGCGAGCTGACCACCGCCACCGGCGAGGAGCAGGCGCTCCGGGTGGCGCTGGAGACGATCCGGCGCGACTTCGACCGGCAGCACGGCTCGTTCTGGCGCCTGGCCGAACCCACCACCGGGTCCGGCCCCGCCTCCGGGCAGCACGGTGGGCAGCACGGTGGGCCCGTGCTGCGCTTCGAGCTGGAGTTCGGTGACGCCGGCGAGCAGTTCCGCCGGGTGACGCTGCAGGCCTCCTTCGTCGAGGGCGTCGGGCTCTCGGGGCGGGCCTGGGCGTCGAGCGGCGGGGCCCCGATCAGCCCGGCAACGACGTGGAGCCTCGGGCGGAGGTGGCGCAGCCCGGTGGATCGCCCTGGCAGGAGCGGTCGCCTCGAGCGCAGCACGCCTGTGCGCCTCCTGGTGCCTGCGTCCACCGCGTGCTCTGGACCTGCTTGCCTGGTGCCGGAGGTCGCACGCGATGCGATCAAGGCGTGCGGCTCCTTCGACCGCATGGAGGTCACCACGGCCGCGGCCCGCCGAGCGCCATAGCACCACGGAACTCCTCGAGCAGCTGCACCACAGCGCCGAGTCCACCCGCCGCCCCCCGGCAGCACCCCCACGGACCCGATGCAGGACGTTCGACCGGGTCAGTCCGGCCACGTCGACACCCGGCGGGACCAGCAGCAGGTGCAGCGCGGTGGACCGCTCAGCGACCCGGCGCGGTGAGCGCCCGGCCAGCACGTCCGCAGGGGCAGCACGGGCCGGGGAGGCGCCGGCGCCGAGCCGCAGGGGCTGCAGCGGTCGCCGGTCAGCCTCGTGCAGGTGCACGAGGCTGACCGGAGGGGGCGGGCGCACGTGCTGCCGCGGCGTGAGCGGCGGTGCTCCAGCGGTTGCGGTGGCTGCAGGCTCGTGAGCAGGTCCTGCACGGCTGTGGGCAGCGAAAGCGCCGTGACCACGCCAAGGTGGAGGCGGCCGGTTCCCAGGTCTGGTCCATCGCCGTCCTCCCTCCTCGATGAGCTGCAAAGCCTGAGACAGCAAGGGTGAGCGGCGGTCCGGGCGGCGAACGGGTCCTCACCCACTCCACGGCCATCCCGCGATACGGACGCGATCACGACTGGCTGCGACTTCGCGCTCGTGTCGATGACCGCGCCGCGGGCGAGGCGTCGTGCTGGGCCACAGCTCGATCCGCTCCCGCACCGCTGGTGGCGCCACCTCGGACTCGCCGGCCAGCGTCCACGGCACTGGAAGGGGCTCAGGCCACGATCCGGTCGGCGGTCAGCTTGCGCTCGGCGCCGGCCAGCAGCTCACCCAGTCGTACAGCCGACAAGGGCGAGCCGGCGTCGGGGGCGGGCAGCTGGGGACCCCGGCCGGCACGCAGGTCGTCCACCATCTGCTGCCAGCCCCGCAGCACCGCCGCGGGGTCGGCCGCGTACGCCGGGGCGTAGGCGGCCGTCTCCGGCTCGAAGCGCCAGCTCTGCGACAGCGGACCGGCATCGACGGTGTCGAACCCGAGACGATCGATGAGATCCGCCGCCTCCATCCTGGCCGCCGCGTCGTTGCCGGCGATGGGCAACGCCGACCGGTCGGCTGCTCCGGCCGGCCGGGCCAGGGCGGGGATGTGGAAAGCGGCGATGTTGTTGAAGGCCTTGACGGTGCGGGCTCCGACGAGGTGGGCCTGGACCAGCTCGGACGTCGTGGTCAGCCCCGAGTCCAGGTCCTCGATGTGCCCGTCGCGGGTGGCGTAGTAGTTGATGGTGTCCAGGACCACCTTGCCCCGCAGGGCTGCGACGGGTAGGGAGCGGTAGGCGGTCAGCGGGACGGCGACCACGACCTGGTCCCCGGCCCGGGCCGCCTCCTCCGGAGTCGCCGCGTGTGCGTCTTCGCCGAGGTCACCCACCGTTTCCGTCAAGGTCTGTGGACCCCGCGAGTTCGACAGGACCACCTCCATCCCCGCCGCGAGGGCGAGTCGTGCGATGGCCGTGCCGATGCTGCCGCTGCCGATGATGCCC
>NZ_JAAALL010000447.1 GCF_009906315.1 Kineococcus vitellinus | reverse complement strand
ACCCAGCAGGCCATGCAGCGCTTCCGCGACCTGGCGGTGGCCGCGGGGTTCCCGGCGACCGCCGACAGCCCGGCGCTGCTGTTCCTGCGCGCGAAGTTCGGCGTGGGTGCGGTGCGCCAGGTGGACGGCGGGGTCCTGGAGAGCCTGCTGACCTGGTTCGAGGGTCAGCGCCAGCCGGGTGAGGCGTTCCGCTCCTACGTCCAGTCCACGCTGGTCGCCGCCCGGCGGGGCGCCGGTCAGGAGCACGGCCGGGAGCACGGCCGGCAGGGCGGCGACCAGCGGGCCGAGGCCGTGCAGGACGCGCCGGCCGCACCCGGCGGCGGGACGCAGCCGGGTCAGCCGGCTCAGCCGGGTCAGCCGGGTGGTGGCGCCGCCGCCCCCGCGCCGGCCGACGCCGCCTGAGGTCCACGCCGGTTCCCCCGCGCCGGGTTCCACCCGGCGCGGGGGACGAGCGGTGGTGCGTGCGATCGGCTGCGGTGCAGCGCTCCGCGGTTCCCGCCGGTGGCGTGCGAGGGTCTCCCCGGGGTTTCCCCGGCTCCGCGACCGCACCACCGCACCGGGGGTCCCGTGTCGGACCCACCGCCTACAGTCCAGTGCGTCGCCCCCGCCAGGGGCGACGTCCCACGAGGTCGCGAACGCAACGCGAGAACATACGGAAGAGAGCGGCAACCATGGGCGTGTCCATCACCATCGTCGGCAACATCACCAACGACCCCGAACTGCGCTTCACCCCCAGCGGTGCGGCCGTGGCGAACTTCAGCGTCGCGGTCGACGAGCGCCGGCGCAACGCGCAGACGCAGGAGTGGGAGGACGCGGGGACGTCCTACTACCGGGTGGAGGCGTGGCGCTCGCTGGCCGAGAACGTCGCCCACTCGCTGCGCCGCGGCACGGCGGTCGTCGTCACCGGGGAGCAGACCATCGAGGTCTACGAGCGCAGGGACGGCGGCACCGGCACCTCGGTCCGCGTCCGCGCCCAGAGCGTGGGTCCCGACCTGCGCTACGCCACCGCCGCCGTCACCCGCACCAGCCGCCACGGCGGCGGGAACCCCCAGGGCGGGGAGGGCACCCGCGCCCCGCAGGAGCCGCCGGCCGCCGAGCAGCTCGTCGGTGCGGGCATCGAGGACCCGTGGAGCACCGGCACCGGCACGGGCCGGCAGGGGAACCCTCCGTTCTGAGGTTCCCACCGGGTGGGTGAGCGCCCCCCGCCGGTCGTCACGTCGGCCCGGTCGCTGCGGCGGCCGGGCCGGCCCCGCACCCGGACCGCTCCCGTCGAGCGCCACCCCGGCACCCGCCGGGGTGGCGCGCAGGAGTCGCAGCGGTGGACGGCACACTGGCGCCATGAGCGAGCACACCGAACTGCGCATGCGCGTGGGCCGTGAGACCGGGCACACCCTGCACCTGCGCCGCGGCGACGAACCCTCCGACCTCGACGACTTCCTCGGCTCGGTGGCGACCCCGGAACTGGCGGCCAAGATCGTCGAGGCGTGGAACGCGCACTGGCCCGCACCCGACCCGGCGCAGGCCGGGACGGACCACGTGGAGCAGGTCAAGGCCCGCGCTCTGCAGCGCGCGCAGCAGGACGACCTCGACGGCTGAGGCCCCGCTCAGGCGGCGGTGACGGCCTCGTCCTCGACCTCCAGCGCGGCCTCGGAGACGGGTCCGTAGGAGGAGGCCTCCACGATGCGCGCGCCCTCCACGTCGTCGGGGACGACGTCGAGGACCAGGTCCACCAGGTCGGTGGCCTCGGAGGCGTGGTTGATGAGGACCACCTGCCGGCCGGGCAGCTCCCGGATGGCGGCCATCATCGCCGCCCGGCTGGCCGCGTCCTGGGACACGAACGGCTCGTCGAGCCAGAACAGCCCACCGGTGCGCCCGGACCACACGTCGGACAGCGCCACCCGCAGCGCCAGCGCCACCGCGGACTCCTCGCCGCCGGAGAGCCACTGCACCGGCCGCTGGGTGCCGACCTCGTCGGTGACGACGGGCGTGAACTCCTCGTCCAGCACCACCGAGACGTAGCGGCCGCCGGTGATGCGCGCGACGAGGTCGGTGGCGACCTCGGAGACCTCCGGGGCCAGGCGCGCGATGCGGTCGCGGCGGAAGGCCTCCAGCGCGTCGCGCACCGCGCTCCTGCGCTCCAGCTCGGCGACGGTGGCCGCGCGCAGGCGCAGCCTGTCCGCCTCGGCGTCGCGCGCGCGCTCGGCGCCGCGCACCTGCTCCTCGGCGACGCGGTGGTCGCCCTGGGCCGCGTGCGCGGCCCGGCCGGAGGCCAGCGCCGCCGCCTGCGCGGCCCCGTGCGCGGTCTGCACCCGCACCCGCTCCTCCTCCGGCACGCGGGTGGCCACCTCCGCGGCGGCGGCCTCCTGCGCGGCGGCCGCCGCCGCGGAGG
>NZ_JAAALL010000446.1 GCF_009906315.1 Kineococcus vitellinus | reverse complement strand
CGGGGGGAGGGCCCGGAGGGGGCACCCGCCGCCCCTCCCCGCCGCTCCACCGTCCTGACCTGCGACGACGTGACGCGCGGGAGATCACCGAGGGTCGATCCGCGTTGACGGTGGAGGAAAGTGGAGTACGGTGGAGCGACCTGGTCCGCAGGGGACCGGGCGGGGACCCGTGTGGGGGTGCGCGGTGTTCCTGGGCACCTACACCCCCCGCCTCGACGACAAGGGGCGGCTGATCCTCCCGGCCAAGTTCCGGGACCAGCTGCTCGACGGCCTGGTGATCACCCGGGGGCAGGAACGCTGCCTCTACCTCTTCCCGATGCAGGAGTTCGAGCGGATGCACGAGGAGCTGCGGCGAGCGCCGCTGACCCGCAAGGAGGCGCGCGACTACCTGCGCGTGTTCCTCTCGGGTGCCTCGGACGAGACGCCGGACAAGCAGGGGCGGATCACGGTGCCGCCCATGCTGCGCAGCTACGCCGCCCTCGACCGCGACGTCGCCGTGATCGGCGCGGGCAGCCGGGTGGAGCTGTGGGACCTGCCGACCTGGGAGGCCTACCTGGCCGAGGCGGAGCCCGCCTTCGCCGACCAGCGCGAGGAGGTCCTGCCGGGGATCGTCTGATCCCCCTCCCGGGTCGGGGTCGCGACCCGGGGACAGACCGTCGGCCGAGGCCTCCAGCCGCCCGAAGCCACCGGTCCTGACGCCACTTCCCCGGCGCCAGGGCCGAGGGTGCGGGCGGATGGGGACCCCGGCCGACGGCCGTGCGGGGCCGGTCGCGACCGGTGAGCGGGCGGGTCGCAGGTGAGGGGAGCGGAGGGTCGTGGTGGACGAGCGCAGCGTGCTCGCCGTCGTCGGCGACCCCGCGGCGGCCGCACCCGACGAGCTCGCCGCGCAGGTGGCCGCCCGCCACGCGTCCGTGATGCTCGAGCGCTGCACCCGCCTGCTCTCGCCCGCGCTGCAGCACCCCGGTGCCGTCACCGTCGACGCCACGCTGGGCATGGGCGGCCACGCCGCCGAGCTGCTGCGCCGCAACCCGCAGGTGCGCCTGGTCGGCGTGGACCGCGACCCGCAGGCCCTGGAGCTCGCCGCCCGCAGGCTGCACGAGTTCTCCGAGCGCACCACGTTCGTGCACGCCGTCTCCGACTCCCTGCCCGCCGTGCTCGACGAGCTCGGCCTCGAGCGCGTCGACGCGGTGTTCTTCGACCTGGGCGTCTCCTCGCTGCAGCTCGACGAGGCCGAGCGGGGTTTCTCCTACGCGCGCGACACCGCGCTCGACATGCGCATGGACCCGGGTGCGCCGACGACCGCCGCCGACGTGCTGAACACCCGCTCGCAGTCGGACCTGGTGCGCCTCCTGCGCGAGTACGGCGAGGAGCGCTTCGCCCCGCGCATCGCCGCGGCGATCGTCCGCGAGCGCGAGCGCGAACCCTTCACGACCTCCGCGCGGCTGGTGGACCTGGTGCGCGCCAACGTCCCTGCCGCCACCCGCCGCACCGGCGGAAACCCCGCCAAGCGCACCTTCCAGGCCCTGCGCATCGAGGTGAACGACGAACTCGGCGTCGTCGAGCGGTCCCTGCCGGCCGCGTTCGAGCGGCTCGCCCCCGACGGCCGGCTCGCCGTGCTGACGTTCCACTCGCTCGAGGACCGCATCGCCAAGCGGGTCCTGCGGGAGTTGTCCACCAGTTCCGCGCCGCCGGACCTGCCGTTCGTCCCCGCCGGCGCCGGACCGCGCGCCGAACTGCTCACCCGGGGCGGGGAGGGCGCGGACGAGGCCGAGCTGGCCGAGAATCCGCGGGCGGCCTCGGCGCGCCTGCGCGCGGTGCGCCGGTTGCCCGGGGAGGATTCGAACGCCGGGGGGTCCGACGCCTCCCGCGACCGCCCGCAGGCGCAGCGGAGGAACCCGCGGAGGAACCGGGCGGGTTCCTCGCAGGAGCCGCGCCGGCGCGCCCGCACCGACCCCCCGCCCACGAGCATCGAGCCGGACGAGAACGGCACGACCGACGGAAGGACGCCGTGATGAGCCAGCCCCTGATCGCGGCCCGGAACGCTCCGGTCCGCCAGCTCAAGGCGCGCTCGGAGACCGCGGCCGCCCGTCCCGAGCTCCAGGTCGTCACGCCCCCCGCCGTGCGGCGGCTGCGGCTGCCGCTGCCGGTGGCCTGCGTGCTGCTGCTGACCCTGGGCCTCTTCGGCCTGCTCATGACGAACATCGCCATCGCCGGCGACGCCTACGAGATCACCGACCTGCAGGTCGCCTCCCAGCGCCTGGCCGACCAGCAGCAGGCCGCCGCGGAGTCGCTGGCCACGCAGTCCTCGCCCGAGCAGCTGGCCCGCCGCGCCGCCGAGCTCGGCATGGTCCCCGCGCCCGACGCCGTCCACCTGACCGCCGGCGGCGCGGTCG
>NZ_JAAALL010000445.1 GCF_009906315.1 Kineococcus vitellinus | reverse complement strand
CCGCCGGACTGGGCGGGGACGGCGCCGGTGCTGCCGCCGGCGCTCGGGCCGGCGGCGGCGTCGCGGGTGACGAAGCGCCGGTAGCCGGCGTCGCGGGCCAGCAGGTCCGCGTGCGTGCCGCTGGCCACCACGCGCCCGTCGCGCACCCAGTGCACGGTGTCGGCCTGCGGCAGCACGAGCGGGCTGGCGCTGGCGACGAGCGTGGTGCGCCCGGCGCGGGCCGTGCGCAGCCGGCCGGCGATGCGGGCCTCGGTGTGGGCGTCGACGGCGCTGGTCGGCTCGACGAGGACGAGGACCTCGGGGTCGCGCAGCAGCACCCGGGCCAGGGCCAGGCGCTGGCGCTGGCCGCCGGACAGCGAGCGGCCGCGCTCGGCGACCGCGCCGCGCAGGCCGCCGTCGACGAGGTCGACGACCTCGGTGGCGTCGGCGACCCGCAGGACCTCCAGCACCTCCGCGTCGGTGTGCAGGTTCTCGGGGTCCACCTGCTCGCGCAGCGTGCCGCTGAAGAGCTGGGCGTCGTCCTCGGCGAGGACCACGCGGCGGCGCACCTCGGCGACCGGCACCCGCCGCAGCGGGACGCCGGACAGCGTCACCTCCTCCTCCTCGCCGGTGCCCGCCCCGGTGCCCGTCGCGGGGGCGTCCTCGAAGCGGGCCAGCCGCCGGCCCAGCGGCCCGGCGTCCTCGGGCGGGTCGCTGACGACGACCGTCAGCTCGCCGGGTGCGGCGACCACGCCGGAGGCGGGGTCGGCCAGCGGGCCGGCCGGGGGGTGCTGCAGCCGCCCGGCCGGGGCGTCGGCCAGCAGCGGCGGCACCTCCAGCATCGTCACCAGCCGGCGGGCGGCGACGAGGGCGCGGGCGTACTTGTCCGCGGCCTCCACGAGCATGCGCAGCGGCGAGGTGAGGAAGGCGGCGTAGCCGTAGAGCGCGACGAGGTCGCCGGGGGTGATCTCGCCGCGCACGGTGGCGCGCGCGCCCGCCCACACCAGGGCGGCGACGAGCAGGCCGGGGACGAGGACCTGCAGCGCCTCCAGCGCCGACTCCCAGACCGCCACCCGCACGCCGGCGGCGCGCACCTGCTGGCTCTTGGCCCGGTAGCGGGAGAGGAAGAGGTCCTCGCCGCCGACGCCGCGCAGGATGCGCAGGCCGCGGACGGTGTCGGTGCCCAGCGCCGTCAGCTGCCCGGTGAGCTCGCGCTGGCGCCGCTGGCGCTCCTGCAGCGGGCGCAGCAGCACCAGCAGCGCCACGAGGACGGCGGGGATGCCGAGCAGGACGATGAGCCCCAGCGGCACGGAGGTGCGCAGCACGAGGACGGCCACCACGACGACGGCGAGCACCGAGGCCACCGCGCGCTGGGTGACGTCGAAGGCGTCGGCCAGGCGGGGGCCGTCGGAGGCGGTGCTGGCGAGCACCTCGCCCTGCGGCAGCCGGGCGGTCACGGCGGTGCCGGCGCGGGCGGTGTGCCGGCCGACCTGCTGCAGCGTGCGGAAGCAGGCGGTGAGCCAGTTCGTGACGCCGTAGTAGTGGCGCGCCACGGCGGCCAGCGTCGTCGCGACGGCCAGCGCCAGGACGAGGGCGGACCAGCGCAGCAGCGCGCCGTCGTCGCCGGCCAGGACGCCCTCGTCGAGGGCCTTGCCGACGGCGGCGGGCAGGACGGCCTGCGTCAGCATCCAGGCGCAGCCGAAGGCGGTGCCGACGGCCAGGGGGCGCCACTGCTGCGCGGCCGTGCGCAGCAGCAGCCTCAGAGGGGATCGGACGTCGGGGGCGCCGGGATCGGCGAGGGGGAGTTCCCGCACGTGGATCGACGGTAATCGTTGTCCGGACGACTCTCCATCCGATATCGGATCCGTGTCCCACCGACCGCCGCCGCGCGCGCCGCGGCACCACCTCCACACGCGGTGCGACACCATCACTACGCTGCGTGAGCGGTGACGTGGCACAGTGGTCCCGTGGGGGGACAGGAGGGGCCGGGGCCCCTGGACGCGCACGTGCGGTTGCTGCACCTGCCGCTGCTGCTGCGGGCCCGGCTGAACCGCCACGTGGAGGGGCTGCTGCGCGAGTTCGCCCTCATCCGGATCGGGGAGGAGCGCAGCGCCGACGCCTCGCTGCCGGCCCGGCTGCTGGAGCTCGCCGTCGAGCTGGACACCACCTACGCCCCGCACCGCGCCCTGCACGCGCAGGCGATGGAGGCGGCGCTGGCCGGCGGGCGCACCCACGTGGACGTCGAGTACCCGGCCGCCAGCGCCTCGGCGCCCTACGTCCAGCACCTGCTCGACGTGCTCGAGGAGGCCGACGAGTACTGCCGCGGGCGGCACCTGCTCGCGCTGCCCGCCGAGCCGGAGCTCGTCGCCTTCCGCCGCTGGCTGTTCGGCCAGGTCGTGGACCAGCTCGCCGGGCGCCCCGCCCGCCGCTGGCAGGACCCCGAGCC
>NZ_JAAALL010000444.1 GCF_009906315.1 Kineococcus vitellinus | reverse complement strand
CCCCCCAGCGCCGACCCCGCCGATCCCGCCGGCGCCGACCCCGAGAGAGCCGATGACTGACGCGACCGCCTCCCCGTCCACCTCCGGCCAGGGCGAGAAGGGGCTCTGGGGAGCCCGCTTCGCCAGCGGCCCCGCCGCCGCGATGGCCGCGCTGTCGAAGTCGACCCACTTCGACTTCCGCCTCGCCCGCTACGACCTCGCCGGCTCGCGCGCGCACGCCCGCGTCCTGCACCGGGCGGGCCTGGTCGACGACGACGTCCTCGCCCGGCTGCTCGCCGGTCTGGACGCCGTCGAGGCGGACGTCGTCTCCGGCGCCCTCGTCCCGGCCGAGGACGACGAGGACGTGCACGTCGTGCTCGAGCAGGCGCTGCTGCGGCACGCCGGCGAGGACGTCGGCGGCCGGCTGCGCGCCGGGCGCTCGCGCAACGACCAGATCGCGACGCTGCTGCGGATGTTCCTGCGCGAGCACGCCCGCCTCGTGGCCGGGGGCGTGCTCGACGTCGTCGAGGCGCTGCTGACGCAGGCCGCCGCCCACCCGGGCGCGGCGATGCCGGGCCGCACGCACCTGCAGCACGCCCAGCCGGTGCTGCTGGCCCACCACCTCATGGCGCACGCCTGGCCGCTGCTGCGCGACGTGGAGCGGCTGCGCGACTGGGACGCCCGCGCGGCCGTCTCCCCGTACGGCTCCGGCGCCCTCGCAGGCTCCTCGCTCGGGCTGGACCCGCTGGCCGTGGCGCACGAGCTGGGCTTCACCCGCAGCGTGGAGAACTCCATCGACGGCACCGCCTCGCGCGACGTGGCGGCCGAGTTCGCCTTCGTGGCGGCCATGGTCGGCGTCGACCTGTCCCGCATCTCCGAGGACGTCATCGCCTGGGCGACCAAGGAGTTCTCCTTCGTCACCCTCGACGACGCCTGGTCGACGGGGTCGAGCATCATGCCGCAGAAGAAGAACCCCGACGTCGCCGAGCTCGCCCGCGGCAAGGCCGGCCGCCTCATCGGCGACCTCACCGGGTTGATGGCCACCCTCAAGGGGCTCCCGCTGGCCTACAACCGCGACCTGCAGGAGGACAAGGAGCCGGTCTTCGACGCCGTCGACACCCTGGAGGTCCTGCTGCCGGCCGTCGCGGGCATGGTCGCCACGCTGCACTTCCACACCGACCGGATAGCGGCGCTGGCGCCGCAGGGCTTCGCGCTGGCCACCGACGTCGCCGAGTGGCTGGTGCGCCAGGGCGTGCCCTTCCGCGACGCCCACCGCATCTCCGGCGCCTGCGTGCGCCGCTGCGAGGAGCGCAGCGCCGCCGAGGGGCGCGGCGTCGAGCTGTGGGACCTCACCGTCGAGGAGCTGGCCTCGATCTCCCCGCACCTGACGCCGCAGGTGAAGGACGTCCTCACGCTGGAGGGCTCGCTGGCCTCCCGCGACGGCGTCGGCGGCACCGCACCGCTGCGGGTGGCCGAGCAGCTGGAGGCCGCCCAGGACGCCCTGGCCGCGCACCTGGCCTGGGCCCGCCCGGGGACGGCGTCCTGAGCGAGCGGCTGGAGCGGGACTTCTTCGCCCGCGACGTCCTGGTGGTGGCGCGCGACCTCCTGGGGCGCGTCGTGCGCCACCGCACCGCCGAGGGCGCGGTGGCGGTGCGCCTGTCCGAGGTCGAGGCCTACGCGGGGCAGGCCGACCCCGGCTCGCACGCCTTCCGCGGCCGCACGCCCCGCACCGCGGTGATGTTCGGCCCGCCCGGGCACGCCTACGTGTACTTCTCCTACGGGATGCACTGGTGCGTGAACCTCGTCTGCGGCCCGGAGGGCACGGCGTCGGCGGTGCTGCTGCGGGCGGGAGAGGTCGTGGAGGGCCTCGAGCTGGCCCGCTCGCGCCGCCCGGCCGCCCGCCGCGACGTCGACCTCGCCCGGGGCCCCGCCCGGCTGACGCAGGCGCTGGCGGTGACCGGCGCGCTCGACGGCGCGGACGTCTGCGGCAGCGGGGAGCTGCGGTTGGAGGCGGGGGAGCCGGTGGCCGACGAGGCGGTGGCCTGGGGCCCGCGGGTCGGGGTGGCCGGTGCCGGGGCCCCCACGCCCTGGCGCGCTCGCCTCGTGAACGACCCGACCGTGTCCGCGTACCGTGTCGGCGGGCGACGGTCGCCCCGAGCGAAGACCTGAGGAGCCGACGGACCGTGAGCGACGTCTGGGACGAACTGCAGTGGCGGGGCCTGGTGGCGCACTCCACCGACGAGGCCGCGCTGCGCGAGGCGCTGCAGAGCGGACCGCTCACCTACTACGTGGGCTTCGACCCGACGGCGCCGAGCCTGCACGTGGGTCACCTCGTGCAGGTGCTGACCGCCAAGCGCCTGCAGCAGGCCGGTCACCACCCGCTGATCCTGGTCGGCGGCGCCACGGGCCTGGTCGGCGACCCGCGCCCCTCGGCGGAGCGGACGATGAACGACCCGGCGACGGTGGCGGG
>NZ_JAAALL010000443.1:826-2464 GCF_009906315.1 Kineococcus vitellinus | reverse complement strand
GCCCTGCAGCGCGTGCTGCGCGAGCCGGCCGCCCTCGCCCTGCACACCCAGCCCGTCGTCGAGCTCACCAGCGGCGCCGTCGCGGGTTACGAGGCCCTCTCCCGCTTCTCCGGCGAGCACGTGGACGCCGCCCTCGCCGGCGCCTCCCCCGACCGCTGGTTCGCCGCCGCCGAGCACTGGGGCCTCAACGCGGCCCTGCAGTCCCGGGTCCTGGGCACCGCGGTGGCCATGCGCGCCGTGCTGCCCCCCGACACCTTCCTGACCGTCAACGTCGAGCCCCACCTGCTCACCGACGAGCGCGTCGCCGGCGCCCTGCTCGAGCACGCCGACCTGAGCCGCCTGGTCGTCGAGCTCACCGAGCACTCCCTGGCCGACGACCCCGCCGGGTTGCACCGCGTGCTGTCCGCGCTGCGCGAGCGCGGCGCCATGATCGCCATGGACGACGCCGGCACCGGCTACGCGGGCCTCAGCCAGCTGCTGGCGCTGCGCCCGCACGTCGTCAAGCTCGACCGGGAGCTGATCACCGGCATCGACGCCGACCCCGTCAAGCGCGCCCTGCTGGAGGTGCTGGGCGACCTGGTGGGGCGCATGGACGGCTGGGTGCTGGCCGAGGGCATCGAGACCCCGGCCGAGCTGGACACCGTCGTCGGACTCGGCGTGGCCCTCGGCCAGGGCTTCGCGCTGGCCCGCCCCGCACCGGTGATGCTGCCCGCCCTGGGCGAGGAGGTGGTGCGCCGCATCCAGCGCACCGCCGCCGCCTCCCAGCTGGAGGAGCACGTGCTCTCCCTGGTGCGCCCCGCGCGGGTGGGCACCGACCCCGCCACCGCCGAGGTGCTGCTGGGCGCCGACGGACGGGTGAAGGCGGTGCGCTGCGGCGGCAGCGGCCCGGGCGACCCGCTGCGCTGGTGCACCCCGTTGCTGGTGGCGCCCTCCGCCTCGCTGCCCGAGGTCGCCCGCCGGGCGGCCACCCGCCACAGCGCCGACCTGACCGCCCCGCTGGTGTGCACCGACGGCCAGGGCGCCGTCGTCGGGATCGTCACCCACGCCGCCCTGCTGCTGGGCCTGGCCCGCACCCGCTGAGCGGGTTCGGGTGCCCGCGGGCTCAAGGCGCGCCCGCCGGGACCCGAACGAGCAGTGAGCTGAACTCCTCGCCCGAGGCGGTCAGCGGTGACGTGATCGCACCCGAGGAGACAGACGTGAAGAAGTTCCGCTGCGGTGACGTGGTGCCCGGCTGCACCCGCGCCTTCACCGGCTCCACCGACGAGATCCTGCTGGCCGTGGCCGCCCACGCCCGCGCCGACCACGGCCTGGACGAGGTCCCCCAGGAGCTCGTGCTGCAGGTGCGGGACGCGGTGGTCGACGCCTGAGAACCGCGGGCGCGGGCCCGCTGCCCTCCCGCCGGCGACCTCCCGCTCCAGCACGGGCAGGTCGGCCAGCGGCCCACCGTGCAGCTGGGCGTACGGGGCGATCGAACGGAACGCAGCTCGCCCTGCCGGATCAGGTCGTCGTAGGCCGCGAGCGTCTGCTCCGGCGGGTGTGCGGGTCGGGGAAGTGCGCGCCGTGGACGTCGATGCGGTCGGTGCGCGGCCGGCGCAGGCTCTGCTCGACCCGGCCGACGACGTAGCGGCGGGAGAGGCC
>NZ_JAAALL010000443.1:0-816 GCF_009906315.1 Kineococcus vitellinus | reverse complement strand
CGAACCGCCGTTCGCCGGACTTCGCGGCGAGCACCACCTCGTCGCGGCGGCCGGCCAGGGCGCGGCCGAGAACCTCCTCGGCGCTCTCGCGCTGCGCGGCCGGCGGCGCACCGGGGCGGTCGAAGGTCGACGTGGAGCCGTGCCCGTTCGCGGTGTCCACGAAGTCCACGCCCAGCTCCAGCGCCGCACCCACCACGGCGTCGGCGTCCTGCGCGTTCGGGGCCGCCCCGAAGGTGGCGGTTCCCAGGCAGATCCGCAAGACGCGGACACCGCTCGGGCGCAGGACGGAGCACCTCAGGCGGGGTGATCCCTCCGGCGAACCGGCGCACCGGAGTTTCGGTCGGGGTTTCGACCGGGGTTCCAGTCGGTGCCTCGACCGGGGTTCCAGTTGCTGTTTCCTCGGAGTTCCGGTCGCTGTTTGCTCGGAGTTCCGGTCGCGGTTCCACCGAAGTTCCGGCCAGGGTTTCCCCCGGGTTCTGCTCGGAGTTTCGGGCGGGGTTCCGGTCGGGCCGGTGGTCGAGTGCCCGGTCGTGCGGGCGCTCGCCCCGATCCCGGCGGGGTTGCCGGCTCACGTCCCGAGGCCGGTCGGCGCACGGGCGTCGCGCTCGGCGCCCGTGCGCCCAGGGCGGTCGCACCCGCCGGCACCGGCGAGCCGGGTGCGCTCCAGGACGCGGGACCGCACCGCCTCCGCAGCACGTCCCCGGTGGGCGCCGCGCCGACGAGACACCGGCACCCCGCCGGGCGCACCGCCCGTCCGCGACCACGACCCGCCGCAGGCGGGGTGCGCCGAGCCACCGGAGCGGCACGGGCGCCTCC
>NZ_JAAALL010000442.1 GCF_009906315.1 Kineococcus vitellinus | reverse complement strand
CCCAGGCCCCGCTCTGCCGCGCCGCCCTCGACCTGGTCGCCGCCCGCGCCCACGGGGAGCACGCCCTCTTCGCCGCGGTGCTGCGCGAGCTGCGCGAGGACTTCGGCGACCTGTGCGCGGTGGGCAGCCTCGCCGTCGCCCACGCCGCGCTGCGGCTGGTGTGCACCACCTCCGGCAGCACCGGCGCCCAGGTCCTCGCCCGGGTGGTCGTCAACGACGTGCCCGCCGCCCGCGACGTCGCCGCCGAGGTGCTGGCCGTGCTGGCCCGCGCCGGCGACGACCTCGGCGGCGCCTGCGAGGCCGCCCGCCTGCTGGGGCGCGGCCCGCGCGCCGAGGACGCCGTGGTCGTCCTCACCGACGTCGCGCTCGCGCTGCTCACCCGCACGGCGGCCCTCGCCGGCGTCGGCGTGAGCGCGGTCTGCCGGCACCTGCGCGAGCAGGTGGAGTCCTCCCTCGCCGGCGACCCCGCCGCCTGAGCGATCAGGCCCCGCCGCCGGCCGGGTGCTGCGGCCACAGCCGCAGCAGGTGGTCGAAGGAGGCGGACTTGCGCTGCTCGTAGTCCTCGTCGGTGGCGGTCCGCTTGACGGCCTCGTGCTCGGCGAGCAGCCGCGGGTCGGCGCGCAGCAGCTGCCAGCAGCGGGTGAAGCGCAGGTCGTGCTCCGAGCCGGCCGGGGTCAGCGCCAGCCCGGTGGGCAGCGGCGTGCCGGGCACCGCGAACGTCGCCAGCGTCGGGCCCCAGATCCCCGGGTGGACGACGGGCAGCAGCTCGCCCAGCCGGTCCCGGACGGCCTCGAAGTCCGCCGCCGGGACGCGCAGGTGCAGGTCGACGTCGCCGCGCGTCCAGCCGCCCTCGACGCTGGCGGCCCCCACGAGCAGCAGCTCACCGGGGACCCCGGCCTCGCGCAGCGCGCGCCGCTGCCGCTCCAGCACCGCGAGCGCGGTGCCGTGCACCTCCGCCGACGGGCGCAGCTCGACCACCTGCGCACCCCACCACGGCGGCACGGCCGGCGCACGGCGGACCCAGCACCTTGCGCTTCTAAGGTACTGGTGCCACAGTCGGGTGTGAGCGGTGAGCTGACCTTCGACCTGCACCTGCTGACCGCCCGCCTCGACCGCGCCGCGGACCGGCTGCTGCGCGCGGAGCTCGACCTGCCCTACCGCCGCTTCCTCGCCCTGCTGCTCGTGGGCGAGGGCGTCCCCACCCAGCGCGTGCTCGCCGAGGCGCTGGGCGTCACCGAACCCTCGACGAGCCGGATGGTCGCCGTCCTCGCCGAGGCCGGCCTGCTCGAGGTGTCGGTCCCCGCGGGCGGCGGGAACCGGCGCGGGCTGCGGCTGAGCGCCGCGGGCGCGCACCTGGTCGCCACCGGGCGGGCCCTGCTGGAGGAGCGCTTCGCCGCCCTCGTGGCCGCGAGCGACTTCCCCTACGCGCAGTACGCGCAGCAGACCCGGCGCCTCATCGAGGTGCTGGACCACGACGAGAGCGGAGCACCCCCGTGAACGGATCGACGGTCCTGCTCATCGCCCACGCGGGCAGCGCGCTGGTGTGCCTGGGCCTGGGCGCCCTCGTGCTGCTGCGCAGGCGCAAGGGCGACGCCGCGCACCGCCGCGCGGGCTGGTGCTGGGTCGCCGGCATGACGTTCGTCGCGACGAGCTCGTTCGCCGTCCGCGACCTCCGCGACGGCCGGCTGAGCCTGCTGCACGTGCTGTCCGCGGTCACCCTCGTCAGCCTGGTCCTGGGGATCCGCGCGGCCCGGCGCCGCGACGTGCGCGGGCACCGGGCGAACATGCGCGGCAGCTGGTTCGGCCTGCTCGGGGCCTTCCTCGGCGCCGTCGCGGTGCCCGGCCGCGACGTCCCGGTGTTCGTCGTGACCGAACCGCTGGGCGCGCTCGCCGCCGCCGGCGCCGTCGTGGCCGTCACCGCGGTCCTCGCGCTGACCACCCGCCTCCTCGAGCGGCACGGCGGCAGGCGCAGCGGCGATCGGCCGGGGACCGCGGTGCCGGAGGCCGTCGGCTGACCCGGCGGGTGGGGCGACGTGCACGCGCCGTTGGCCGCGGGTTGGGCCCGGGTTCGCCGGGCGGTGCCAGGTTGTGCCTGCCCTGAGCATCGAACTGAGAGGTACCCCGGTGTCCGACGACCAGTCCAGCACGCACGACGAGTCGATGCCCGCTCGTCGCGGATTCTTCACCCGTCGAGGCCTCCTCGGCACGGGCGGCCTCGCCACCGCCATCGTCCTCGGCCAGGGGCTGCGCGACGCGTCGTCCGCCTCCGCCGCCGCCCCCGCCTACGTCCCGGCGCAGCTGAACGTCAAGGACGCGCACTACTCCACCACCGTGCGGCGCGTGCTGAACGCCGCCGTCGGCACCGGCAGCGCCGTCCGGATCCTGCCGGTGGACCGCGCCAAGTTCCAGGCCGGCGCCACGTTCGACCTGCGCATCGAGGCCACCGGCGTGGACCCGGAGACCACCAGGA
>NZ_JAAALL010000441.1 GCF_009906315.1 Kineococcus vitellinus | reverse complement strand
GTGCTGCTGGGGCCCGAGGGGGCGGGCAAGAGCCGCATCGCCGCGGAGGCCGCCGCCCGCCTCGCCGCCCGCGGGACGACCGTCACCCGCACCGCGGCCACGGCCGCGGCCGCCGGCCTGCCCTTCGCCGCCCTCGCCGACCTGCTGCCCGCCGACCTGCAGCAGGCCGCCTCGCCGCTGGAGCTGATGCGCCTGACCGCCCGCCGGCTGCGGGAGGCCGCCTCGCGCCACGGCCTGGTGCTGGTGGTCGACGACGCCCACCTGCTCGACGACGCCTCGACCGCGCTCGTCACCCACCTGCTGCGCTCCGGCGCCGCCCGCGGCCTGCTCGTGGTGCGGGGGGAGGCGGCACCCGAGGCGCTGGCGCCGCTGGTGGCGGACGGCTCCTGCGAGCAGGTGCGGGTGGACCCGCTGGGCCACGAGGAGCTGGCGGCGCTGTGCGGGGCCGTGCTCGGCGCCCCGGTGGAGGGCGCGACGCTGCACCGCCTGGAGGCGATGTCCGGCGGCAACCTGCTGTACCTGCGCGAGCTGCTCGGCGCGTGGGCGCAGGAGGGCGCCCTGCGCGAGGAGCGGGGCGTGTGGCGCGCCGCCGGCCGGCCGGAGCCCGGGCGCCGGCTGAGCGAGGTCGTCGAGCGCCGCTTCGCGCGGCTGGAGCCGGCGGTGCGCACCGCCGTGGAGACCACCGCGCTGGTGGGTGCGGTGGAGGTCCCGCTGCTGGAGCGCCTGGTCGGCCTGGAGGCCGTGCTCGCCGCCGAGCGCGCCCGCCTGCTGGTGCTCGACGCCGACGGACGTGACGACGGCGGCGACGACGCCCGTGACGCGGGCCGTGACGACGCCCGCGACGCGGGCCACGGCTCCCGCCGGCTGCGGGCCCTGCTGCCGCATCCGCTGTACGCGCAGGTGCTGCGCGCGGCCACGCCGCAGCTGGCCGCGCGGGTGCACCGCCGCGCCCTGGCGGGCGCCCTGGCGGCGACGGGCTGCCGGCGCCGCGACGACGTGCTGCGGCTGGCCGTGCTGCGCCTGGACGCGGGGGAGGTGCCCGGCGAGGACGTGCTGCTCGCGGCCGCGCGCGCGGCCACCCGCCTGTTCGACGCCCCCCTCGCCGTGCGGCTGACGGCCGCGGCCGCGGCCGGCGGCGGCTTCGAGGCGCGCCTGGCCTGCGCGGACGCCCTCAACGCGGCCGGGCGCACGGAGGAGGCCGAGGTCCTCCTGGCGGCGCTGCACGAGGAGGCGGCGGGCGAGCCACGCCGGCGCGGCCGGGTCGTCCTCGTCCGGGCGGCCAACCTGGTCGGCGGGTTCGGGCGCTGGCAGCAGGCCGAGGCGCTCGTGCGCGGTGCCCGCGGCGAGCTCGCCGCGCGGCGGGCGGGCGGGCGGCCGGACCACGAGCCGGACCACGAGCCGGACCGCGAGCCGGACCGCGAGCCGGACCGCGAGCCGGACCGCGAGCTGGACGACGAGCTGGCCGCCCTCGGCGGGATGACCGTGCTCAGCGCGGGCCGCCCGCAGCAGGCGCTGGACGCCGTGGAACCCCTGCTCGCCGGGCCGGAGCGCTCCCGGCGCTCCCGGCTGCGGGCCCTGCTGGTGGCCATGTCGGCGTGGGGGCAGGTGGGGCGCGGCGGCACCGCCGTCGCGGTCGGGCACCGGCTGCTCGCCGACCGCGCTCCGCAGCAGGAGCTGCCGGCCGTGTTCGAGACCGCGCTCGTCGGGCTCTGCTACGCCTACGGCACCACCGGGCGCATCGCCGAGGCCGAGGAGCTGGCCCGCACCCGCTACGCGGCCGCCCTCGACCAGCGCGCTCCGGACCTGCGCACGCTGTGGGCGCTGGCCCTCGGGCAGGCCGGCACCCTGCGCGGGGACCTGCAGCACGCGCAGGAGCACCTGAGCGAGGCGGCGCTGCTGCTGCGGCACGACCGCTCGCTGCTGGGGGTGCACTCCCTGGCGTGGTGCCTGGGCTGCCTGGCCGAGGTGGCCGCGCTGCGCGGCGACGGGCCCGCGGCCCGCGCCGCGCTGGACGAGGCGTGCGCGGTGACGCCCGAGCCGTGCTTCATCGCGCCGCGCGAGACGGCCCGCGCGTGGGTGGCGTGGGTGGAGGGCTCCACCGACGCCGCCGAGCGCGCGGTGCTGGAGGTGGCGGCCGCCGCCCGCGAGCGCGGCGCCGCCGCCGTGGAGTCCTACGCGCTGCACCAGGCGGCGCGGCTGGGCAGGCCCGCGCGGGTCGCCGCGCGCCTGGAGGAGCTGGCCGGCCTCGTCGACGGCGACCTCAGCGCCGCGCACGCCGCGCACGCCCGCGCGCTGCTGGCGGGCGACGCCGACCGGCTGGAGGCCGCCGCGCGCGAGTACGAGCGGCTCGGCGTCTGGCTGGACGCCGCCGAGAGCGCGGCCCGGGCCGCGGCGCTGCACGGGGCGGCGGGCCGGCGGGCGGGTGCGGTGCGGGCGGCCCGGCGCAGCGCGGAGCTGGCCGCGCGCTGCCCGGGGGCGAGCAGCAG
>NZ_JAAALL010000440.1 GCF_009906315.1 Kineococcus vitellinus | reverse complement strand
GGTCGGCACCCGCCGAGGCTGCCGTGCCGCCGCCCGCGCCGCCACCGATTTCCGGGTGGGACGCGTTGCCGGGCGGCGCGGGCGGGCCGCGGTCAGCCGGCCGCGGCGGACCGGCCGGAGGCGGTGGGCTGGTCGAAGACCGTCACGCGGGGCGGGGTGCCCTCGAAGGCCTCCACCCGCACGGCCGCGTGCTGGCCGGTGCAGGCCTGCGCCAGCCGCGAGGAGCCGATGTCGCGGGTGAGGACGTTGACGTTGCCGTACCCGCAGCTGACGCCGGCGGCGGCCCCGGCCACCGGGTCGAACCAGGCGCCGGTGGACATCTGCACCACGCCGCGGCGCACCGCGTCGGAGACGAGGAGACCGCCCAGGCAGCTGCCCCGGCGGCTGCGCAGCACGACGACCTGCCCGTCGGCCAGGCCCAGGGCGGCGGCGTCGGCGGGGTGCAGGCGGACCGGCTCGCGACCGGCGACCTTGCCCGCCTGCGACGTCGCGCCGTGGTCGAGCTGGCTGTGCAGGCGGGTGGCTGGGTTGTTGGCGATCAGCCGCAGCGGGAACTCCTCGTCGGGCTCCTCGTCGGGCGCCAGCCACACCGGGTGCCCGGGGCAGTCGTCGTAGCCGAAGCCCGCGACGGTCTGCGAGTGCAGCTCGATGCGCCCGCTGGGCGTGCGCAGCGGGTAGGTGCCCGGGTCGGCGCGGAAGGAGGCGAACATCACCTTCTCGGCCGGCTCCGGCGGCAGCGCGAACTCCCCCGCCGCGATGAAGTCGGCGTAGCGCGGTGCGCTGATCCCGGCGCGGGCGGCCGGGCCGGTGCGCCACTGCTCGTACAGGTGCTCCACCCACTCCTCGGCGCTGCGGCCCTCGGTGAAGCGCTCGCCGACGCCGAGGCGGGCGGCGAGCGCGGACAGGACGGCGTAGTCGTCGCGGGCCTGCCCCAGCGGGGGGTGCACCCGCCCCATGGCGATGAGCCGGTCGTCGTAGCGGGCGGCGCCGACGTCGGTGCGCTCCAGCGTCGTCGTCGTGGCCAGGACGACGTCGGCGTGGCGCGCGGTCGAGGTCCAGAACGGCTCGTGCACCACCACCGTCTCGGCCGCCTGGAAGGCGCGCCGCAGCCGCAGCAGGTCCTGGTGGTGGTGGAAGGGGTTGCCGCCGGCCCAGTGCACCAGCCGCAGGTGCGGGTAGCGCTCGCGGCGGCCGTCGACCTCGTAGGGCTCGCCGGGGTGCAGCAGCGCGTCGGCGATGCGGGCGACGGGGATGCGCAGCCGCAGCGGGTCGGCGAACTGCGGCAGCGTGGGCAGCGGGTAGCTGCCCGAGCGCCGGCCGACGCCGCCGGTGGAGGCGTAGCCGTGGCCGAAGCCGCCGCCGGGCAGGCCGACCTGGCCCAGCATCGCGGCCAGGGCGACGGCCGCCCACAGCGGCTGCTCGCCGAAGCGGGTGCGCGCCACCGACCAGCTGACCGTGACCATCGTGCGGCCGCGGGCGGCGCGGCGGGCCAGCTCGCGGATGCGCCCGGCCTCGATGCCGGTCAGCGGCGCCGCCCACTCCGGCGTCTTCTCCACCCCGTCCCCGGCGCCGCGCAGCGAGGCCAGGAAGACGTCGGCGCCGGCGGTGCAGCGCTCCAGGAAGTCCCGGTCCAGCAGGTCCTCCACGAGCAGCACGTGGCACATCGCCAGCAGCAGCGCCGCGTCGGAGCCGGGCACGACGTCGAGCCAGTCGGCGTCCAGCTCGGCGGCGAGGTCGTCGCGCAGCGGGGAGACGAGGACGAACTGCGCGCCGCGGGCCCGGGCCGCGCGCAGCCGGCCGGCGACCTCGTGGCGGCTGATGCCGCCGCTGGCGACCTCGGAGTTCTTGGCCGGCAGCCCGCCGAGGGCGATGACGAGGTCGGTGTGCGCCTCGATGCTGGACCACGCCGTCGGCGACAGCAGCGGCTCCTGGTTGCCGACCACGTGCGGCATGAGGACCTCGCCGACGCCGTGGCTGTAGGTCCACGAGGAGCGGACCGCACCGCCCAGGCAGTGCGAGAAGCGGTGCACCTGGCTCTGGGCGTGGTGGAAGCGGCCGGCGCTGGCCCAGCCGTAGCTGCCGGCGAAGACGGCCTGCGGGCCGTGCTCGTCCAGCACCCGCCGGTACTCGCCGGCGACGCGGTCGAGCAGCTCGTCCCACTCCACGGGCAGGAACTCGTCGGACCCGCGCCGCGGGTCGGGGCCGGGGCCGTCCTCCCACCAGCCGCGGCGCACGTGCGGGCGCAGCACCCGGGCCGTCGGCGTCGCCGCCACGGCGACGTTGCCCAGCAGCGGCGAGGGCTCCGGGTCGTCGGGGTGGGCCGTGACCCGCACGCCCGCGGGGGTCTGCTCGGCGCGGAAGGCGCCCCAGTGCGAGGAGTGCGGGGTCCCGGTGCTCACCCCTCCAGGATCCCCGATGCCCGCGGGTGCCCGGGCGCCGCACGGCCCGGCGGTGGTGGTGCATCGCCGGGACGCTCGTCGGGACCGTGG